>QIKP01000034.1 GCA_003233055.1 Planctomycetaceae bacterium
GTCGACGGTCTCTGGCATGATCGTTTTCGGTAGGTCATGAACGTCGCAGTAGTTTTTGATTTGCCGCATTAAATCACGCGGATGGCAGAATCGGATCGGGCGTTTCTTGGCCCGGAAGTGACGGGAAACCAAGTATTCGATCGTCTTTGGTTCGCATGCAAAGCCTTCCTTCTGGGCAAGTAGGGCGAAGAGCGAACAAAACTCCTGTTCGGTCGGATTAGCGACTTCGATCTTGTAGGGAATTCTCCGAAGAAAGGCCTCGTCGACCAACTCACGCGGTTCAAGATTGGTCGACAGAACGAAGAGCAAGTCAAAGGGGACTTGAATCTGGCGGCCGCTAGCCAGATTGAGGTAGTCGATCTGCTTTTCGAGGGGAACAATCAATCGATTGAGAATGTCGGTGCTGCTGACCCTTTGGCGACCAAAGTCATCGATCACGAGCGCGCCGCCATTCGCCTTGAGATGCACCGGCGCCTCGCTAATACCAGTCGCCTGGTTGTAGCTTGCATCGAGCTGATCCAAGGTCAACTCCCCGCCGACGATGACGGTGGGCCGGCGTATGAGAATCCACCGCCGATCGTAATTCCTGTCCTGTAATTCCGGTATTTCAATCGGCTCGTGACAACTGGGATCGAACAGGCGGATCAGGTCACCGCCGACGCCAATCATTCGCGGGATCCACAGGTATTCGCCAAACGCATCGCAGAGGCGCTCGGCAATGGTCGTCTTGCCGTTGCCAGGGTTGCCAAAGAGAAACAATCCTCGCCCGTCGTTGATCGCTTGCGCCAGTCGGCTTAGTAGCTTCGGCTCCAATTTCATGTCGGCAAAAGCGGCAGAGAGCTTTTTTAGGTCGAGCTTCATCTTTTGGATCGACTGTTGTCGAGTCGCCAGTTGATACGAGGCGAGCGGCACGGGGGCAGCACCGACGTAATTCGATCGGGACGCATGTTGCTGAGCCCGGCGAAGTCCTGCTTCGGTCAGTTGGTAGAGGTAGTCGCCCACGCCAATGGAGGTCTTGATGGCTACCAGGAGCTCGTCACGAAGCCTCTCAAGCGAATCGGTCACCAGAGGGCGGGGAAAACAAAGCTCACTGGCGGTCTGGCTACCGGAGGA
This sequence comes from Planctomycetaceae bacterium, assembly GCA_003233055.1. Classification (GTDB taxonomy): domain Bacteria; phylum Planctomycetota; class Planctomycetia; order Pirellulales; family Lacipirellulaceae; genus Aeoliella. The sequence continues at coordinate 1,114 of QIKP01000034.1, forward strand.
GTTGCCCAGCTGTAGCAAATTTTTGAGCACCAACGCATCGAGTTCCGACTCGGAAACGCCTGCCTCGACCAGTGATTTCGGTTCCCTAGGGGCTCGAGGGAACGGATCCGAACGTGGGGTCTCGTCGTCCATCACTCCGGGACGTGAAGCCACCGGGGTTGCCAAGGCGGATCCCAATACTGCGGAGTTGAATGCTTGCGAGAGTAAGTCTTCCATTCGCAGGGTCCGGTAGAAGGAAAGCAATCGCCGAAAACAAGACGAGACGCTACTACAATAGATGGCATAGGCTACCCAACTTGTCCAGCAATCGTTGGCCAATGGGAGTCGATAGCATGATGCGGCGTGCCGGATGGCAGGAGTGCGACTCCAAAACGGACGGTGCCCTCTCTGCCGGTCGTATCACTCGCCCGGATGGGAGTGGTCGTGATGCTGACCGAAGCCGCCCGCAGATCTTGACGATCTCCGTTTACGGATCGCCAAGTGTTCGCTTATGGCGGAGCAGATGGTGGTAGTGCTGGGCGAATCGGTGCGATTCGTCGCGGACGTACTGCAAGAGCCGCAGGGCGAACGAATGGCGGCTGAGGCGGAGCGGTTCTTCGCGTCCGGCAACGTAGAGCAGCTCTTCCTTCTTCGCGAGCGACAACACCGTTGGCGGCTCGATGCCCAGGGCGCTGAAGGCTTCGAGTCCGCGGCGAAGTTGTCCCTTGCCGCCATCGATCAAAAGAATGTCGGGGAACATTTCGTGCGCCTCCTGCAATCCGCGGAACCGCCTCGCCACCACCTCACGAATGCTGGCGTAGTCGTCGATCCCTTCGACTTCGCGGATCCGAAACCGCCGATAGGCCGGCTTGAACGGCAAGCCGTCGATAAACTGCACGAGGCTCGCGACAGTCTCCTGGCCACCGAGGTGAGCGATGTCGACTCCTTCGATCGTACGGGGGAGGGTCGCCAGGCCGAGAACCTTTTGCAATCCGGCAAGGCCTTTTTTCGGGTCGACATAAAACACCTCTGGCTGTTCGTGCTGCTCCAAATCCCCTCGTTCTTTGATGCGATTCAAAAGGGAAATTTCGTCCCGAAGCCGGGCCGCCTGTTCGTACTTCCGCTCGCTTGCCGCTGCTTGCATTTCTTTCTGCATTTCCTTGACAAGCGACTTGCGATTGCCATCGAGAAACTTCCGTAGCCGCCGGACGTCGTTTCGATAATCCTCTTTGCTAATGCGCAAATTGCAAGGTGCAGTGCATTGGTTGATGGACGCCAGTAAGCAAGGCCGGAACCATCGCCAACGCTCGTCGCCATCGACGATGTCGAGCGAACAAGTGCGGAACTTAAAAATCCGTTGCAGCACCTGCAGCGCGCCGCGCAAGCTGCCAACGCTGGTAAAAGGTCCGTAGAGTTTAACGCCCGAGGAACGGGGCTCACGGGTGATTTCAACGCGGGGGAAGTCTTCGTGGGTCGTGATCTGCAAATAGGGAAAGGATTTGTCGTCACGCAGATCGCGGTTGAATCGAGGCTGAATGTCTTTAATCAGCCGAGCTTCCATCAGCAGCGCATCGACCTCGCTTTCGGCATCAAGATAGTCAATGTCGTACGCCTCGCGGACAAGCTGCGTGGTCCGCGTCTCTTCGGCGGCCGCTTGGAGGAAGTAGCTGCCGGCCCGAGTCCGCAGGTTTTTTGCTTTGCCGATATAGACGACGCGTCCCTGCTGGTCTTGGAAAAGATAAACGCCCGGCGTCGTGGGGAATTTACTACGGACCTTCTCCCCCGCCCGCTGAAAGAACTCGGCCTGAGTTTTCAGAAGAGGGGGCGCGGGTTCACCCGTATCGCCGGCTGGCGTCGATTCGATCAGTTCGGGTGGTTGGTCTTTGTCCGCCACGGATATCCATTCGGAGAAGTCGGATTCTTCGCTTCACCCTGGTGCGACAAAGGTTGACGTTGGAGCCATTCCAAGGGTGGTGCCATCGTATCAGACTCTTGCGGATAGCGCACGAAAAAACGACCGGCGGCAGAACCTTCGTTCCGCTGCCGGCCGGTAGGAGAGTCAACGAGCCAACCGTTGGCTTAGTGGTGCAGGTAGTCGGAGTAACCACCATTCCAGTGGCCTGGCTGAATGGCGACGTGGCCATTGCCCCAGTAGCCTTGGTGGCCCGCGCCGTTCCACCCATGGCCACCGCCCCATCCACCGCCCCAGTGAGGCTGGGCATAACCGTTGAATCCGTGGCCGCCGCCCTGGAAGCCACGTGGATTGCCAACATCAACGTGGATGCCGCCGCCACCGATATGGATGCCGCCACCGCCGCGGTGGAAGCCACGCGCTTCGGCACTATCGGCCGTTGCGAAGGCGAAGGTCAAAGCGAACAGGGCTACGGCGGGAAGGATGAGCTTGGTCATGGTTTGGGTCTCCTCAGGATCAGGTCTTGCGGTCGGCGGCACTCGCTTGCCACTCTGACCTGACCTAAAAGCGAAGGGCGTGCCAAACTGGATTAAAAATCGACAACTTGTTTTCATCATTGAACTTACGTCGATATCAATTTCTCATCCCACCCCGAATTGCCCGGAGATTTGTCATCAAATTGACTGCACTTCGGGTCAGATTGATACGCAGATTCGCTGCGTCTCGCCCTGGGAAGCTGGTTCAGACGCCGGCGAAGTTTCTCAGGTCGGCTTCCATCGCGTCGAGACGGCCCTCCATCTGGCCCTTCGTGGCGGCAAGGTCATGGAGCTGCTCGGCCGGAGTGAAGGCGAACATGTAGAACTTGATTTTTGGCTCCGTTCCACTCGGCCGACAGGCGATGTAATTGCCGTCGGTCGCTAGGTCGAGCATCACCAAATCACCGTGCGGTTGGGGAAGAGGCGTCGTCGTTCCATCCGCCAAGGTCGTCTTGTTTTCCAAGTAGTCTCGCCGCTGGGCAACGGCGATTCCCCCCACTTCGGTGGGAGGAGCGCTGCGGAATTGCGCCATGACCTCTTTCATCCTCGCCATGCCGTCGCTGCCGGGCATCATGACCGAGACGGTTCGCTCGGCGTGGAGACCATGCTGCCAGAACAGGTCGTCCAGCTTTTCGTGCAAGGTCTTGCCTTCGGCCTTGAGCTTGGCAGCCAATTCGCAGGCGAGCAGACAGGCGACGGCGCCATCCTTGTCGCGGACATGTTGTCCTGCCATGTAGCCGTGCGATTCTTCGGTACCAAAGAGAAACAGTTCGGCGTTCCTCTCGTCGATGGCCTGAGCGATCCATTTGAAGCCGACCAGGAGATCGTCCACCGTTTGGACACCATAGCTCTCCCCAATGCGGCGAATGAGTCCCGTGGTAACGAGTGTGGTGACTTGGAAATGCTGAGGGGATGTTTGCCGAGTCTCTAAGACATAGTCGGAGAGTAACGCACCAATCTGATTTCCGGTGAACGTCGTCCACGCGTCACCGCCGAAAACAAGGGGTGCCGCAACGCCCAGGCGGTCGCAGTCGGGATCGGTCGCCAGACAAACATCCGCACCTGACTCTTGGGCGCGTTCGATGAGGGCGTCGAAGACTCGGGGATTCTCGGGATTGGAGACATGTCCTGGTACGTTGGGAAAGTCGCCGCTCGGCTCGGCATGAAGGGCGAAGAGTTCTACGTCCTGGAATCCATTCCGCTCCAGTACCGGTAGCACGCAAGTCGCCCCAACGCCATGCAGGGGGGAGTAAAGCACCCGGAGATCGCGCGGACCAGGCGTGGCTTGCAGGATCACTGCGTCCAGGAACGCGCGATCGACTTCCTCTTCACAAGCGATGATCTGGCCGCTTGCTACCGCTTCGTCGAAGTCGGCTCGCACAATCTGGTCGGTAGTCATCACGCGGTCGATGACCTCTTCATCGTGAGGTGGTACCAACTGCGCGCCGCTCGACCAGTAGACCTTCACGGCGTTGTCGCTCGGAGGATTATGGCTCGCGGTCACCATGATGCCGCACGAACAGTTCTTGAATCGGACGGCGAACGAGAGCTCAGGCGTGCTCCGATAGCCGCTGAGGAAGTAGACCTTAAATCCGGCGGCGACCATGATTTCCGCGCAGAGTCGGGCGAAATCTTCCGAGCGATGGCGCGTATCGCGGGCGATGGCGCACGACAGGTCGGCGCCGGTGCCGAGCGTCTCTTTCACGTAGTCGGCAAGGCCTTGGGCGCTTTCGCCGATGGTCCGGTCGTTGATCGTGTTGGAACCAATCGGATACATGCGTCCCCGGCGGCCACCGGTGCCGAAGGGGAGGGTCGTCCAAAAGGCATCGTCGAGCGCTTGCCACTTTTCGCTCGTGATATGCTCGGCGACTTGATCGGCATAGTCGGCGTACTTCGGCTCGGTCAGCCAAAGGCGGATATTCTCGGCTGCGGCGGCAGTCAGATTGTCGGCGCTGACGGCCGATTCGAGGGTGTTGAGCAACGAGGTGTTCGACATGAGAAACAGACAGGGGACTAGCGGTGAGGCGGATGGCGAGAACAACGACAAAACTATCACACGCGCAGGCAGCCAACTAGCCACGCCAAGCCAAGCGGTTGCGTTGGCTGGATGATCCGGCGGGTGGATCAATAGACAAAGGGGATTAGCCGCCAGGTTTGCTTCATGTATTGCGGGTAGCCGGCGAGTTCTTCCGAAAGAAACGCTTCCTCCTTGGCAATTCGTAGCAGGATCCCGAGGGCTGCGAAGAGGGAAAATAACCAAGCGACCCGCCCTGCCAGGAGGAGTGGTAGACCGAGGAAAAGGAGAAGGCTCCCGAGGTACATCGGGTGGCGGAGGATGGCATACAGGCCACGGTTGGTGATTTGCTGGTTGGGCGACATCTCGACGTAGGGCGAGAAAGCGCCCCTCAAGTCGAAGTGCCCACGGACACGGATCGCGATGCCGACTGCCGCGAGTAGGCTGCCGCCAACGATCCTCCCACTGCTGGGGTGCGTTGGGATGAGTAGGTGCTCGGCAATCGCCACGACCAGCATGAGCTTGTAGGGAATCGCCACGGCAAAGTAGGTCCACTCTGCCCGGCGCGGTTTCCGCAGTGTGCCGGTCCAGTGCATTGCGGTGAGTTCGCCCACCGCTTGAAATAGAGGGAGCAGGGTAAACAGACAGAGTGGAAGATGGCTCATGGAATCGGTGTGTTACGCTGGAAGGCGAATCTCCTACTCCCACTCTGGATCGCGCCGGTCGACAAAGGCTCGCAAGCCTTCGGTGGCGGCATCGGTGGTGCGGGCGGTGGCGCTGGCGATCGCGCCGCAGGCGAGGTCGGTAAGGAGTTTTTCGCCGACCGTGTCGAGGAGGAGCCGCTTGGTGAGGCTGATGGCTTGGGGTGCGCCTGCGGCACATTGGGTACCAATTTCCACGGCGCGGGCCCACAAGAGATCGTTCGCTACCAGTTCATGGTAAAGCCCCATGCGGTAGATTTCCTGGGCGTCGTGCAATTGTCCCGCCATCAGCAGCCGGGAGGCGGGCCCCGCACCGATTCGATAGGCGAGCAGCGGTGCAACAACACCCGCGACCAAGCCATAGCGAGTTTCCGGCAGACCGAGGGAGGCATCTCGTGAGGCGATGATGAAGTCACTCGCTAGGGCTAGCCCGACGCCCAACCCGACCGCCGGGCCGTTGACCGCCGCGATGGTTGGTTTCGGGAGCGTGAGGAGATCGCCAATCAGATCGCAGCAGGCCGCCTCCTGATCGGCCCAATTTTGAGAGCCGTCCGCATTGCCCGTTTCGTGATTGTTGGCATCGCTGGCCATCTCTTGAAGATCGCGGCCTGCACAAAAGGCATCGCCTGCGCCGGTGAGCACAACGGCCCGAACCCGCTTTTCTTGCTGCATGTCACCGATCGCCTGGCTTAGCTCTGCGATCAGCGTCTGCGAGAGAGCGTTGCGTTTGGCAGGGCGGTTGAGCACGATCGTGCCGACCGGCGGGGTGACCCTCACATCGATCGAGGCGTTAGGCGTGGCCATGGGCGGAGCTTCTTAGGGAGAACGGCGAGAGATTCGGATCCGAGCGGTGGTAGCCGCCGGGGCATGATGCCAATTGGCCACAACCGCCAACGGGAATGTGGTAAGTGGACCACAAGTGGGTGAGTCGGCGGCTTCGCTCCAAGGGTGGTTATCTTCCCCTAAGTATTGTCTTTGTAAGGGGTTGCGGTCAACGGCTTGGGTGGAGGGGTGTCCATGGCGCGGCGGATGCAAAGGGGAAAGGAGAGATTTGCTCCCTTGTTGACGCCCAGCCAAAGGAATCGCCGTGCCCCGCTCCCGCACCGCCACGAAGCCTGCCCCTCCTCGCAATGGCCATTCGTCTAACGGCCCTCTTTCTGGCGGCCCTCGTCCGGGCGACAGCCGATTGCCCTCCACGCCGGTCGCCCCCGAGACGGCCAACGATTCGGAAGATCGCGGATACAACGCCGACGGACCGGAGGAAGGGTCGGAATCGCATATCGACGATCCGGTCCGAATGTACCTCATGCAAATGGGCGAGATTCCCATGCTGAACCGTGACGAGGAGATCTCGGCTTCCAAACAAATCGAGTCGACTCGTACCCGCTTTCGTCGTACGATGCTCTGCAACGATTTTGTCCTGCACGGGGCGGCTGAGCTCTTGGAAAAAGTGCACCGCCGTGAACTGCGGCTCGACCGGACAATTGAAATCTCGGTCACCAATACCGCTGGGAAGAAGCAAATCCTTCAGCGTCTGGGCCCCAACCTCCGAACGATCTGGCATCTACTCGGATTGAATCGTGCCGACTATCTCATGGCGGTGAGTCGAAATCAGCCGGAAAAGAATCGGCAAGCAGCGTGGCGCAGGTTGATCGGCCGCCGAAATAAAGTGGTTCGATTGATTGAGGAAATGAATCTTCGGCTCCCCAAGTTGCTCCCGATCATGAGCGAATTGCACCAGATCGGACAGCGCATGCAGACGCTAAAGCAACAACTGGCGGAGGCGAATCATTCGTCCAACAACTCCATGAGGCAACCGTGCCAAGACGACTTGCATCACGAGCTGCGGTATCTGATGCGAATCACGCACGAGAGCCCGGCGACGCTTGCCCACCTCGCGGCTCGAACCATCGAACGCCGAGCCTCCTACGACGCAGCTAAGCGAAAGTTGTCGGCTGCCAATCTTCGGCTAGTCGTCTCGATCGCCAAGCGATATCGGAATCGTGGCTTGAGTTTCCTGGATCTGATTCAAGAGGGAAACACGGGGCTAATGCGGGCGGTTGATAAGTTTGAGCATGCCCGGGGCTACAAGTTTTCCACCTACGCCACCTGGTGGATTCGCCAGGCGGTTACCCGATCGATTGCCGACCAAAGCCGGACGATCCGGTTGCCGGTTCATATGATCGATACGATGAGTAAAATTCGCGCTGTGACGGTCGACTTCTTCCAGACCCATGGCCGCGACCCGAATCCGGAAGAGGTTGCCGAAGTGTTGGACATGAGGGTCGAAGATGCCCGTTGCATCTTAAAAATGACTCGCCAGACGTTGTCGCTCGACCAGCCGGTTGGCGACCAAGAGGACAACTACTTTGGCGAATTTCTCGAAGACAAATGCGAGGACGACCCGCTCCACGACGCCCATCTTGAAGCACTCAAGTCGCGACTGAATGACGTCATGGGCGACCTGACTTACCGCGAGCGGGAAATTATCCGGCTCCGCTATGGCCTGGCCGATGGATACAGCTACACGCTCGAAGAGGTTGGCAAGATTTTTTCGGTCACGAGAGAGCGTGTTCGTCAGATCGAGTCCAAAGCGGTTCGCAAACTCCAACAGCCGATCCGATCCAAGCCACTCACCGGTTTTCTTGACGGAGCGGAGGTTCCGGTGTTGGACTAGGCTGCAATCGTAACCGTTCACAAAAGGCGAAGGCCGGGAAAACCACGAATCTCGCGAATCCTAGCCGATGAGCTACGCCTCGTCGGAGTGACGCGGCGACGCGCCTGCCGCTGAAGCGGCATCGCCAGTTTACAATCTATCTGCGATTACCGGTGGCCCATTCCTTTTTTCGTAGCCGCAGCGGTCAGGCCGTCGCGCGAACGGCGAACGAGTCGATCTCTAGGCGAACCAATCGCTCCGCCAATTCAACATGGGGGCCGCCACGGCGGAGCGGGTCTTTGGAGAGGAGTTGGTGGACCAGCGAGGCGACTGGCTTGGCGATATCGGGCCGATGGCTCCGAAGGCAGATCGGTTTTTGCCCACGATGCTGGGCAACCAGTTCGGCGGGATCGCTTCCGTCGAACGGCCGGCAACCTGCAAGCATTTCGTAGAGCACGATTCCCAGGCTGTACTGGTCGCTCGCTGGGCCGGAGGTGTAGGCACTGGTGACGATTTCTGGTGCGATGTAGGCAAGGCTCCCGAGCACCGGGCGGTTGGCCCAGTCGTTCGTTTCTTTCTGGTTTCGGGCGAAGCCAAGGTCGAGCAACGTGGCGTGGCCGTTCTGGGAAAGGTGGATGTTCTCCGGTTTGATGTCGCCATGGACCATACCGACCCCGTTGTGAATCGCTGCGAGCCCCTCCACCACTTGCCGAGCGATCCACAGCACTTCGGGCACCAGAGGCTGAGGCCCTCGGTCCCCTTCCAGTCGATCGCGGAGCGTCTCGCCTGCTAGCAATGGCATCACCGTGAAAAAGGGAGGCTGACGAACGTTGGCCGAAAGGATGGGCACGACGTTCGGATGGGATACCTTGCCGCCGACCCACGCTTCGCGCCGAAAGGTATCAATCGCGGCCCTATCCCGCCACCATTCCTTGCGGAGCATTTTCACCATGTAGGCAGCTGGCTGCGATTCGTCGGCTTCGGCGGGCCTTGCCGTGTAAAGTCTAGCGAGGTTGGTCTCCGCCACCATGCGAACCAGTTGCCACGGCCCCGCTCGGCCAACGAGTTTGCGGTGGGAACTCCGGGAAGAGGTCGTCCCCGAAAGAGGAGAAGGGCGAGAGGTCGTCGCGACGGTTGGCATGATTGGGTCACCCAGTCACAGGCAGAAGAGAAGGAGAAGTGCGCCGCGCGGGAAACGGCTCTTACGGTAAGATCGGTTGTATCGGCGTACGAGATTAGCGCGAGGTGAACAGCGCGACGCCCGCCCCGTGGGTTTGGGGGGGAGTTGGTAAACTTTGCGGCCAATCCCTTCTGTACTGTCCCTAGCCGACGAGGCGTAGCTCGTCGGCTAGGGGTTATCCGCATTCCTTTGCTTTCGTGAACGGTTGCGATTCAGCTTCCGACCCACTGGGCAAAAAGGCTCCTTGCCGTCGCTTCGTCGTCAGTGCCTGCGACGATGGCCCGACCATCTGGAAAGAGAGTGAGGGTGTGGTTGGCCGTCTTGACGCGGAGAAGGTAGTCATTCACCAGTACCTCTCCCACGTCTTGCAAACTCTTGGCGATCGCTGGCAAGTCGAGCGTTTGTTTGCTAGCGGGGCGAAGCTGCACCGCGTTGCGGCCGCAAAGAATCGCTGATTTGCTGCCTAGACGCCCCTCAAGCCAGGCAAAATCCCGCTGGTCACAGGCTCGGCAGTTGCCAGCGGCGCGAAGCTTGGCGAGATCGACTTGTCGCAGATGGTTGGACCAAAGGTCAACGATCGTGAGCCGGCGCGAGACTTCACCGGAGTTTCCGCTGAGTAGCTTCATTGCCTCCGCCGATTGGAGGGCCGCCACGAGCTGGACGGCCGGGCCGAGAACACCCGCCGTGTCACAAGTCGGTGCGACACCAGGCGGTGGGGGCTCGGGAATCAGGCAGGCGAGGCAGGCTGTTTCGCCAGGCAGGATGGTCATCGACTGTCCTTCCGCACCGATCACTCCGCCGTAGACCCAAGGCTTCCCGGTCGACAAGGAAAAGTCATTGAGCAAAAATCGAACCTCAAAATTATCCGACCCATCGACGATGGCATCGACATCGCTTGCTAGTTCCTCCACGTTCTTGTGTGTCACGTCCACAACGAATGGCTCGATCGTGACTTCTGAGTTGATCGCGCGAAGCTTGCCCGCAGCCGCAATCGCCTTGGGGAGTCCCGCTGCGACATCGGCTTCGTCGTAGAGGACTTGCCGCTGGAGGTTGCTTAGCTCTAAGAAATCGCGGTCGACTATCCGGACCGTCCCAACGCCTGCCCGCACTAGAGTATTGGCAATCGCCGAGCCAAGCGCACCACACCCACAGACGAGTACGGAACTCTTCCTCAGTTGTCGCTGCCCTTTTTCGCCCAACGGCGCGAAGCGAACCTGCCGGGAGTAGCGGTCTTGTGAGTCGAGTGGGGGAAGATTGGTTTTCATGCCGTGGGCTCGTGTGCCAATGTTCTCCGGCCGAAAATGCCTGGGGTACAAAAATTAGGAATCGATCACCAACTCATTTTCGCCGGAGAAACCGACAGTCGTGCAATGTTCGCTGACGACGCGTTCTCCATCGATCACCTGAATGGCGACTTCATACGTCATCGGTAGTTCGGGCGTCCAGTAACAGGGATCGATGACCGATGCGGCTCCCAAGGGACCTGCGGAGTCGGGCGAATGCGTAACGAGGAAATCGGTGGGCAAGGTCTGGGCGTTCGCGCAAAAGGGGCCGCGGATTTTTCCTGTGACTCGCAAGTTTCCCCCACCCGTTGCATCGATAGGAGGACGTAGAGTGACCTTCGCGAGCATGGCAGACGCTTCGATGATTTCGATGTGGATCGGTTCAGTCAAGTGGTTCCTCTTGTTGTCTTGCCTCTGCTTGTCTCGCCTCTGCGGCGGCTTGCGCCTGCCGCTCGAGCGACCTCGCCAGGACGCGCCCTGTGGACGACTCTTCGCACCGAGCGATCTCTTCGGGCGTCCCCTTCGCAACGATTTGGCCTCCCTTTTCGGAGGCACCCGGGCCTAGGTCGATCAGGTAGTCGGCTGCCATCAGCAGCGGGACGTTGTGCTCGACTACCAGAACCGAATGCCCCACCTCGATCAAGGCGTCGAAGCAGTCGACCAATTGGACCACGTCGGAAAAATGAAGCCCCGCCGAGGGCTCGTCCAGGAGGAAGAGCGTCCGCCCCCGTCGTTTGGCGGAGAGGTAGCTCGCCAATTTTAGCCGCTGGGACTCGCCTCCCGAGAGCGTGCTGGCGGGCTGGCCAAGCCGGATGTAGTGGAGCCCCACATCAAGCAAGCATTTGAGTTTGGCTTGTAACTTGGCCTCTCCTCGAAAAAAACGAAAGGCATCGCTGATGGTCATTTCCAGTACCTCGGAGAGGGTCGTTCCGCGGTAGTGGACCTCGAGCACCTCGGGGCGATATCGGGCTCCCTGGCAATCGCCACAGGTCATCGTGACGTCAGCGAGAAACTGCATGTCGACTTCGATTTGGCCCGTCCCTGCGCAACGCTCGCAACGCCCTCCTTCGACATTAAAGCTAAACGCGCTCGCCGTGAGTCCGCGCAACGAGGCCTCTGGCTGGTCGGCGAATAAATTGCGAATCGAGTCGAACGCTTTGACATAGGTCACCGGATTCGATCGCGACGAACGAGTCACGGGGGATTGGTCGATCAGCACGACGTCTTCAAGTTGCCCCGCGCCGAGTAGGTCGTCGTGGGCGAACGCTGGAGCCTTTGGCTGGCTCGAGGTCTTGTGCAACTTCTCGGCAAGAGCCGGGTAAAGGGTCTGGCGAACCAGCGTGCTTTTGCCCGCACCGCTCACGCCCGTGACTGCGGCAAAGAGCCCCAGCGGGAATTCGACCTCCAGGTTCTGCAAATTATTTCCCGAAGCCCCCACAAGGCGAAGCTGCCCGCTCGTGGCGGGGCGACGGTTCTCGGCGCTCCCCAGTATTCTTCGAGAGCCGAGCCAATCACCGGTGGGGCTCCCCTTCGTCGAACGGAGTTCCGAAGGGGACCCCTGAAAAATAATCTGACCTCCCGCGGTCCCCGCCTGGGGGCCGAATTCGACGACGTGATCGCTGCCGGTAATCAGCGTCTCTTCGTGTTCTACCATCAGCACCGTGTTTCCCCGGTCGCGAAGCTTCTTGATCGATCCAAGCAACGTGGCCGAATCGGTCCGATGCAGGCCGGTGGTTGGTTCGTCAAGCACGTAGAGCATATCGACAAGGTTGGAACCGAGTGTCGCGGTCATGGCGACGCGCTGTGCCTCGCCCGTGCTCAGCGTACGGAGCGATCGATCGAGTGTCAGGTAGCCGACGCCGACTTCCACTAAGAAGCGAAGTCGAGAAACAACATCGGCAAGTAACGGACGGGCGACCTCGGTTTGCGTTGCGTTGAGCGACAATTGCTCGAACCAAGTCTGCGCATCGCGGACCGCCATCGTATAGATACCAGGAAGGGGCTGCCCTCCGATTTGAACAGCAAGCGCTTCGGGCCGTAGCCTTGCGCCGGCGCACGCCGGGCAAGACGCGATGGCCCCGTTGCGAAGCGACTTGGAATCGTCGGGAACGACCAATTTCCCGTCGATTTCCGAAACCGCACCCGACCCTTCGCATGCGCTGCACGCTCCGAGTGGGCTGTTAAAGTCAAAGAGTCGCGGCTCGGGGGACGTGGCGGGGAGATTGCAGACGGCGCAATGCAGACCGAGATGGTAATCGCGGCGCAGCCAGGGTCTGCCATCGATGTCGATCCTCTCGGAGGCGGTTGTCTCCTCCGTCTGCGCGACGACGACACAGGCACCGTCGCCCCGATCGAGCGCCGTCTCAATCGACTCTTGGATGCGGCTCGGTTCGGATCGGCCTGCCACAAGTCGGTCGACGACCAGGAGCAGCTCGCCCCCTTCCTCCGGGATTTCGGCTTCCTCGATGGTGGTCATCTGGCCCAGGACCCGATGATTCAGTGCCATTTGATTGAGTGTAACGACGCGGACGAAACCTGCCTCGCGCCACTCGGCTCGCCACGCCTCATTATCCTTCGGGGCGGGGCAATCGGTGGCGAAGGCCACCAGCAGCCGGGTCCCTTCCGGGTACGTGGCCGTATGGCTAGCGATCGACTCGGGCGACTCCGGATGGAGGGGAACGCCGCATTGCACGCAATGAGGTTGCCCCACACGGGCGAAAAAAATCCGTAGAAAGTCTGCCACGTCGGTTGCCGTAGCGACCGTCGTTCGAGAAGACCGGCTCGGGGCGGCTCGCGTTACCGCAATGGTGGGAGGGACCCCGTCGATTCGGTCGGCGTCCGGCTTGTCGAGCTGTTGCAAAAATTGGCGGGTGTATGCCGAAAAGCTTTCGATGTACCTCCGCTGCCCCTCGGCATGGATCGTGTCAATCGCCATGCTCGTTTTTCCGCTGCCCGACACGCCACAGAAGACAATCAGCTTTCCACGAGGCAGATCAAGATCGACCTCGTCGAGATTGTGCGTCCGTGCGCCGCGAACGGAGATGGGGGCAAGCATCGTCATGGGGCCCGAAAACGGTTCATATTACGCGATGCCGACAGAGATCGCCAGCGTGTCGGCGGTAGGGAAATCATCGGGGGGAGTGTAGAATAGCCTCATGGTTGCCGTACCGAAAGAAGACGTACCGAAAGAAATCGAGCGCCTTCGGGGGGCGATCCGAAAGCATGACCGCCGGTACTACGTCGACGCCGAGCCGACGATCGGCGACCGGGAGTACGACACCCTCCTCCGAGAGCTAAAAGATTTGGAGCAGGCTCACCCGGAACTCCTGACCATCGATAGCCCGACGCAGCGGGTCGGTGGCGAGCCGATCGATGGTTTTGAGACGATCGACCACGCCCGACCGATGCTCTCTATTGATAACAGCTACGATCCAGAAGACGTCCGGAAGTGGGCCGCTCGATGTACGAAAAAACTAGAATTTTCTGAATCGGAAGTGGGTGAAATCGAAGGAGGGTATCTTGTCGAGCCAAAGATGGATGGCGTCGCGGTAAGCCTTCGTTACGAGGCGGGCCAGTTGGTCCGCGCCCTGACACGGGGTGACGGGCGTCGCGGTGACGACGTGACACAAAACGTCCGCACCATTCGGTCGGTTCCGCTGGTCCTTGCCGCGAGCCAAAAGGAAACCTTGCCCGAGGTCGTGGAAGTCCGGGGCGAGATATTTATGCCGGCCATCGTTTTCGATCGGCTCAATCGGCGGCATGCGGAGGTGGGCGAACCGACGTTTGCCAATCCTCGCAACGCCACCGCTGGCACGCTCAAGCAACTCGATCCGCAAAAGGTCGCCGAACGACGGCTCGATTTTCTCGCCCATGGCTGCGGAGAACTCGTTGGCCTATCACCCGTTACCCAGCAAGAATTCCTCGACCAGATTGGCCAGTGGGGGATACCGGTGAGCCCGCTTACCCAGGTGGTCGAGAATATCGAAGAAGTCTTGCAGGTCCTCGAGCGTTTCGAGGCGTCACGAGGTAAGTTGCCGTATGCGGTCGACGGGATGGTGGTGAAGGTCAACCGGTTGGATTGGCAAGAGCAACTTGGCCAGACGAGTCGGTTTCCTCGTTGGTGCATCGCTTACAAGTACGCCGCCGAGCAGGTCGTTACCGAGCTGCTCGAAATTTCCTGGCAGGTTGGCAAAACAGGCAAGCTGACGCCACGGGCGACGCTCGCACCGGTACAAGTCGCCGGCACTACGGTACAGCACGCGACACTCCACAATTGGGGAGAGATTTGCCGCAAAGACCTACGGATCGGCGACAAGGTAGTGGTCGAAAAAGCGGGGGAAATCATCCCTCAGGTCATCCGTGCCCTCGTCGAAGAGCGTCTCGCCAGCGCGAAGGTGCCGCAACCGCCCGGGCGCTGCCCCGAGTGTGCTGGCGATATCGAGTCGGAACAAGACGATACAGGAAAAGAAACCGTCCGGTATTGCATGAACCCCGAATGCCCTGCGCAGTTTCGCGAGCGGCTCGAGCATTTTGCCGGTCGGGGGCAGATGGACATCGATGGGATGGGCGAAAAAGTCGTCGAGCAACTCACCGGCTCGGGGATGGTCGCCACGTTTGGGGATCTCTTTGAGCTTCATGCGCGGCGAGAGGAATTGCTGAAGCTTGAACGGATGGGCGAAAAAAAGGCCGACAACCTGCTCGCCGGCATCGAGGCAGCCAAATCGCGAGGCTTGCCCCGGCTTCTCTCGGGCCTTGGCATCCCCCATGTCGGGTCGACCGCATCGCGCATTTTGGCGCAGCAGTATCGATCGATCGATCCCTTGATGGCCGCCACGCAGGAGGAAATCGAGACCTTTGAGGTCGATGGCAACAAGTCGGGCATCGGCCCAGAGATCGCGGCGTCGATCTTCGCCTTCCTGCACTCCGATACAGGCAGGGCCGTGATCGAGGAGCTTCGCGCAGCGGGGGTATCGCTTGAAATGCCGCAGCAAGAATCGAGCCGCATCGTCGGAAGCGTTTTTGCCGGCAAAACGCTGGTCGTTACCGGCACGCTCGAAAACTACACCCGGCAAGAAGCCGAGGCGCTGATTGCCCAGCAGGGAGGCCGTGCAACGAGCAGCGTCTCGAAGGCGACCAACTACCTTGTTGCAGGTGCTAAGGCAGGTAGCAAACGGGCGAAAGCCGAGAAGCTGGGCGTAAAGATTCTTACAGAAAGCGATTTTGAATTGCTGGTTACGAAACCCGATTCGCGAGCGGACGGCCCGACACTCGAGTAAAAACTGGGCGCCCTCTAGCCGACGAGCTACGCCTCGTCGGAGGGCCTCGGCGGGATTGATGGTTTGCTTCTTTCAACCGCGAACGGTTAAGTGGGGACAAGCCCGTCGGTTAGCCATGGGGTGGGGGGACACCATTAGGCCGACCCGAGCGGGCTTATCCCCGAAATACGCTTATTTCGAGAAAGCAGAGCCCGCTAGTCACTCGGAATCGCTGGGAGGGAGAGGCTGTCGGTGGTGGCGGACTCTGAAAGCGAATCGACCAGGTGTACCAGCTCTTGGTGGCCTCGCGCCGTCGCTGCGGTGGTCCATGAAGGCGACGAGTCGGAAGAGTCCACCAACAGAAACGGGAGGTCCGACACCGGCGCATAGGATCGAGCACTTCCAAAGGAGCGTGACATGGCAAAGCCTTGCTGTCCGGACACGGACTCTTGAGCGAATCGTCCGGTAGCTTGGCAGTCTCGATGGAGAGACCCAGAGCTTTGCGTCCCTGCCTCGCGACAGGTTTGCCATTTTTCGGCGCCCCCCATGCAAAGGTGTTGGGGGGCCGTACGCTGTTAGTGAATAAGAAAAGGTAGGGAGGCTATTCGCCTCTACCCAAACAGTAGGTCACGTTTGGGAGACGGTCCAACGGGAATTTCAAGAATCCCCAAAAAAGTTGGCTCGGTAGGAAAAACCGTAGCGGTTCACGGAATTCGAGGCAGAAAAAACCATGAATAGCCGCCGATCAGCGTGATGGTTGGTAGTTCAAGACAACTCGTTACATCGGGACTTCGCGTGAGACAATCGGCCGCCGGCTTCCAACGCCCGGAGAATAAGCCTCACGCAAAGTCGCGAAGGCGCAAAGAAACAAGGGCGGGCGTTTCACGAGTTAAAAGAAAGAGGGAACCACGAATTTTATGAATCGACACGAATAGCCGTTATTCGTGTCGATTCATCCGATTCGTGGTTTTCTCTGCCTTGGATCCTGCAAACGGTTACGCCAAACCGGGGCGGTTGGCTAAGAATTGCCAACGAATTCGGGAACCACGAGTTCCGGCAAGAGGCCTGCCTCATGGCCACGGGCTAGAAACAGCGCCACCGCTTCGCGGCCCCGCTCGCCAAAGTCGCGAGTCCAATCGTTCACGTACATGCCGACAAACTTATCGGCTTTGGCGTTGTCCAAGTCACGGCCGTACTGTTGCGCGTATTCCAGTGCCGCCTCACGATGTTCCAGGCCATGTTCGATGCTCGCGAGCAAGAGCCGCTCGACCTCGGCAATGGTCTCCTCCCCTAAATCTTTGCGCACGGCGTTTGCCCCGAGGGGGAGCGGCAGGCCAGTCTCTTCGTGCCACCAAACGCCCAAGTCGACGAGCAACTGGAGGTCTTGGTCGCCGTAGGTGAGCTGCCCTTCGTGGATGATAAGTCCCGCGTCAATCGACTTTCCCTCAAACTCTCCCGCGACGACTGCCGGGATGATCTGGTCGAACGGGACGACCACGAACGAAAAGTCCGTCTCCAAGCAGAGTCGTAACGCGAGGTAAGCGCTGGTGAGCTTGCCGGGAATGGCAATCGTCTTGCTCTTGAGGTCCGTCAGCGAGAGCGACTCTTTGGCAACGACCATCGGCCCGTAGTTGTCGCCCATGCTCGCTCCGCTGTTGCAGAGCAGGTATTTGTCGCGGAGGTGGGCGTAGGCATGGATGCTCACCGCGGTCAGCTCAAGCTCGCCGGTGAACGCTCGCTGATTGAGTGTCTCGATGTCGACCAATTCGTGGGTAAACTCCAAATTCCCCGTGTCGATTTTATCCTTCGCCAAGGCGTAGAACATGAAGGCGTCATCAGGGTCGGGGCTATGACCCACGCGAATGCGTTGCTGGGTGGCTGGCATCAGGGTTCTTTCACTGAGGGAATACCGATACGGTCTTCGCTCTAGCGTACCGACCGAATCACGACAGAGCGAGGGGCCTTGGTCCTGTTTTTTTTTCGCGAGCATCGCGAAGAAGGCCGACCTACCGGACAGTCAATAGTTCCGATTTTAGCCCTGATTCTCTTCGCGGCAGTTCGCGCGAAGGCCGAGCAGGCGAGGATTTTGGCTCCCAGGTCGAGAGTTCGCATAGCCCCCCGCCCAGGTAGAGGTGGTGCCAAAGTTGGGTCGCCATCACGCCGGCGAGACCCATTTCAGCGACGAGACGTTTGCCATGTTGCCATCGGGGATAGTCTCGGTAGATCCGGCGGTAATGTTCGACTTGGTCCTGGCGGAAGTAACCGGTCTTTTTCAGCGACTCTTCGCTGAGCAGTTGGTCGACGTAGGTGGGTGGGTTGGCAAAAAACGTGTCGGCAAACGGCGCGCGAAAAACGGCCTTGGGTCGGTTGGCAATGGTCGAGGGGAGAATCTTTGCGGCGTAGTTGCGCAGCAGGTGCTTGTCGCGGCGCAGCGTACGAAGCTTCCATTTGGGATGCAGCGTCGCACAAAAATCGACGACGGCTTCATCAAGGAACGGATAGCGAGTCTCCACCGAATGGTGCATCGCAGGCCGATCTCCTTTGTGATTCAAAAGCAGGCCTGGGAGCATCGTTTTATAGCCAAGGTAGAGCGCCCGATTGAGCGGATGCCAGCGGCGCAGACGATCCTGATTGAGATCGAGGTCGTAGATCGGGTGATGATCGCCGATTCGCTCCCACATCTCGTCGGAGTAAAACCGCGATCGAGAGAGACTCACCATCCCGTAAAGATCGCCGTACCCGTTGGGGCCACCGACATGATCCTGAATCGCTTTGATCGATTGCCACGAGACGCCAGGACTGTTGACTCGCACACCGAATCGGCGAATCCAATTGCCAGGTCGAACCTGGCCGACGTTGCAGCTATCCATCGCTTTGGCCATTTTAAGCCACGGGTATCCGCCGAGCCAATCGTCCCCTCCTTCGCCCGACAACGCCACTTTGTAACCGGTGGCCTGAACTTCTTTCGCGAGCGTGAAGCAGGCAGAACTCGAAGTCTCGATCACGGGCGACTCGGCTGCCGTGATGAGGCCTGGGTAATTCCCCGAAATCACTTTGCCGTCGCAGGGGATGATGGTCGGATCGCTGCCAATGCGTTTGGCAGCGAGTAACGCCAGGTCCGTTTCGTCCAGTTCCTTGGTGTCGATTTTCATCGTGTAGGCAGGAATCGAACGCCCAACGACTTGCATGGCCGTATGCATCAAGGTCGTCGAATCGACGCCGCCACTCAGGTAGCCGACGACCGGCACATCGGCCCGCAGGCGGAGTTCGACCGATCGTTTGAAAAGCGACTCGTACTCCTCTTGAATCGCTGACCCATCGCGATCATTCCGCTCCTCTCCCGCATCGGGAAAGTCGAGGTCCCAGTAACGATGTTCCGAGAGGTCGGCCGTATGGCTGCCTACATCCAAGTCGATCCGCATGAACGTGGCAGGTGCGATGGCGGAGATGTCCTTAAAGGCCGTTCGCCTCGATGGCATGCCGATAAAGTTAAAGACATGATCGATTCCTTGGCGGTCGGCCTCAGGTCGTACCTCGCCGGAAGCAAGAATCGCCTTGATTTCGGACCCGAAATAGAGGCGTCCCTGCCGCTTCGCCCAGAATAGGGGACAGATTCCAATCCGATCGCGCGCCAGAATCAGTTTTCGTTTGCGCATGTCGTAGAGAACGAAGGCAAACTGCCCCCGTAGCCTCTCGACCATCGACTCGCCATATTCCTCCCAGAGGTGGACGAGGATTTCGGTATCACTATCGGTGGTGAACCGGTGCCCCTTCGCTTCGAGCTCCGCCTTCACCTCAATGTAGTCGAAGAGCTCGCCGTTGTAGACGACCGCCACGGTTCGGTCTTCGTTGAAGATCGGCTGCCTGCCGTTGCTCAAACCAACGATACTTAGCCGCCGATGCGCCAGCCCAACCGCCTCGTCGACATAATACCCCTCTTCGTCGGGCCCACGATGATAGATGGCGTCGGCCATCCTTTCGAGCATGGACTGCCGAATGGAGGCGGTGGACTCTAGGTTGATAACTCCAGCGATGCCACACATACGAAATCTCGAAAGGGATAAACCGAAGCCGGGAGGAACAAAACGAATTGGAGCAGAGGTTGACGAAAAGTGGAACAGGCTTGTCAGGAATAGTCGTTTCGGATACCCGACGCGCACACCTCTACGCCCAGGTCGCCGGCAGGAAAGTCGGCGGACTTTGCCTAGAGCCCCTGGGGTGTTGCCAGGACAATTGCAAAGTCACTATTTTTGAACCGCCAAGAACGCCAAGAAAGTAACCGTTCACGGTGGGCAGAAAGAACCACGAATCGAACGAATCCCACGAATAACGCCCGAGGAAATCCCCCTGCTCCGATCAGTAGCCCCGACCAAGCTACTGGGGGGCGATTTTCCCTACCTCCCCCAGCCTGCCTATCGCTTGCGTCGAATTCGTTAGATTCGCAGGATTCGTGGTTTCCCCTGCTTTGGCTTTTGTGAACGGTTACGAAAGAAAGAATCCGAGTGGATAAACCACTTGTTTTTCAACTCTTTTCTCTTCTTGGCGTTTTTTTGACTTTGCAAGCGTCCCGGTGGTATTGCCCTCTCCGTCACTTGCGATGGGGAAAAATCCATGACTCCAACTGAAAACGGATGGCATCACGAGTCGATCGCAGAATGCCCCTTCCGTCGTGCCCCGCGATTCCGCAAGGGGAAACCGGCGTCCCGATAGGCGGCCCCTACATCTTCACCGGCCGGCCCGACTCGAGGCTCTTCGCCTGCTTGTGGCACATGGCCACCGCGTCGAGGGCGAGAGGAGCCCCCAGGACCGCACTCTCTTCGCCCTTGCGGAGGCAGGTTGTCATTTCCTTGAGTTCGGCCGCGAACGCCTCCATCGGGTCGTCGCCCTTCAGTTTCACTTCCTGGGACTTTCCCTTGCCTTCCCCTTTTCCCGTAATGAGCGTCGGTGGACAAAGGTAGCGTCCCTCTCCCCCCAGGACGGCAAACTCGAAAACGAGCGTCGCGCGCTCCAGGTGAATCTCGAAGCCGTGATTGAACGATCGGCCCTGTTGGTTGATCGTGCCGCTGGTTGCAGCGACGGTCGCTCCAGAATCGAAGCAAAACTGCGTGTGCCAAAATTCGGGCAATCCCTTTTTCATTCGTCCTACGGTCGAGAGGCTCGTGGGACGACCAAACAAAAGGCGAATGAAGTGGGCGTCGTGGACATGCAGGTCGAGCATCGGGCCGCCGACCTTGTCCGCCGACCAGAAGGCGCCGATCCACGAAGGATCTGAAATCACCCGACGAAAAGAGCCCCCGAGGACCTTGCCGTACTTGCCACTCCCGATCACTTTGAGAGCCCAAGCGTACTCGGGAAAGAAAGGGAGGACGTGGCCCACCATGAACTGCTTGCCTGCCTGTTCCGCAGCCCGGACCATGCGGCGACCATCGGCGACGGTCATGGCGATCGGCTTCTCACAGAAGACGTGCTTGCCCCCCTTAAACGCGCGAATCGCCATGTCGGCATGAAGCGACGGGGGCAGGGTGATGTCGATGGCGTCAATGTCGGGACTGGCGATCATCTCGTCGACGTCCTTGTAAGTGGCGACGCCCGCTAGGTCCATTTTTTTCCCTGCCGGCCCAAAGTTTCCTTGGATTCCTCGCCAGTCGCCAGCCCGGCGATCCGCTTCCAGAGTCGCAAACGCGGCCACCTTCACTCCCCTCAGCTTTTCGTAGCTGAGGTAGTGGACCATCCCCATGAACCCAAGTCCTGCGATCCCGATGCGTATCATGGCGAATTCTTTCTTTTTCCGGCGGTGTAGTGGCAAGACCAACCTGCGACAGTTGCAAATGGGTCGCCATTATACTCGATGCATCCCGCGGGCATACCCGCGACACCCGCGCGGCAGGACGATTTCAAAGTCGCCGAATAAAAAAAACCGCCAAGTACGCCAAGGCGCCAAGAAGAGTTGGAGGAGAGAGGTAACCGTTCCTCGAATCGGAGGCAGGGGAAACCACGAATTCGTGCGAATCGACACGAATTAGTGGCAAAAGGACACCCCCTCTATTTCTCTTGGGGTTCGTGGTTTCTCTGCTTCGGTCGACATTTTTCTTGGCGTCCTTGTTTCTTGGCGCCTTGTTTTCTTGGCGCCTTGGCGTACTTGGCGGTTCAAAAATGACTTTGCAGTTCTCCTGACCCGCTCGGCCTCTTGAGGTTTTTCTCTGGGGGTTTTCGTGAGCCCGACAAGCCGGTCCCCAGTCGGTGAACATGGCAATCGAGCGGGCGACCAAGCGAATGACAGTCGGGCGCTCCCCGTCGAAACTGTCCAATGGAGTCTGCCCGATCTTTTTTGACGTCCGGCTCTTCTGTGCGACGGACTACTTTTTCATCAAATCGGGGCCGGCAATAATGGGGGCCGACATTTCAACTGGGGGACAATTCGCGGCATTTATTCGCCGTAACCTGTTTTGTTGAAAAGGGTTGCGTGGATATTTGGATCCGTCGGTGAGGAGGGTGGCTTCTGGACGCGACCCGCCTGAACGCCTCGGCTCGCAATAACTGGCTTCCTCCCGGCCGAAATCGAAGCAGGGGCGCAACCGGCGCGAACGACAGAATCGGGCTCCCTTCCACTCCTTTTTGCCCTGAATCTTGTAGCGAGCCAGGCCAAATCCGAATAGACTGGAGATAGCCGGACACAAGACAATTAGCTTTGGTAGCCAGCGCGGTCGCTGTATACCCATTCCGAGTCCCCCCGTTTCTTTGGGAGTTTTTGGATTGGGGTGGCTCGTTGGCCTGAGGCATCTTTACGGAGCACCACTGATGATTCGTACGCAGACTACTTCCACGCTTCTCCTCACCGCTGCGCTGCTGGTCGCCGCCTCGTTGGCCAATGCCGACGAAACGGCACGCCTGGAAACCTTTCAGGCGGAGGATGGGCAAAGCTACTTCTCACTTGCCCTTCAGCTCGGCGCGACCACCGAAGGAGGGCCTCGTGATGTGGTCCTCCTCTTTGACACTTCCGCGAGCCAAGCTGGTTTCTTTCGAGACACCGCGGTCGCGGCCTTGCAGTCGTGCCTCGGGGCGTTGGAAGAGGGGGATCGTGTTCGCATCGTGGCGGTCGACTTAGCCGCGCGTTCCATGAACGAATCCTTCGCTGCGCCGGGAAGCGACGACGTCGCTCGTGCCATCGGTGCGATCCATCGCGAACCACCTCTCGGGTCGACCGACATGGGACTCGCCCTGGTCAGTGCCAGCAAGATGTTCGACCAAGCGAGTCCGGCAACCAGGGCCGTGATTTATATCGGCGATGGGTTGAGTCCAGCCAACCTCCTCAAGGCAGCCGATTTTGATCAACTGGTCGATCAGTTGCGAAGTCGGCAGATTTCGGTGAGCAGTTTTGCCGTGGGACCTCGTACCGATACCGGGCTACTCGCAGCGCTAGCGAACCAAACGGGCGGTAACCTTTTTGTCGATGCGCAAATGACTTGGCCCGACGAGGAAGCAGGTATCACGACCCAACGGGCGATCGCCGAGAATCGTCGCCGGGGCACCGAAGCGGGCGAATCGCTCGCTCGTTGGGTACGCGCCGATGTTGTCTGGCCCAAGGAGACCCAATGGCCCGCAGTCCTTGCCGAAGCCTATCCGACACAAATGCTCCCACTCCGCTCGGATCGCAAGACGATCGTTGTCGGCAAACTGACAGCCGAGGGGAACAAGGCGAATTTCGCCCTCCACACGACAACGGCATCGGGCGAAAAGCTCGCTTGGCAAGTTGCCGAGGCACCTGCGTCGAGCGATCTTTCCTTTCTCCCATCGCTGATCGAAAAGGTGCGACAAAATGGGGGGCTTGCCCTGACGACGCTGGGGACCAAGGGCCTTGCCGAGACGGGGCGGTTGCTACTCGCCGACCTGGACCAGTTGACCCACGTCGCCGAGAGGGCGGCAAAAATGGGCGATCGGAAAGGTGCTAGCAAAATTGTCGACGCAGTACTCCGCCAGGACCCAGGCAACTTGCGGGCTCGGACCGTGCAGCACCTGATTCAGAGTGAAGGCCCGATCACACCGATCGATACGCCGGAGCGCCCCGCGGCACCCGCCGCAGTGGCGACCCTTTCTCCCAAAGGATCGTCCTCGGACAGCAACGACCTGAGCCTCCTGCGAACCGCGCAGGTAGAGATCATCGCGCCACCTCCTGCGTCGCTCCGGCCCGCAACGATCCACGGCCCCACCAGTGGCGAGTTGATCGATGGCCTTCCTGCCGCCCGTGTTGTAGCGGACGGTTCTTATCTAACGGAGGTCGATCGCGAGAATCGCGTCTTCTCGGAGATGCTGGAAAAGGAAGTCGAATTGGCAATCTCCAGCGCACGCGACTCGATGCGCGTCGATCCTGGCGCCTCGGCTCAGAGCTTGAAGCTGATGCTAGAAAACGTCCGACGGGCCCCTCAGTTGATTGCCTCGGTGCGTGCTCAGTTGATCGACAAATTGCAAACGGTCCTTCAAGAGACGGCCCGCGCTTCGTCAGTCAAGGCCGATATCGATCGCGAAATCGAAGAACGGAAGGCGGCCGCCCGTGAGCGAAAGTTGCTCAACGATCGTTTTACGAGGCAGCGTGAAAAAGAAAAGCAATTGATGGCCCGCTTTAACGCGTTGATGGACGAGCGGCGTTACGAAGAGGCCCACGAGGTGGCGGTGATCGTCGAAGAAGTCGATCCCCGTGGCGTCGCGCCGGTCCAAGCCGCCCTTTGGTCGCACTTAGCGCGGAATCACTACATGCAGCAGATCACGCGTGAGCGACGGCACCAGTCGTCTTGGGAGACTTGGTTTCAGGTCGAGCTTTCCGCGATTCCCTTCGCGGACGATCCTCCGATTGTCTATCCCGACGCGGAAGTCTGGGAAAACCTGACCGCCCGGCGCGAGAAGTACAAGGCGGTCGATCTGGCCGGTCAAGATGGTGCCGAAAAAGCGATCAGCACAGCGCTCTCCGATCCACTCACCAGCTTCGGGCTGGAGTTTGACGACGCACCTTTGGAAGAAGTCGTTGCGTTTCTTCGGGAGGAGTACAACATTGAGGTGCAACTCGACAAGCAGGCGCTCGATGATCTCGGTCTGGATGTCGACGAGCCGACGACGGTGAACCTTCAGAATATCTCGCTCCGCTCGGCGCTTCGGCTCATGCTCAAGCAACACGATTTGACCTACGTTATTTCCGATGAGGTTCTTTTGATTACCTCGGAGGATGAGGCGCTAACCCGTCTTCAAGTCAAGGTTTACCCCGTTGCCGATTTGGTGCTTCCGATCGAGACGCCCGCTGCGGGTGCCTTGGGTGGCGGTGGCGGTGGCTTCGGTGGTCAAGGTGGCGGTGGTGGTCAAGGCGGTGGCGGTGGCGGTGGATTTGGTGGCGGTGGCGGCGGTGGTGGTGGCGGATTTGGTGGTGGCGGTGGCGGACAATTTAGTCTTCCCGAAGAGGCTCAGCCCATCATCGAAAAGGCGACTGCCCAAACTTCGAACGCCCCCGAAGCAAAGAAAAAGGCCGATTCCAAAGTCCCCTCCCCCAAAGCGATGGAGATCGACGAAGAGGTTTCTCCGGAGCTTTTTTGGGATGGCTATTTCGGAAGTCAACTTCGGGACGCAGCCGATGTTCGCCAAGAAGTCCGCAAGCAAATGAAGGCGGGCCGCTACGACCATGTTTCTGCGCTGATTCAGTCGGCGCTTCGTCACGGACAGCCGCAAGCTTGGATGTATGAGTCGCTCGGCATCGCCATGCAGATGGAAGGGCAAGACAAATCCGAGATCGAGAGGGCCGTGATGTCGGCGGCCGACTTCAGCCAGTCGGCGGACGAGTTGATGTACATCGCCCAGTACCTAACGCGGCTCGATCTGAATCGCCGGGCGGTGCAGCTCTATCAGCAAGTGGTGAAGATCGATCCGATGCGTAGCGATGCGTATGCTTATGGGCTACGTGCCGCGCAGCGAGAGAATAACCTCGACGACCTCCGATGGGCGACTGTCGGCATCCTTCAGCAAGCCTGGCCGGCGGAGCAGATGATTGTGCAGGAGACGGCTTGGCGGGTCGCCAAGGCGACTATCGAAAAGTTGGTCCAACAGGGGGACCGAAAGGGAGCCAATGCCCTCCGAGACGAAATCGCACGGGCGATTCAGCGTGACTGCGTGATCCGAATCACCTGGACTGGCGACGCCGACCTCGATCTAGCGGTCGAAGAGCCGGGAGGAACTCGCTGTTCGCCGACCGATCCTCGTTCCGCAGGGGGCGGAGTCAACCTGGGCGATGTCTATGCCCATGCAACGGATCAGACCGAAGGGGTTTTCAGCGAAACCTACGTCTGTCCGCGCGGGTTTGCCGGTGACTATCGTGCGAAAATCGATTCGGTATGGGGGAAAGCGGCCGCTGACAAAGTCGTGGTCGATATCTACCTTCACCTCAATGGCGAAGAGGTTCAGCACGAGCGGCAACAGCTTGTTCTAGGGAAAGACGGAGCGCAAATCCAGTTTCATCTTGATCAAGGGCGTCGGACCGATCCGATCGAGGGCCAGCATCTGACCCAAGCAATCAAACGCCAGAATACGATCAGCCGAGCCGTGCTCGCCCAGCAGATTGACTCACTCTCGGACCCCCGAATCTCGCCGCTTCGTCCTGATGTCCGTCGTCGGCAGTTATTGGCAGCGGGAGGTGGTGCGGTCGGTTTTCAACCAGTGATCGTAACCTTGCCGGAAGGTGTCAACTTTTTCGCAACCGGTGTCATCTCGGCCGACCGGCGTTACGTCCGAATTACCTCCGTTCCCTTCTTCTCGGTCATCGGCGACGTGTCGACTTTTACCTTTGCCGGAGCGAGCCAGGAAGAGGACGACGACGAGGACGACGCGGACGCGGACCCCTAGAGCCCAACAGGAGCGGAGGTGACCTGCCGGAGGTGACGCTACGGTGCGTCTCGTTGGAACGCGGAGAGTTCCTTGATTCCCGACGCCGCGCTTGCCAACAGGTCTTGCAACTGGTCGAGCGAAAAGGTAGCCCCCTCTCCAGTCCCTTGCACCTCGATGAACTGCCCGTCCCCGGTCATCACGACGTTCATGTCGACCTGTGCGGCAGCGTCTTCTGTGTAGTCGAGGTCGAGCAGGACTCGCCCTTCCACCAGGCCCGCGCTCACGGCCGCCACGCTGCTCGTGAGTGGCCACCGGGCTCGTGGGTCCAGGTCGTCGCAAGTCGCCAGGGCATCGCAGAGTGCGACGTACGCACCGGTAATGCTAGCGGTGCGGGTGCCACCATCGGCCTGAAGGACGTCGCAATCGACCGTTACGAGTCGCTCACCGAGGATTTTCAAGTCGACGATTGCCCGTAAACTTCTTCCAATGAGACGCTGGATTTCGGTTGTTCGCCCATCGACTTTCATGCGATCGCGTGGCTTCCTGGGCGAGGTACTTCCGGGCAGCATGTTGTACTCCGCGGTGACCCAGCCCTTTCCTTTGCCAGCGAGCCACTTGGGAATGTCGTCGGAGAGACTTGCGGTACAGAGCACCGTGGTCCCCCCCGCTTTGACCAGTACGCTGCCAGCGGCGTTCGCCGTGAATCCCCTTTCGAGGGAAAAAGGGCGAAGTTGGTCGGCTGATCGGCCATCGTGTCGTTGGGAATCGTGTCGTTGGGACATGGAAAAGGTAAGGGGTAGGGGTGAAGGAGGCTTTCGTTCGAGTCGTTCCGTCCATTGGTTACTCCAAACCCTGTCCTCCCAGGAGCCAGACCAAGATTCCTTTTTGCACGTGCATTCGGTTGGCCGCTTGAGGGACGACGATACTCGAGGGTCCATCGATCACGTCTGCGGATACTTCTTCGCCTCGCTTGGCGGGGAGGCAGTGCATGAAGAGGGCATCGTCTGACGCGGTGGACATGAGCTTGGTGTTGACTTGGTAGTCGGCAAAGTCGAGCCGCCTTTGCTGCTCTTCCGCCTCTTGCCCCATGCTGGCCCAGACATCGGTATAAACGGCTGCCGCGCCGGCAACGGCCTCCCGAGGATCATGGGTCTGGAGGAGATCCACCCCCGCCAGATCTTCCTTGAATTTGGCCAGGAATCGTTCGTCTAATTCGTACCCAGGTGGAGTGGCGATGCTCATCGACATGCCGAGTCGAGCGCAAGCAAGCGCCAAGCTGCAAGCGACGTTGTTCCCATCACCAACCCAAGCAAGCTTCGCACCGCTGAGCGATCCACGATGTTCCCGCAAAGTGTAGAGATCAGCCAGCGCTTGGCAGGGGTGCGCCTCGTCGGTCAGTCCGTTGACCACCGACGCGTTGGAGTAGCGGGCTACCTCTTCCACGGTGGCATGGCTCTTCGCGCGGACGACGATCACGTCGACCATCTCGCTGAGGACTCGAGTGAAGTCGGCAATGCTCTCCCGTTTTCCGAAACCGGCATCGTCGCCCAGCAAGATACTTCCTCCCCCGAGGTGTGTCATGCAGGTCTCGAAGCTGACACGGGTTCGTAGGGATTGTTTCTCAAACAGCAGGGCCATCGTTCGCCCTGGCAAGAGCGGCTCGCGGAGGCCTTCGGCAAACTTCGCCTTGAGGTCTTCGGTGAGAGCATAAATCCGCTCGATATCGGCGGCAGTTACATCAGCGAGGGTGATTAGGTGTCTCATCTAGGGAACTCGGGGAAAGCTTGGCATGAATCGCTGCATTGAATCGATAGCTGGCCCGCTACGCGGTCCGTGAATTGCTTAGCCAATGCTCCGCAGCACGTCGATAAGTATCTCGCATCCTTCTTGCAGTTCCTTATTGGTGAGCGTCATCGCAGGGAGTAGCCGGACCACATTGCCTTGCGTGCAGTTCACCAGCAGCCCTTTTTCCATGCAGGCTGTAACCACTGGCGCGCCATCGACCACCAATTCCAGCCCGATCATCAGTCCCGCGACCCGCAGCTCTTTGACGAGGTCGAGTTCGTTCGCCAGCGGACCGAGCTTCTTGCGGAATGTCTCGCCCAGGTCCTTTGCCCGTTGGAGCAGTCCTTGCTTTTCGATCATCTCGATCGTCGCAATGCCGGCGCGTGCTGCGATCGGGTTCCCACCAAACGTGGCGGCGTGCATGCCAGGGCGGAGGCTGGGGGCAATCTCACTCGTCGTCAGCAGGGCGCCACCTGCGATGCCACCGCACAAGCTCTTCGCCAGCGTCATCACATCAGGCGTGACACCGAGATTTTGGTAGGCAAACCATTCACCCGTTCTTCCGCAGCCGGTTTGAACTTCGTCGAAGACGAGAAGCAGTTCGTGCTGGTCGGCCAGATCACGGAGTCCCTGCAGAAAACCTTCCGGCGGCAAACGGATGCCTCCTTCTCCCTGAATAGGCTCGACTAAAATGCCTGCCGTCTCTTCATCGATCAATTCTCGGACCGCATCGAGATCACCAAACGGGGCGTAGAGAAAACCAGGGAGCATGGGGCCCAGGCCTTCGTGGTACTTTGGCTGAGCCGTGGCGGAGACGGCGCCGAACGTCCGGCCATGGAACCCACCTTGGAAGGTGATGATCTTGTAGCGTTTTTTTGGTGCGTGAAGGCGGACGAGCTTGATGGCCGCCTCGTTGGCCTCGGCTCCTGAGTTGCAGAAGAAGGCTTGCCCACCGAAACTCCTTTCGGAGAGCAATTTGGCCCACTGGCCTTGCGACTCGAAGTGCCAGGTGTTGGGGACATGGATCAGTTGGGCAACCTGCTCTTGCACGGCTTCGACGACCGGCGGCGGACAATGCCCCAGCAGGTTGCAGCCCCAGCCGGGGAAGAAGTCGAGGTACCGGCGGCCTTGGTCATCCCAGACCTGCGAACCTTCGCCCCGCTCGATCGATACCGGAAACCGGCCATAGTTGGGGACCACGTACCGGGAGAAAAGTTCCTCCGTGGCGGGCGACATCGTGCTGGTTGTCACGTTAAGGGGTTCCCTTTTTTCTAACCGCGGGTGGACGCTAAAAAGACGCTAATGAAGCGGCACAGGTTCGTTCACAATTTCCGTGCCGACGCCTCGGTTGGTGAAGATTTCTAAAAGGAGTGAGTGGCGGACGCGCCCATCGATGATGTGGATTTTTTGGACACCTTTGTCGAGCGTTTCCAGGCAGGCCTCGACCTTGGGGATCATCCCTGACTCGATCACCCCTTGCTGGATTAATTCGCGGGCGGTGGTGGCGGTGAGGGTGTGGATGAGCGACTCCGGGTCGTCTTTGTCCTGGCGGACCCCATTCACATCGCTTAAAAAAACGAGTTTCGTGGCTCCGATCGCCTGGGCAACCGCCATCGCGGCGGTATCCGCATTGACGTTGAGGAGCTGCCCCTCCGCTGTCTCACAAACCGAAGGGATGATTGGCACCTGGCCGGCATAGCAGAGGTTGTCGAGCATGTCGCGGTCCACGCGAGTGACATGGCCAACGAACCCCAGGTCGACCTCTTCTCCCTGCTCGCCCAGGATCTTTAGCGGCTGGCCAAACAGAACGTTGTTGTTCGTCTCCCCTGTCGGATTGAGCGGCATCGCACGACCGCCAAATTTCTCGATGCGCCCGGCGATCCTCTCGTTGATCTCCCCCGCCAGCACGCGACGGACGATGTCGAGCGCCCTCGCGTCGGTATAGCGCCGGCCTTGGATAAAACGTGGCGTGAGATTCTCTTCGGCCATCGCCCGGGAAATCGCCGCCCCGCCGCCATGCACCACCACCGGCCTCATGCCAACGGTTTCCATAAAGACGATGTCGGTCAGCAGGTGCCCCAATGCCTCGGGGTCTTCCATCGCGCTGCCGCCGAGCTTGATAACGGTGACGCTATCCCGAAACCGACGGATCCAGCCCATCGCCTCAATCAACACATCGGCTTTTTCGATCGCTTCTCGCACGTTGAAAGGTCCTCGAGCGAAGGGGCTGGGGGGCAGGGAGGCGAATCTCGCAGTATATGGCAGCCCATCACCTTGGTCCAGATCGCGACCAACCAGGAGCCCTCCGACCAAGCTTGGCCGGGGCTCCTTTGCGGTTTTTTCGTCCAGTCGGTTAGGCTGGCGGATCGGTGCGTTAGCCCACTGTTAAGTCGCGAGAAAACTTGCCAAGATGGCGGTGCTGCCATCCTTCAGTGACTCTCCTGGAACTCGGACAAACTCGTTATGGAACCAACCCTTGCTGTGGTCCTTGCCGCCGGCAAAGGGACCCGTATGGAGAGCGACCTGCCGAAGGTCTTGGTGCCTGTTTGCGGCCGACCGATGATTCGCTACGTCGTCGACGCTCTTCGTGAGGCGGGCATTGAGAAGATCGTGGTCGTCGTGGGCTACCAAGCCGAGCTCGTTCGGAAGGAACTGGCGGAAGTGCCAGGCATCGATTTCGCGGACCAGACCGAGCAACTCGGCACGGGCCATGCCGTGATGATGTGCCGCGAGCAACTTGCGAGGCACGCGAAGGACCATCCCGAGGGCCCGGTGCTCATTGTGACCGGCGACTCGCCCATGTTACAGACCCGTTCGATCGAGGCTTTGCTTGGCGATTTCCAGCATTCTTCTCCGAGCTGCCTGCTCGGCACCGCCCATCACGACAACCCCCATGGGCTGGGGCGAATCGTACGCTCGCCCGGCGGGCAGTTCGTCGCGATTGTCGAGGAAAAGGACGCCACCTTGGAGCAGAAAGAAATCGATGAGGTGAACATGAGCACCTACCTCTTCAAGGCGGCCGATCTCGTTGGGGTGCTCGATCAGCTTTCCAGTGACAATGCACAAGGCGAATACTACATTACCGATGCCCCTGGCATCCTTCGGGAGGCAGGTCGTGAGGTCCGGGCGCTCGACGTGCTGCAGCCCTGCGAGTCCCTGAGCATCAATAACCTGGCCGATTTGGCGATCGTTGAACGAGAAATGGTCCGACTGCGGACCTTATGAAATCGCCACGGCCCCCGCCCACCGGCTGTTGGCAGTCGAGTTTATTCCGATAGGTTTCCATCCTTCCAAAACGCGCCCGAAAAAGTGGCACGGCGAGACAAATAAGTAACAAACATGCAAGACCTAACCCTCTTTAGCGGCACAGCCAATCCCGAGCTTAGTGGGCAGATCGCTGGTTATTTGGGAGTGCCGCTTGGCAATATCTCTCTCGCTCCGTTTCCGGATGGCGAGATTTCCTGCAAGATCGAGGAAGATGTCCGGGGCCGGCATGTCTTTCTCCTTCAGCCGACTTGCCCGCCGGTGAACGACAACCTGATGCAACTGCTCGTGATGATCGACAGCTGCCGCCGAGCCAGTGCCGAACGGATCACGGCGGTCATCCCCTACTTTGGCTACGCCCGGCAAGACCGCAAAGACGAAGGTCGTGTGCCGATCACCGCCAAGCTGGTTGCCAACTTGATTACCCGAGCTGGAGCCGATCGGGTCCTGACGATGGACTTGCACGCCGCGCAAATTCAAGGTTTCTTCGACGTGCCGGTCGATCATCTCTATGCCGCACCGGTGCTCAACGAACACTTTAAGAAACTCGCGATCGCTCCCGAGGACTTGGTGATCGTGAGCCCTGACGAAGGGAGCATCAAGCGGGCTCTCGGCCACGCGAAGCGGCTGGGAGGCGAGGTGGCGATCATCGACAAACGCCGCACCAGCGCCGAGACGACCGTGCAGGCCAATCTGCTGGGGGGCTCGGTCGAGGGGAAGGTCGCGATCATGTTTGACGATATGATATCGACCGCCGGATCGATTTGTGGGGCGGCAAAGGTCCTTCGCGATTTTGGTGCGAGGGAAATCCATGTCGGCACCAGCCATGCCGTGTTCTGCGGCCCGGCTCTCGACCGACTGGAGCAAGCCGGCTTGGAAAGCCTCGTTTGCACCAATTCGATCCCGCTCGCGGCCGAATATTTCGACCGAATTCCGCAACTTGTTCCTCTTTCGGTCCACCAACTCTTGGGGGAGGCGATCAAGCGGATTCACAAAAATGAGTCGGTTAGCAAGCTTTTTAGTTGACCTGGCCGCCCCGACTTTCGCTGCGATTGCGGCGAGCCGAGCCACCCCAAGCGGGGGTCCCCCCCCCACCTGCCGTTGTCTCTTTCCTATATTCTCGCAAAACACCGAAAAAACCTCCTCCGCCCCGCTTGAATTCTGGCCAAGAACTGGCAGAATGGGGGATTCCCCCGACGGTACCCTGCGAGCCCCTGACGGCAGATTCCCTGCCGGGGCGCGTTGCACGAATCATAGCAAGAGCGAAATCCATGGCTGAAGCGATCAATGTCCAGAAGCGAACCGATGTGGGCACCCGAGCGAGCAATCGTTTGCGGAACGAAGGCCGGCTCCCGGCGGTTCTTTACGGGCATAATGAACCCTCGGTGAGTTTGTCGATTTCTTATGACGACTTGAATGCCACGCTTCGTCATGGGGCGAAGGTGGTTGAAATGAGTGGCGATGAAAGCGGGCAAGCCTTGCTCCAGGCCATGCAATGGGACACTTTTGGTCGCTACGTTCTCCACGCCGACCTGCTGCGGGTTTCGGCTGGCGATCGGGTGCATGTCGAGATTGAGGTGATCGCCAAAGGAGAGTCTCCTGGCGAAAAAGATGGGGGTGTCCTTTCCTGGTCCAATCATTCGGTCGAGATCGAGGTTCCCCCGGCAGATATTCCTGAGCGACTCACCGTCGATATCTCGGCGCTCCAGATTGGCGAAACGATCACCGTCTCCAACATTCTCGACCTCCCCAAAGAGGCGAAATTTCTCACCGCTCCAGAGCAGGTGCTACTGAATTGTGTGGCACCTAGATTGGGAGAAGAAGAAACAGCAGGAGAACTGGGTGCCGCTGAGCCGGAAGTGATCGGTGGCAAGCCGGGCGAAGAAAGTGGCGAATCGAGCGGTGAAGACAAGAAATAATCGTCTGTTCGAGCGTTTGGCTGGACGGTAGGATCAGCAAGTTAGATACATGAAGCTTATTGTAGGACTAGGGAATCCCGGGAAAAAATACGAACAGACGCGGCACAATGCTGGTTTTGAGGTGATTGCGGAGGTTGCCCGCCGCTGGCAGGTGGATTCCTTTCGCGACAAATACCATGGGTTGGCCGCCGAGGCACATTTTGCGAGCGAAAAGACCCTGTTGCTTTGCCCGCAGACGTTGATGAACCTTAGCGGCGTGTCAGTGCGAGCTGCCGTCGATTTTTATAAAATACCAGCGACGGAGGTCCTGGTGGTTTGCGATGACTTCCACCTCCCGTTGGGGAAATTGCGAGTGCGGCCAGAAGGTTCTGCCGGTGGGCAGAACGGGCTGGCAAACATTATCCAGCAGCTTGGCACCCAGGCGGTCGCCAGGCTGAGGGTTGGCATTGGTCCGGTGCCGGAACGCTGGAACGCGGCCGACTTCGTACTTGGCAAATGGAACCGCGCCGAGCAGGAAGAATTAGACAAGGTGGTGGTCCAGGCCGCCAAAGCGATCGAATGCTGGGTTGCCGAAGGGGCAGGCCCTGCAATGAATCAGTTTAACTAACTAAAATCTGTTTTGGTCGCTCCTGCGACCCGCTTCAAGAGCAAAAAATCCCGAGAGAGAAATCAAATTGCAAACACAAGTCTATGAAGGCCTGTTTCTCTTCGACTCCAATAAGTTCGCCCGTGACCAGGCGAGTCTACCGGGAGAAGTGGAGAAAATTATTACCGATCTCGATGGCGAAGTGGTCGTCAGCCGGTTTTGGGAAGAACGTCGGCTGGCGTATCCCATTCAGGGGCAACGAAAGGGAACCTACTGGCTCGTCTACTTTCGCAGCCAAACCGATGCGATTGCAAAAATCCATCGCAAGTGCGACCTGAGTGCTGGCATCCTTCGGCAGCTCATCTTGAAGATTCACCCAAGCCTCGTCGAGCCGATCCTCGACCATGCTTCCGGAGTCGACGAAGTGCCCGAGGAGGAAGCCGCAACGAATGGTGAAGGGGCCGTGCCCGGGGCTAACGAATCGCCAAAGGCAGTAGAGCCGGTCGGTGCCGCCGCCGAGTAACGAGGAAAAGGTTGCTTGGCCCGTGGTTTTGTGCCCCCTGGTTGTCAGGGGGAGGCAACTGGCTAGGTTGCATGGAAGTGACATTTGTACCTATCGTTGGATTCGTTCCAACGCCAATCTCCATTGTTGGGAGGGACGGCCATGGCTAGTTTTAATCGCGTGATTTTGGTGGGGAATCTGACCCGAGATCCCGAACTCCGTTACATCCCTAGCGGGGCGGCCGTCGCCGAAATTGGCCTTGCGGTCAACGAACGTATCAAGCGGAACGACCAGTGGGTCGACGAGGTCAACTTTTTCGACGTCACCCTATGGTCGCGAACGGCCGAAGTCGCGAACGAGTATCTTAGCAAGGGGTCCTCGGTTTTGATCGAAGGCCGCCTGAAGTACGATACCTGGGAAAAAGATGGCCAGAAGCGGTCGAAAGTCAAAATCATCGGCGAGAAGATGCAGATGCTTGGCAGTCGTGAGGGTGGTGGTGGCGGAGGAGGTAGGGGGCCACAGCAGCAACAGCAAGCTCCGCAGTCGTCGCAATCGTCCTACCAAAATGCCCCTCCCGAGGAGTATTCCGCTGCTCCGGCGTCCGCCCCCGCGTTGCCGCCGGACGACGAGATCCCGTTTTAGTGCTGGCTCCGCTCCGACAAGACGTAGCTTGTCGGCTATTTTAAATTACCACCTGATCAAATTACCACCTGACAGCGCCACAACTGGCAACGATTCCATTATGCAAACGAAAATCAAACGCAAGAGAAAAGGGTTCAAGCGGCTTCCGAAGGGGCCGGGCGGGGGCGTGCAGCTCTTGTTAATCCAGTCGGTCTCCAACCTTGGCAAGCAAGGCGAAGTCGTCGAAGTCAAGTCGGGCTACGCCCTGAACTATCTTGTCCCGCAAGGTTTGGCCACCGTTGCCACCGATCATCACCAGCGGATGGTCGAGAAGCACAAAGCCAAGCTGCAGAAAATCGAATTTACCCGTCAAGCGGAACTCCGTACCTACGCAGCGGAAATCGGCAAGCAGAGCGTAACGATCGAGGCGAATGCCACCGAGGATGGCCATCTCTATGGCAGTGTGGGCGCTCCAGAAATCATCGAGGCGCTGAAAAAGAATGGCATCAGCCTTCAAGTCGACCAGATTCGTCTGGAAGGGGCACTCAAGGAATTGGGCCTCTACACCGTGAAGATTCGCCTCTCCGAAGCGGTGGACGGGGAGATCAAAGTCTGGGTCGTGCCGACCGTGTCTGCCGAAGAGTAGCGGGTCTGCCGAAGAGTAGCGGCATCGCACTCATGCGGTGCTTCCGTAGAGTGCCGATGCGCGACAGGACGAACGCGAAAGGGAGAGTGCGTTGTGGCCGACGACGAGGACCAGGGAGGTTCGCGCAAAATGATCAGCCCCCGCTCCGGTTCGAGGGGGACCGAGAGTGTTGCTGGGCTTCTGGAACGTCAGATGCCTCAGGCGCTCGATGCCGAGCAGGGCGTCCTCGGAAGCCTGCTTCTCTTGCCCGAAAAGTTTGACGAAGTCGCCATGGTGCTTCGTGCCGACGATTTCTACAACGAGGCGAATGGACGGATTTACGCGCATCTGGTCGAGATGCACGATACGGGGCGTCAGATCGATCCGATGCTGTTGATGCAGCACCTTCGCG
>QIKP01000035.1 GCA_003233055.1 Planctomycetaceae bacterium
GGCGACTTTCAATGGCCCGGCGCAAAGCGTCGCTAACCAACTCGGTTGCCAACGAATTGCCGATCGACCAGCCAACCACTTTGCGGCCGAACAGATCGAGCACCACGGCCAGGTAGACCCAGCCAGCGGCAGTAGGAAGATAGGTGATGTCCACTACCCACTTCTGGTTCGGAGCCTCGGTCGTGAAGTCGCGATCGAGCCGGTTCGGTGCCGGACGTTTGCTCGGATCGTCGGCGCAGAGGCCTTAGGTTCGCCGTATTGGAAGAAACGATGAGTCGGGGCGACACGATTCGAACGTGCGACCTACTGGTCCCAAACCAGTCGCGCTACCAGGCTGCGCCACGCCCCGAACTTGAACGCGGCCCGCATCCTAACCGATGGAAGCCAATCGGGCAATTCCCTTCGCAGGCTGGCCTTTCTCCGGGTCTCTCAGGCCGCATCGCGGGTCGAGGTACTGGTAACAAGGAGGGCTCGAATCCGTTCGAATTCGCTTGGGCTGGCAAAGTGGATCGTCACTTTGCCTTTGCCTTTGGTATTTTGCGTCAGCGTGACTTGGGTCCCAAGGGACGTTTTGAGTTCTTGCTCCAGGGCGGCAATTTGCTCGCCCCGGGTGCTCTTTCC
Source organism: Planctomycetaceae bacterium (assembly GCA_003233055.1). Classification (GTDB taxonomy): domain Bacteria; phylum Planctomycetota; class Planctomycetia; order Pirellulales; family Lacipirellulaceae; genus Aeoliella. Next base: position 622 of record QIKP01000035.1, read on the forward strand.
AGGCCGCGAGTGGCCTCCCGCTCCGACCAGTTGCAGTAGGTCGTCGTCGAGCGAGTGGACTTCGTTTTGCACCGCCCGCTCGGTCGCTCGGACAGAGAGCGACTCCGTCTGGATCCGTTTGGCGAAGGCGATCTGTTCCGCCTCTTCGCCCAAGGGGAGTAGCGCCCGGGCATGGCCTTGTGAGATATCGCCGGCCGAGATCATTTGCTTGACTTCCTCGGGAAGCTCCAACAGGCGAATCAGGTTAGCGATGGTGGAGCGGTCGATGTGGATCCGCGCCGCGAGGTCTTCTTGCGTGCATTGGTAATCTTGCAAGTACTTTTGGAAACAGGCCGCCTTTTCCAGCGCGTTGAGGTCTTTGCGCTGGACATTCTCCACGATTGCAATTTCCGCCATCTGCTGGTCGGTCACTTCACGTACCTGCACTGGCACGCGTTCCCAGCCAGCCGCCGTGGCGGCTCGCAGCCGGCGCTCACCGGCGATCAGCTCAAACCGATCGCCCGCCTGCCTGACGACCAGCGGCTGGATGACGCCATGGGCGCGAATGCTGTCTGCAAGATCGGCGATCTCCGCTTCGCCAAAGTGCTTGCGTGGTTGGTGAGGATTCGTATCGATCGCCACAATATCGAGCCAAAGCTGGCCGTTGTAGTCGCGGTCCATCGCCTCGGCATTGCTTGCTTCGCTAGCACCGGTGTTGGCGAATCGGTCTTCCGGTGCGGCGATGGAAGTCGACGGTTCGTCGAGCGTGCGGCCTAGGAGTGCTTCTAGTCCACGACCTAATCTGCGAGTTTCTGCCACGTTCGGTTTCCTTCTACCCAAATTCGTTACCATGCTCACCACCGTTGCGAGCGTCACCTGCAACAAGGTATCGGCAGAAAACGCGCTTCTCCTTCGACATCAGTTTTTCATTCTTGCGAGGTCGGTCGGCCCAGCGCTTCGTGCTCCGAGCACCTCCGACCTCAGGAAGTCGCCCGTTCCTGCTAGCACTAGCTTGCCGACAAGCCGCGATCAATGGCTGCCTGTTCGCGACCAAAGACGGCCAGGGTTGCTTCGAAGGTGTCGCGGGGGATTTTCCAAACCGGGTTGGCGTCGGTGTGGGAGTTGCAATGGGCGACGATCACCCGATAGAGAAATTTAAACAAATTTCGTGGGACGCGCAGCGATGCGAAGGCGTCGATCATCCGTTGGTCGGAAACCTCCTCGGCAAAGAGGGCACGCAGCTTGGGCGTTTGGCCATCGGCCGCACAGGCGTCGAGCCGCGCGTTGGCCAGGTCGTAGAGCGCTTCGCCGGTCCAGTCGAGCGAAGGGATCATGTTTTGTTTGTCGATCCGTGCGCGCTGATGAAACTCCCGGCTTTCGCGGTTAAGGTGTTCGACCAATTCACTCGCCAGGAGCAGTTTGAGACCAACGCCCGGTTGCTTGAGGAATTTGTTGTCGAGCATCGACCAAACAAAATCTCGCATCAACTCGACCGACCCGTTGACGAGGTGCGGCTCATCGACACGATCGACCAGCACGGCGATGCCCGAGTAGCCGAGCGACTGCAAGATGCCTTGAAATTTGGTGAGCAGCTCGTATCGGTCGTCCGTTCGCCGTTTGTTGGGAAGTGGCTGGCCCTGCAGGTCACGGGTGGTCATACGGAGGAAAAGCTTTCGGAGCGACGCGGTGTCGCGCTTCAGTGCGCGGACGTTCTTGGAAACGCCGCGCGCCTCGAAGTGGCACTTCCACCATCGCAAGAGCCAAGGGACCCAGCCCAGCACGGCGAAGACTATTGCCATCCAGAGCCAAACGTCGGTCAGTTGTTCTTTCCACCAAAGCGATCCGAGGAGGGCAAACAGACCGGCCGAGAGGCTCATGCCGAGCGCCGGTGCGGCAAGCGCTGGCAACGCGCGATGGCGCAGTTTGCGGCGAAGCTGACCGGTGCGAACGGCGAACGACTCGGCAAGTGAATCGTCGTAGCAAGCAGCCAGGAGGAGCAGGTCTCGTTTTTGATGGCTGTCGAGTTGAGTGCGCAGCTCGACGTCTAGTTGATTGGTAGGTGGATTCCCCGCCGCCTTTGCTCCGAGTGCAAGGTTCACAAGGTTCGTCACACCGAGCGACAAGATCGCGTCCATGTGGTCCCACAGTTTCCATTCGGCGAGGACCTTCGACGAGTCGCGCTGCTTGCGGGCGGGAAGGCGGTCGGCGAATCGGTCGAGGAACGGGTTGAAATCGTCGTACTCGATGACCCATACCTTGGAGTCTGCCTTCCCCTGATTGTACTCTTGCAATCGCCCGACGATCTGCAAACGCATGGCGGTCTTGCCGGCCCCTTTTTCGCCGAAGACGATCGAAGTCGCCGGATCGCCCGGATCACCAAACACCTTATCCCACGCTGGGTGGTAGGTCTTCGTGCGGCAGCGGTTCTTGAAGACCGGGTCGGTCTGCGCGTCTTCCTCCGCAAAGGGATTGGTCGCGACGCCGTGGTGTTCGAGAAAGTTTTCAGTACGCATGATGATCGTTGCCAGAGATGCTTGAGCCAATCTTCTTAGTCGGACCGCCCACACGGTCCATGTTTCCTCGCGAACCGCGTGGCGGTCCGGCTAACCCTACTTTGTAAGGTGCGACCAAGACATAGGTAACGGCCGAGAACGTGCCTTCACTCTTGAATCAACACCTATCTACCCTAACCAATACAACCCAACAGACAAGCGGTAGGGCCCATCGAACGGAAGACCGATCGACACGAGGTAGACCAAGGACGACCCCCAACAGGTGGGACCAAGGGGAGGCAATGACAAATCGCCGTTGGTTCACCGGGCCTCGACGCGGTCTTCCAGTCCGAGTCGCTTCATTTTTTTATAGAGCGTGGTTCGGTTGATTCCGAGGGTGTCGGCGGTGGCGTTGCGGTTCCACCCGTTCGACTCCAGCACTTCGAGAATGATTTGCCGCTCGGGGCCTTCGAGCGCTTCCTTGAGTGTTTGCCCGGAGGTTAGCGAGGCCTCCTGGCCACGGTTGCCGGTGCCGATGCGAAGATCCATGGGCAAGTCGGAGACTTCGATCAACGCCCCTTTGCCGAGGAGCACCGCGCGCTCGACGACGTTTTGCAATTCCCGAACGTTACCAGGCCAAGTGTGGTTTCTCATGCAGGCGATCGCGTTGTCGCTGAAGCCGGTGACCTCGCGGCTCACTTCGTCGCGAGCTTCCGTTAAAAACTTCTCGGCAAGCATCGGGATGTCGCTCGATCGCTGTCGCAACGAGGGGAGCTCGACGTTGATCACGTTGACTCGGTAGTAAAGGTCTTGTCGGAAGGTTCCGTCGGCGACGTTCTTGGCGAGGTCTTCGTTGGTGGCAAGGATGACCCGAACGTCGACGTTGTAAGTTTTGGTTCCGCCCACTGCCTCGAAGGCTAGCTCTTGCAGCACCCGCAGCAGCTTGACCTGCATCGCTGGGCTGGCGGTGCCGATCTCGTCGAGGAAAATCGTCCCGCCGTCGGCCTGAAGAAACTTTCCCGTTTTGTCCGAAGTCGCTCCGGTGAAGGCGCCGGCAACGTGGCCGAACAGTTCGCTTTCTAGCAGATTTTCAGGTAGCGCGCCACAGGCGACTTCAACGAACGGCCCTTTTGCGCGACCGCTGCGACGATGAATGGCCCGGGCAATCATACTTTTGCCGGTGCCACTTTCGCCGGTCACCAGGACCGTAGCGCGGGTATCGGCAATGCTCTCGATCATCTCATAAACGCGGAGCATGCGTGGATCTTGCCCGATGATATTTCCCATGCCGTAATGCCGATCGAGCTCGGCCTTGAGCTGCGAATTTTCGGTAAGCACCTTCCGGTTGGAAAGAGCCCGCTCGATCGCCATCAGCAGTTCTTCGTCGATAAGCGGCTTAGTGAGAAAGTCAAACGCGCCAGCGCGAACGGCGTCGATCGCCATGTCGGGCGTTCCGTAGCCGGTCATCATCAAGACTTGGGTAGCAGGCCAGCGGCGGAGGGATTGTTCGAGAAAGTCGAACCCATCTTCGTCGCCAAGCCGGACGTCGACCATCGCCACGTCGTACGCTGCCGCTTCACACGCAGCGAATGCCTCGGCGCAGGAACGAGCCGTATCGAGCTCGTATCCCTGCTCGCGAAGCCAATCGGCCATCGATTCGAGGACATGGAGGTCGTCGTCAACAAGTAGTAGCCGGGCATTCGACATGAAAGAGCTGCTGGGCAAGGTGGGGTGACGCTAAATTTCAATACCGTGGGCCCACGCAGTCGCCGGAGCAGTTGCGAAGAACCCACAAGTATCTAGGTCACACGTGGCCCAAGGTCAACAAAGTGCGGTTTTAGAACAAACGGTGCGAGGGCGATTGCCGCAGAAGAGGCGGGCGCGAGACGGCTAATCGGCACAACCGTTGCGACGGGCAGCGGGGCAACGCAGGCCTGTTTCACTAGGGGAGAACTTCGAACGGTTGTCCCTTGGCAGTACGATAGACCCCAAAGTGACGTCGGTCGAGCGTGAAAACTCGAGTCATACTTTCCCGGTTAGCCAAATGGACCAGTGCAGCATCCGCGAGATCAACGTCCTGGTCATGAAAGGTACCGAACACGGCCCTGATACCATCGAGGTCCGAGGCGTGGAGCGGCAACAACCCATAAATGCCGTCGCGCACCGCTGAGAGCAGCTTTGCCCGATCCGTAGGATATCGTCGCAAACGATAGGAAGCCTCGGTCAGCACGGGCCAACAGGTAAATGCCTTGCCTACGGGTAAGAGTTTGGCTTGCTCCAAGCAAGCGGTGTGCATCGGATCGTTTGCATCGTAAAGCGCGATAAGTGGTCCAGCGTCGACCAAAACGGGTTCAACGTTCATCCTGGCCAAACCCTTCCATGTACTTCGGGTTGGTGCTTAGATCGCCTGGGCTATCGGTAATGGAGCCGATCATCTCGCGCTCGTTGAGTACGTCGTAGAGCGACTTAGTAAGCGGTTTTTCGTTGCCAGCCACTGCGCCGGAGTCGGCACTGCGCACTAATTGCTCGGCGAAGCGTCGCTTCTCGTTCGACGTTAAGGCACTTTCCGCCTGTGTTAGCAGGTCGTTGTAAGCATTGGTACTCATTGTCATCACCCTTTGTCATCACCCTTTGTCATCACCCTTCGCCCCGCGATTGGCTACCTTCCTCATTGTAATACGATTGCCTGCAAAGAGCCAGCACGGATTGCTCACCCGGCCCGGGGGTGCGCCTTCTCATAGACCTTGCGCAGGCTGCTGGTCGAGACGTGCGTGTAGATCTGCGTGGTGACGAGACTCTTGTGCCCGAGGAGTTCTTGCACGCTTCGGATGTCGGCACCCCGGTCAAGTAGGTGGGTGGCGAAACTATGCCGCAAGGTGTGGGGGGAGGTGCGACCGTCGAGGCCCGACTCCTGGATGTACTTCTCGAGCATCCGACCGATGCTGCGCGTGGTGAGCCTAGTGCCAAACCGGTTGGTGAAGACCGGAGCCGCGCGGCCCGACTCTTCTTTGGGGGAGAGCTCGCGCACGGCGAGCCACTTCTGGAGCGCGCGGCAGGCATAGGACCCGATCGGGGCGATGCGCTCTTTGCGCCCTTTTCCGCGAACCCGGAGGATGCCTTGGTCGAAGTCGAGGTCCCCGTCGTCCATGCCAACGACTTCACTCACGCGCAAGCCAGCCGAGTAGAGGGTTTCCAGGAGGGCTTGGTCGCGGCTGCTCAGCTTACTCTTGGCCTTGCCCTTTTGAAGTGGCGCAGAGAGGAGGCGGGAGATTTCGCTGGTCGTCAAGAAGTGTGGCAGCTTGCGCCCCTTCCGTGGATTTCGGAGGGGGGCGGCGGGATTCGTTTTGGCCCAACCGTCGCGCTGGCCAAACCGGTAGAAGCTCCGCACCGACGCGAGACGACGTGCGATCGACGCCTTGGCAAACCCCGCTTCGGATAGCGCCGCCACGTAGCCTCGCAGCTCGACGGTGGTAATCGAATCGGGATTGGGAGTTCCGCCAGCTTCGTCGGCTAGATAGTCGGCAAGCGAGAAAAGGTCTTCGCGATACGCCTTGATCGTATGCGGGCTGCAGTTTCTCTCGGCGTCGAGATGCCGCAGGAACTTAGCGATGTGGCGGTGCATGCAAAGGGGTCAGTCGTCGACGTTCTGCGGGATCGTAAACCGTGAGATGTGGCGGGTGTTCGCTTCGCGGCGGATTTTTTTCCCGAGCACGGCGGCGTCGTACCACGAAAAACTCAGCTCCGGGTCGGCCGCTTGGCGACCAAGGGTGCGGAGGGCTTGGGCCTGTTGCGAATCGTCGTAAAGCAGGATGTAACGCTCTTTGCCTTTGACGAGTGCAAGCACATTGATGTCGTCGCTCATAGTGGGGGCCTCCGTGCGGCAGGTGGGTCGGGGGAGCAACCGATGCTGGCGAGCCAACTCGCGGCCAATTCCGTTGGCTGCGGCGGGGGGCTCGCACTGAGTTGCTAAACGTCCCTATCGGCTCTTCGACCAATGCCGCACCACTCGCGTTTCACTGGCTCCGCCACGTGCGGCGAGCATGTCACTGAGATGTAAGTGACAGCAAAAACGGATGAAGTCGTCGCTCCGTTCCAAGTACGAACGCCAGCCACCAAACCGGGCGTCGTCGCGAAAATCGACGTAGGCCGCAAGAGCCGCAGTAAACTCAGGGTCGTGCCCTTGGAAAATCCGCGTATGTGTTATGACCGGACCTCGGTTCACAACGCCGGGCGGAGGGACCAGGGAGGGGCCGGGAGGTATGAATCCGCGCGAGTCGGGCCATCCTGCTGGCAAGGGGCCGGCGAAATTTTTCTTCCTCGAGGGATCGATTGCGCCGGGCGTGTCGATTGCGCCAGGCCCTGACATCACGGGCGCGCCCGACATCAGATCATGAAACGCGGCGGGTGCCGCATCGGGAATCGGTGGTAGCGACTCGGGCGAAGACTCAAAAGGATCGTCGGGCGAGGCCACTTCAGCGGCGGGGGGCGCAGTGGATGGCACTGCGGATGGCGAAGGGGACGACATTGGCGTGCCAGGCCGCTGAAGCGGCCTCGCCAGGGTTGAATCTTCCGGCAGGGGCAAGGGGGAAGCGACCTCGTTATTGCCGCAAGTGGGCGACTGCGTTTCCATCTGGGCTTGCGCTAGCGCCAGCTCCGCGTCGAACACCACGCGCTGCGGGATATACTCTTCGTCGGGTGTTCCCCAGGGCAATCCATACCCGGCAGGAATCTCGTGGAAGCCGGGATTCGCCGTGTACCACTCGACGCGCATCCCGCAACGAGGAGGATAGTACGGCGTAAAGTCAGTCACCGCGCCAACCACCACGACATCGACGCCCAGCAGTTGTGCTAGCCGACGCGCATCGCCCGCATTCGAGAGATCGATCCGCTCGGCGATCATCGTCTCTTCCACAATGCCTAAAGGAACCACCTCGAATCCAGGAATCGATTGCAGTTCGCTGAAATACGCAAGGGCAAACTGCCGGCCGTCGACGGTTGGCTCGTCGCTCAGATTCAGAAAGGGCGCTACCGCTACCCGGCTGAGTTGCGGGAACGGGTTATGCACCACTGGCATGGTCGACACGCTGGGCAGCAGAAAGCTGCACCCGCTGGATGAACCTACCAAGAGGCAAAGGGATAAGATTCGCGAGATCGGCTGCATCGGCTTAGCCACTCAAACGCCGGCAAGCCCCCCTGCTAGCAATGACGGCGCATGGTGAGACCACGGCCCGCAGGTGTTATCGGCAGAGTCTACCCAGATGCTTTAATCGGAACGGAATTTATTCCGCTGCTACGTCAGACGAGCCCCGCCAACGTTGCCAAGCCGATCGGTTCTCGACAATGGAACGGCTCGCCATACGCCACGCCGATCGATCGGCCCCAGTAGCTCGCTTCGTCCCGGAGTTGGTCGAGGAAGGTCGGCGCATCGGTCGGTCGACCAGCAATGAACTGGCTTTCATACGCACGGATCGACGCAAGCTTGGTTTCCCATTCTGCAGAGATATCGAGGACGAAGGCTGGCTGGGCGGTCATCTTGAGGTGGACGCAGTAGTAGTTGTAAATCCGCTCGGGGTGGTGCGGTTCGCCCGGCATGTCGGTCTTCGAGAGCTTGGCCCAAAATCGGGCATCGTCGACAAGCTTCGTCGCGGCCGTATGGTCAGGGTGGGCATCTTCCCAGTAGGGGGCGAAGAGCCAGCGCGGTCGTGTCTGGCGGATCACGCTGGCTAGCTTCGCGCGATTTTCGAGCGTTGGCTCCAGGCTCCGATTCGGTAGCCCCAAGTTCTCCCGCCACTGGAGCCCGAGAATCTTGGTTGCCGCTGCGGTCTCGCGGGCGCGAATCTCCAGCGACCCCTGCGGCGTCGGCTCGCCGCTTGTCAGGTCGAGCACGCCGACGGCGAGTCCCTCGGCCATCATTTTCACGATCGCCCCTCCCATGCCAAGTTCGGCATCGTCCGGATGTGGGGCAATAATCAGTGCGTCGAGCATGGCGAAAGGTCCAGAGTCTAGCGACCAGAGCAAAAGGAAGCGGGAAGCATTGCCTGTATCTTCGCGGTCGGCACGGGGAAAATCAACTGCTCTGGACGCCATCGCCCCGGTTTGCCAGACTCCGGTCGCTCCTACTTTCCGCTTCCTCCGGTTCCTTCATGTTCGCACGCCTTCTCCTCGCCGCCTGCCTGCTGAGTGCGGGGGGATGCGCGAAGTGGAAGACTTCGACCTTCGACCTCAATCGCCTCCGCGATCCCCGGGCGATCGACATCGACGGCCGGCTCTCCTCCCCATCGCCGGTCCGCTCTTCCCGCGATCGCGGGTAATCTTGCAACCAGTTCCCGGGTCGCAGGCTTCGTTCTCCCTCCTGGCTCGCTGGCATTCGTTCTTGCCAAGCGGTCTCCCTCCGCTTACAACGGCACTCTCGAAATTGCATTCTTGCCTGTTGAACAAAAAGCGACCGCCTTCTATGCCTGACTACCAAGCGACCTACGACAAGCTTTGCGCCCACGCCCAGCAGACGGCCCAGCTCTCGACGACCGGCGACATCCTCGGCTGGGACGAGAACACCAAGATGCCGCCCGCTGCTGGGCCGTACCGCGCGGAGCAATTGGCTCTATTGGCAGGGCTTGTGCATGAGCGCGCGACCGCGCCGCAAGTCGGCGACTGGCTTGCGGAACTCGCCGATAGCCCGCTCGCCGCCAACCAACAGAGCGACGCAGGTACGGTAATTCGTGAACTGCAGCGATCGTACGACAGGAAGACCAAGCTGCCAGGCAGGCTGGTCGAAGAACTGACGCTCGCCTCCAGCCTGGGGCAACAGATCTGGGGCAAAGCACGCGAAGAAAACGACTATGCCCGTTTCTCGCCAGCCTTGGAACGGATGTTGAAGCTCAAGCGAGAGGAGGCCGATGCGGTTGGCTACGCCGAATGCCGGTACGATGCGCTGCTCGACGAATACGAGCCCCACGAAACATCGGCCAACGTCGGTCGCGTCTTACAATCGCTGGGCGAGGCGCTAGTGCCGATCGTCGAGAAGATCCAAGGAAGTTCGCGAAAGGCACCGAGTCAGATTCTGGAACGGGAGTACCCGACCGCCGCCCAAGAAATTTTTGGAACGGCAACCGCCAAGGCGATTGGCTTCGACTTTGATGCGGGCCGAATCGACGTGACGACCCATCCCTTCTGCACCACGCTCGGCCCGCGCGATGTTCGGCTGACGACGCGATACAACGAACGGTTTTTCAATAGCGGGCTCTTTAGCATCCTCCACGAAGCGGGACATGGGCTCTACGAGCAGGGCGTTCCCTCCGAGCACTTCGGCCTGCCAACGGGTGAGACGGTGTCGCTTGGCATCCACGAGTCGCAATCGCGAATGTGGGAAAATCTCGTGGGACGAAGCGAAGCGTTTTGGGAGCACTTCTACGGGCCCGCGCAGAAGGCATTTCCCCAGGCGTTAGCAGGTGTGCCGCTCGAGGACTTCCACTTCGCCATCAACGAATCGAAGCCCTCGCTCATTCGTGTCGAGGCGGACGAGGCAACTTACAACTTGCATATCCTCATTCGCTTCGAGCTGGAGCTACTACTCATCAACGACGACCTATCGGTCGACGATTTACCTGCCGAGTGGAACGCTCGGTACGAAAAGTACCTCGGCATCACTCCCCCCAACGATGCCGACGGGGTGATGCAAGATGTTCACTGGAGTTGTGGGTTGATTGGTTACTTCCCGACCTACGCACTGGGTAACCTCTATGCGTCGCAGTTCTTCGAGCAGGCGCAGGCCGATTTGGGCGACTGGAAGGCGCAATTTCGCCAAGGCGACTTCGCTCCGCTCCTGGGTTGGCTGCGAAAAAATATCCATTCCCACGGTCAGCGATACCGGGCGGCCGAGCTGGTCGAGCGGGTAACCGGTGCTCCGCTAGCATCCAAGGCTCTTCTTCGGCACCTTTCGGGTAAGTTCGGCAGTTTGTATGGGTTCTGACGGATCGCCGCTCGCTGATGGATCGTTTCCCCGACGTCCGTTTGGGTGGTACACTCCTGCGTGGGGGTGTTGTGCGCCGCGCGCTCGTTTGGTTCGCCTCCCCACCGCTATTCCGCACCTAGGAGTTTCGAGAAGCCATGGCTCAGTTGGCAAGTTGCCCCCATTGCGAGAGCGAGTTCGTTCTCCCCGAACCGACGCTTCCCCCGATCGGCACCACCGCTCCGTGGGGCCAGTGCCCTTCTTGCAACCGATCGTTCGCATTGGCCGATGTGGCGATCCGTCCGCTGCCAGAAGTGGCGATCGTGCCTGCGCCGAGTGTGGACGACTTGGGTTCCATCGATGGGGGCAGCCTCTCACGCAGCGTCGCCGATGCGCAGGACCACCCCCCAGAGACAGATCACCCGGAGGCAGAGCACCCAGAGACCGACAACGCAGAAGATAAACGAAAGGCAGACAAGGTTGGTGACGACAACGTTGGCGATATCGCAGAGCCGTCACCCGTTGAAGAAGCGGAAAAATCCGCTAGGAGCCCGTCGATTGGCGACGCGGCAATTCCCCTGGCCGGCGCTTTTGGAGGCTCCACGCTCGCTTCATTCCTACGCGATCGCAAGGAACCCCGCACCTCCAACGATCCCCAGGAAACGGATGCACCGATAGAAAATAACCCGTTGGATCCCAGCGCGGAAACTACCCAGGAGGAAGCCGCGGGGCCATCGCCATCGCTCGATCGCCTGGGAGCGACTTCTGGAAACGTTTTTGATTTTGGCAAGGAAACATCGGTCGATTCGGTCGATGTCCCTGCCGACAACGCCCTTTCGGACGCCGACTCGCTCGACAATGGGAGCGACGGCGCAAAAACGATCGAACGGGAACCGTCAGGCTTCGATTCGTTCACGTCTTCCTTAGCCGACCTCGAGGAGCCATCCAAGGCGACCTCCGCGCCGGAGCCACCTAGTTTTGACTTTGAGGTCGAGGGGGGTACGGAGGGTGTCGCCGCCGGCTCGGTCTCCCCGACCTTCGACATCGACTCGCCGTTTACGATGAACAACGCAACCGATGAAACCGTGGACAAGCTCTCTTTCAACTTCAGCGCAGAAGAGACCGGCGAGGAAAAAAATCTTCATCTCGCACCTCAGGTGAATATCGGATCCGAAGAAATAACCGGGCATGTCGCCATTCGCCGACGAAAATCGGGCGGGAAGTCGATGCTTCGGCAGTTGGCTGGCGTGGCAGGTGGCGGTGCCATGGGACTTGGAATGGGGTACTGGCTTTTACTCTGGATACTTCACTGGACCGGCCGGACCGATGATCCACTCAGCATCGCCAACTTCTACCCCAATGCCATCAAGCCGGCGACGTTCCAATCGGGCGGCGATCCACGAGCGACGAGCGACGCCGACAGCGCTGCTCGACGTGTTGAGCCTCTCGCAGCCAAACGTTGGGAAGAGAGCCCTTTGGAAGAGAGTCCTCGGTCGGGCAACGCCCTTTCCCCTCGCGATTCCGCCGGCAGCGTTGGCCTTGCCACCTTCGAGCAATCGATGGAGCCAGCAGCGCCGACCGAAACGGAAAGGGATCGCTTGGGACTGACGCCGGTACAGGTATCGGGCCTGACAACTTACAGGGCGGCGCAGGTCAGGGAACTGACTCAAGTCGGCCCCCTAGCAGCGAAGGGGCTCTTAGGTGGAAGCTTCAGCGACCCGGCCACCCGCCCTGCGAAGGGACGCGGCTACGCCAAGTTGGCCGATTTGGCGCATGCCATCGCGCTAGCGGAAGAAAAAACGGGGGCGATGTGGAAGCAAGAAGCGATGGAGGTCTTTCCGCCACTCTTCAAGCTGGAGCGGCATCGTGAGGAAATTGCGACGATCGCCGGCTACTGGTGGGAGTCGAACAAGCGGCCCCATGGCGGCATCTTCTTTAGCGGCGTGATCGACAACGGCGTGCAGCAGGGCAGCGTCATGGAATACAACGTCCTGCTGCCAACCGGCCAAGAACTCAAGGTGCTCACGCGAGGGGCCCTTCCGGAAGAAGCCCGTTCGGCGGAGGCCGTCGGCTTAGTCGGCGTTGGCCTGGAAAACCCGGTCACCCACCTCGAAGGCTACACGGGTAGCCCTACCATGGCGGTCTGGGCCAACGATTTCTTCCCCATCGACCGGCGTGCCGAAAACCCTCAGTGAGCCGCAAGTGAGCCGTGGCGTCCCCGCCCACGGCGTTCGCCCACGGTCCCGGCTCGGGGACAAGCGGGCTCACGGGCCCGCGATCGCGACTGTTTTTGGTGATCGCTTTCCCCTGCTGTTTTTATTAGTTAGAATGACGGGGAGTATCGGGGCCCCTGTCGGGCAAGAAATTTCGCTCCCTCTCATCGCATTGCTCGCTTGATGATCATCGCCATCCCTGCCGAAACTTCTTCCAACGAGCATCGCGTCGCGATCGTGCCAGCAGGCGTGGCAGCGCTGGCGAAGCAGAGCCTGCATGTGAAAATCGAATCGGGTGCTGGCGTGAAGGCTGGTTTTTCCGACGAAGCCTACAAGGCAGCGGGGGCCGAGATCATCGCCGACCGTGCGGACCTCTTAGGGATGGCCCAAGTCGTGCTGCAAGTTCGCACCCTCGGTGCCAATCGGGAAGCAGGCCAGGCAGACCTCCACCTGTTTGCCGAGTCGGCGGTCGTCATTGGCCTGGCCGACCCGCTTGGCAATCCGGCCGCCACCCAAGAATACGCCAGCCGCAAGTTGACGCTCTTTGCCATGGAGCTGCTGCCGCGAATCACACGAGCGCAGAGCATGGATCTCCTTTCCAGCATGGCAACGATCGCTGGGTACAAGTCGGTCTTGCTCGCGGCAAACCACCTGCCCAAAATCTTCCCGCTCCTGATGACGGCGGCCGGCACGCTCGCGCCAGCCAAGGTGCTTGTCATCGGCGCCGGCGTGGCGGGGTTGCAAGCGATTTCCGTGGCGAGACGGCTCGGCGCGGTTGTCCAGGCGTACGATGTCCGTCCCGCCGCGCGCGAACAGATCGAAAGCCTGGGGGCCAAATGCGTCGAACTCGACCTGGCCACCGACGATGCCGAGGACAAGGGAGGCTATGCCAAGGCGCTTTCCCCCGAGCAAGAAAACCAGCAGCGAGAACAACTGGCCCGCGTGATCGAAGATTGTGATGTCGTGATTACCACCGCCGCCATCCCTGGCCGCGATGCTCCGCTCCTGGTAACCGAAGAGGCGGTCCGGCGGATGAACGCCGGCTCGGTGATCGTGGATCTGGCCGCCGAGCGAGGGGGGAACTGCCAGCTCAGCGAACCGGACCAAGTCATCGAAGCCAACGGGGTCACGATCCTCGGCCCGACGAATCTCCCCTCGGAGGTGCCCCTGCATGCGAGCCAAATGTTCTCGAAAAATCTGACGAACTTTGTCGGACTCATCACGGACGAAGGCCGACTAAAGCTCGACCTGGAAGATCAAGTTATCCAAGAAACCATGGCGACGCATGATGGAGAGATCGTCCATGAACGACTGAAGTCGCTCCTCCGTTCGTAAACCGTCACGGACCGCATGGCGGTCCGGCTACTGTTGTTCTGTATTCTTATTTTCCCACTATCACAGCCCTTACGGGCCCCGCTCGCCGGTTTCTGATTACCATGTTAATGCTCACCCTTTTTGTTCTCGCGCTCTTCATTGGCTTCGAGATCATTACAAAAATCCCGCCGACGCTGCACACGCCCCTCATGAGCGGATCGAATGCGATCAGTGGCATCACCCTGGTCGGTGCGCTACTGGCCATGGGGACGGGGGCCGAAAGCTGGTGGGGCCCCGCGCTCGGTTTTGTTGCGATTGTCCTCGCAACAATCAACGTCGTCGGTGGCTTCCTCGTCACCGATCGAATGCTGTCGATGTTCCAAAAAAAGTAGCCCCTTACGGGTTCCCTGGCTCACGTCCCTCCCCACTCGTCTCTCCACCCTTCTTCCATGATCTATCCCCTCTACGCTGAAATTGGTTACCTTATCGCTGCGGTGCTGTTCATCCGTGGCATCAAGGGAATGACCCACCCGCGGACCGCCGTCCGGGGAAATCGCCTCGGTGCGCTCGGCATGTTGGTCGCCGTGTTGGTAACGGTCGTGCAGCTAAAGATGTTGCCGATTGGTTTCGCGCTCACCGGCATCGCGATTGGCGCGGCGGTTGGCTATCTTCTTGCCCTGCAAGTGCAGATGACACAGATGCCGCAACTCGTGGCCCTTTTCAACGGATTTGGCGGCGTCGCCTCCGTGCTGGTCGCTGGAGCGGCCGTCGCCGGCATGATACCGATGGCCACCGAAAAAACAGCCGAAGCGGGCGCCGTCGACCACCGGCTGGCCCTCTTCGCCGCAGCGGTTGCGGGACTCATCGGTGCGGTCACCTTCACCGGCTCGATAATCGCGGCGGGCAAACTGCAAGAACTAAAACTCTTCACGCGCCAGTGGAACATCCCCGGGCTGCCAATCATCAACGGTCTGTTGTTTGCCGTTTGCCTACTGCTGGTCATCTTGATGGGTACCGGTGCGACTTGGCCCTTCTGGCTCCTGGTGTTGCTAGCGCTGGCGCTTGGTAAACTGCTGGTCCTTCCGATCGGCGGGGCCGACATGCCGGTGGTGATCGCGCTGCTTAACAGCTATTCCGGGCTGGCTGCGGCAGCCGCCGGATTTGTGACCAACAATAGCGTGCTGATCATTGCCGGCTCCCTGGTTGGTGCGAGTGGACTGATTCTCACGAGTATCATGTGCAAAGCGATGAACCGGTCGCTCACCAATGTCCTCTTTGCCAAATTCGAGCCGGCAGTCGAAGGCCCCTCCGCCGACGACGTGTACGAAGGGAAAATCAAAGCGACCAGCGCCGACGAAGTCGCCATGCTACTCGACGGCGTGCAGCGGGTCGCTATCGTGCCGGGCTACGGCATGGCGGTGGCCCAGGCGCAGCACGCGGTGCGCGAGCTGGCGACGCAACTCGAAAAACGGGGCGTCACGGTCGAGTACGGTATCCACCCGGTCGCGGGGCGAATGCCGGGGCACATGAACGTGCTGCTCGCCGAGGCAGACGTCCCTTACGAGCAGCTCAAGGAGATGGATGAGATCAACCCGAGCTTCTCGCAAGTCGACGTGGCGATCGTTCTCGGCGCGAACGACGTGGTCAACCCACTCGCCATCACCGACCCGACGAGCCCGATCGCCGGGATGCCGATCTTAGAAGCCGCCAACGCCAGGACGGTCGTCATCATCAAGCGGAGCCTCTCCCCCGGCTTCGCCGGCATCCCCAACCCCCTCTTCGCCGCCGACAATTGCCTGATGCTCTTCGGCGACGGGAAGCAAGTGATGATCGACCTGATCGCTGCGGTGAAAGAAAACTGAGGGGTAACTGTGAACGGTTACGTTTTCCCGACCCTCCTGGACGAAAACAACGTGGCCCATTGCAGCCTCGCAGCCGTCCATTAAACTCACGCTCATGGCAACGGACGGCACCCCGACACCGATTCTTACCAGCGATTGGAAGCAAGCGTTTCGCCGGCGGTTGCGCCGTTGGTACGCCAAGCATGAGCGGAATTTGCCGTGGCGCACCAGCCGCGATCCGTATCGGGTTTGGGTCAGTGAGGTGATGCTCCAGCAGACGCAGGTCGAGACAGTCCGGGCCTACTTTTCGCGATTCATGGCCGCGTTCCCCACGGTTTGTGACTTGGCCGCAGCGGACGAGCAGCAGGTGCTGCAACTTTGGGAGGGCCTCGGCTACTACCGGCGAGCTCGAGGGCTTCACGCGGCGGCCCAAATTATCGCCAGCGAGCTAGGAGGCCGGTTTCCCGATACGGTCCAGGAACTGAGGAAGCTCCCTGGCATCGGTCGCTACACGGCCGGTGCGATCGTCTCGATTGCGTACGACCGCCCGGCACCGATTCTCGAAGCCAACACGATTCGCCTGTTCGCCCGGCTGATCGCCCTCGGCGAAGACCCCACCAAGTCAGCCGGGCAAAAGGTTCTTTGGCAAGTGGCGGAAGAGCTGTTGCCGAGGAAAGAGATTTCGCAATTCAACCAGGCACTGATGGAATTGGGCTCGCTGGTCTGCACGCCAAGGGCCCCCGACTGCGCGGCCTGTCCGGTCGCGACGCTTTGCGAGGCAGACCAGCAAGGCATCGTCGACCAACTACTTCCGACCACCAAGAAGACGGTTTACACCAAGTTGCACGAGGCGGCCGTCGTGGTGTCGAAGCGGGGCAAAGTACTTGTGCGTCAGTGCGGGCCGGACGAGCGCTGGGCCGGGCTGTGGGATTTCCCTCGGTTTGAGATCGAAAGCGAAGGTCCGCTCTTTTCCGAGCAGGAGATCGAAAACAAGCTCGCCCAACTGACCGGCATCCGGGTGAGGCTTGGTCCGTTACTCCAAACGATCCAGCATGGCGTGACGCGGTACCGGATTACGCTCGATTGCTACCAGGCCGAGCATCGCGCCGGGCGGCTAAAGTCAACGAACGGATCGCCGGCCAAGTGGGTGACGCCGGCGCAGCTTGCGGAGCTTCCGCTAAGCACCACGGGACGGAAGATGGCGACGCTTGTCCGAGGTGCGTCCGACTAAAAGGTTTCAAGCCGCCTGACCGGCCGCTGAAGCAACATCGCTGCCGGGGCGCATGTGGATGTCCATCTGCGGGAAGGGGATTTCGATGCCGGCCTCGTCGAGATGAATTTTTACTTGGCGAATCAGCGCTTGCTTCACGTCGAGATAATCGCTGGTCGGGCCCCAAACGCGAATCGACCAATCGACGCTCGAACCCCCCAGCCCCGCCAGCACGATGTCGGGCTCGGGATCACCCAGCGCGCCTTCGGTCGCATTGGCGGCTTCCGAAAGGACGTGTCGGGTATTGTCGATGTCGGCGGCGTAGTCGACGCCCACCTCGACATCAATCCGGCGCAATCGGTGGTAAGTGATGTTTTCGATCACCGCACCGTAAATCTCGCTGTTCGGGATGATAATCCGTCGGTTGTCGAAGGTGTCGATGGTGGTAGTGAAGAGCTCAATCTCGTCGACCTTTCCCAGCTTGCCCGCGACATCGACCACGTCACCCACTTTGTAGGGACGAAAGACGAGCAGCATCGCCCCGGCAGCGAAGTTGGAGAGCGTTCCCTGAAACGCAAGGCCGACCGCAAAGCCGGCGGCACCAATCACGGCCGCAAAGCTGGTCGTCTCGACGCCAAACTTGCTGAGGCACATGAGTGCCGCGAGCATCAGGATGCTCCACTTGGCGAATTTCGCCATGAAGAGCGTGAGTGTCTCATCGAATTTCAGCCGCTTGAGACTCGACCGCACGACGCTCGACGCCCAGCCGGCCAGTGTCCATGCCAAGGTGAGCAGTACCAGCACCAGCGCGACGCGCAGCCCCGCCCCCATGCCAATGGCTATCCATTCATTCGTGGCTAGGTCGAACTTGCCATGAAACAGTTTGTCGACCGCTTGTTCATAAAGCACTTCCGGCGGAAGTGCTGCCGAAGGGGCGGCGTTTGCTTCTGTAACTTGAGCAATTGGCAACATGGGGAGTCCTTAGGGAGTCACGAGCGCGTCGTACGAATGGCGCAATTAGCAAAAGAAGCTTAGGCAACGCAACAGCAGCCGACGAGCTACGCCTCGCCGGGTAGGCGTCTCGACGAGGCATAGCTCGTCGGCTATTGGGGATCGTGACCCAGGAGACGATCGACGGCGGCCCCGATATGGGGTTGCCGCATGAGCGATTCGCCGACCAGGATCGCATCGACGCCCGCCTCTTCAAGCTTGCAGACGTCGTCGCGGGTTCGGATGCCGCTTTCGCCGACGAGCAAGCGGTCTGCTGGGACCTGCTTGCGGATTGCTAGCGTGCGGGAGAGATCGACCTGGAAGGTCTGTAAATCGCGGTTGTTCACACCGATCACTCGTGCGCCGGCGTCGAGCACCGCGTCCAAATTCTCCGGTTCGTAAAGCTCCACCAACGGCGTGAGTCCCAATTCACAGGCGGCGGCGTGTAGGCGGGCGAGCGTCTGGGGGTCGAGGCATTCGGCAATCAGTAGCACCCCGTCCGCCCCGGCCGCCCTCGCTTCGAGGAGCTGGTATTCGTCCAAGATAAAGTCTTTTCGCAGCACCGGAATATTTACCACCGCACGAACGGCACGAAGGTAGTCGAGGTGCCCCTGAAAGTAGTTCTCGTCGGTGAGCACGCTGAGGCAAGTCGCCCCATGCTGCTCGTAGGTCTGGGCGATGGCGACCGGGTCGAAGTCGTCGCGAATGACCCCAGCCGAGGGGCTCGCTTTTTTGATCTCGGCAATGAGCCGAATCGGCCCTGGCGTGGCGAGCGCAGCGTGGAAATCTCGCACGGGCGGCGCATCGGCAACTTGGCGGCGGAGTTCCGTCGCTGGTCGAGCTGCCTTCGCGGCGGCAATCTCCAGGCGTTTGGTAGCGACAATTTCGTCAAGAATCGTGAGCATGCAGACAAGATAGCAGGAATGGGAATAGCCGACGAGCTACGCCTCGTCGGATCGCCCCCCAGACGAGGCGTAGCTCGTCAGCTATTCAGCGAGGGTAGCTCGTCGACTATTCAGCGAGGCGTAGCCCATTGCTAGCAGAATTTGCCATTTTGCCCATTGGCCGAAGTCCCTATGATCGGCGCGCCATAAAATGCGTGCTAGCATGTCCGGTTTCCCGGCCCGAGGACGGGCGGGCTCCCACGCATCGCATGAAAACATGAGAAACGCCATGACAAAATTCCGCACCGAACGCGACACGATGGGCCCCATGCAGGTGCCGGAGGACGCACTTTATGGGGCGTCGACCGCCCGGGCTGTCGAGAATTTTCCGATCGCCCTGGAGCCGGTCCCCTGTTCAGTGATTCATGCCTTTGGCCATTTGAAGGCCGCTTGCGCGCAGGCGAATCTTGATCTGGGCAAGCTCGATGCGAAGCGCGCCGCGGCGATCATCGCCGCAGCGAACGAAATTGCCGCTGGCGAACATGACGAGCATTTCCCGGTCGACATCTACCAAACCGGTTCGGGGACGTCGACCAACATGAACGCCAACGAGGTAATTGCCAACCTGGCAAACAAGGCGCTCGGTCTGAGCGAAGGGGACGATGCTGCCGTTCACCCGAACGACCATGTGAACATGGGGCAGTCCTCCAACGATACTTTTCCGACCGCGATGCACATCGCGGGGGCTTTGTCGCTTGATAGGCAGGTTGGGCCGGCGCTGGCGCGACTGGCGAAGTCGCTCGACGGCCGGGCCAAGGAATGGGACGACCTGATCAAGATCGGTCGTACGCACTTGATGGACGCCACGCCAATCCGTGTTGGGCAGGTCTTCGCCGGGTACGCCGCGCAGGCAAAGTACTGCAAGATACGCTCGGGACGTGCCCTGGCGCGCCTTCTCGAAAACATGCCGATCGGCGGAACCGCCGTCGGCACCGGCATCAACACGCATCCCGATTTTGCGGGCCGCGTTTGCCAGGCACTTACCGCCGCGCTGGAGCTGGAATTTCAAGAGGCCGACAACCATGTCGAAGCCCAGGCGGCGAAGGACTCGTTTGTCGAATCGCATGGCCAACTCAAAACGATTGCCGTTTCCCTTTCCAAGATCGCCAACGACATCCGCCATCTGGGCAGCGGGCCGCGGTGTGGGCTGGGAGAATTGAACCTGCCGGCGATTCAGCCTGGGTCGTCGATCATGCCAGGCAAGGTGAACCCGGTGATTTGCGAGAGCGTGATGCAGGTTGCTTGCCGAGTGGTGGGCAACGACGCGACCGTGACCACCGCAAGCATGGGCGGGATTGGTTCGATCTTTGAGCTAAACGTCGCGATGCCGGTGATGATCGATGCTTTCCTCGAATCGACCAAACTGCTGGCGAATGTTTCCAACGTGGTGGTCGACAAACTGCTGACAGGGCTCACGGTCAACGAACAGCGGTGTGCGGAACTGATCGAGCAATCGCTGATGACGATCACGTCGCTCGCGCCGAAGATTGGCTATGAAAAGGCGGCCAAGCTGGCGAAGCAGGCCCTGGCTGAAGGAAAGACGATACGCGAGTTGTGCCTAGCAGAGAAGGTGTTGCCAGCCGAAGAGATCGACGCGGCCCTGGAGCCTCGCCAACAAACCGAACCAACCGCATGAAGTCGTGTTCCTTGGAAAAGGTGAACGGCATGCTAAGCCACGAAGGGATACGTGGAGAGGTGATAGTGATGATGAACAAGGATGTTGAATATCGTTCGCAATCCCGACCAATCTTGGTCGGGGCTGTCGCGCTGCTTTGGATCGTGACGACCGCGCAATTTTCTCTCGCGGAAACGGCGGAGCTTGCGCAGCCATGGTCGCTTGTTCTTCCGGGAGCTGAGGGCGATTTGCCCACCTTGACCAGGAGACGAAACGAGACGCCCCTCGCGGAGCCCCCGGGAGAGGCCATCTTGGTAGACGACTCCGAGGGGAGCGACACCGGGGTCACCGGGGCTCGGTTTGCACTCGCCACCACTCCGGTCGAGGTCGCCCCGACGCGAGCTGCCGAGCTACTCGCTTCGGCTCGCCAAGGGGCGGTTGTGGCCAAGTCGGCAGGCGACCTGAACGATGTTATCGAGCAGTGCCGTCGCGCGCTGGACGAAAACCCCAACACGATCACTGCAAAAGGACTTCACCGACTGGCCGCGTGGGCCTCCAATCGCCGTGGCGAACTATTGGCCAAAGCGGGGGACGATCATGCGGCATTCGAGCAATTCCAAAACGCGATCACCCATGATCCGGCCTGCTGGGAAGCACTGCACAACCGGGGCGTGACGCTTGCCCGTTATTCGCAGACGACTGATGCGCTGGCCGATTTCAACCAAGTGGTCTTGCTCGCCCCCCAGTTTTCCGTCGCACGCCAAAACCGAGGAGAGATCCATCGCCAGCTCGGCCGATGGAAGGATGCGATTGCCGACTACACCGTTGCGATCGAGCGAACGCCGAACGACGCGATGCTCTACGCGGCTCGAGGACATGCTTGGCGGCAGCTCGGGAACACTCACAAGGCGGCCAACGATTACGGACAGGCGATTCAGCTTGATGGCACGTTAGCCGAGGCTTACGCGGGCCGAGGGAATTTGTTTGCCGGAGAAGGTTACTTCGAGCAAGCGGTCGAAGATTTCAAGAAGGCGCTCGAGTACGATGCCCGTTCGGCGGTGATCTACAAGAGTGTCGCCTGGCTACTGTCGACCTGTCCGCAGAGTGAGTTTCGCAGCCGATCGAAAGGGCTTGAAGCGGCCGACCGAGTGCGACAACTAATGGGAGAAGAAGACCCGATGGTGCTTGACCTCCTCGCTGCGGCCCACGCCAACGCGGGCAAATTCCGCGAAGCGATCGCCTTCGAGCAGCGGGCGATTCTACTGGCGGGCGTGGAAGAAAATTTCGCCTTCAAACAGCGTCTCGAGCTTTACCGCAGTGGCAAACCCTTTCGCACCCCGAAAATTACGAGGTGACCAACGACGGTCGTCGATCGCCCACGAGACCGCTCGCTAATCGCACCAGGCGTAGCGAAGGATGCAGTAGAGCGCGCGAAGGCCATCCCCCAGGTGGATCTTTTTGCCTTCTTCGTAGCCTCGCCCGGAGTAACGGATAGGGACTTCGACGAATCGGCACTTCCGTCGGGCGAGCTTTGCCGTGAATTCGGGCTCGAACCCAAACCGCTTCTCTCGAAGGACCATCCCGCGGAGGGCTCCACGGCGGAAGACTTTGTAGCAAGTCTCCATATCGGTCAGCCGGAGCCTGGTCGTGGTGTTGGAGAGCCAGGTCAGTGCCGCGTTGCCGAAGCGATGAATCCACGACGGGTCTTGTCGGGCGTTTTCCAAGAATCGCGATCCGTACACGACGTCGGCTTCGTTTCGCTCGATCGGGGCGAGCAGCTTTTCGTAGTCGG
The DNA here is from genome assembly GCA_003233055.1 of Planctomycetaceae bacterium. GTDB lineage: Bacteria > Planctomycetota > Planctomycetia > Pirellulales > Lacipirellulaceae > Aeoliella. Next base: position 22,960 of record QIKP01000035.1, read on the forward strand.
CCGGGTTGTACTCCAGGTCGGCATCTTGGATCAGCACTACGTCACCCGTCACGTGGGCGAACGCCGTTTGTAGGGCAGCACCTTTTCCTTTGTTGTAGCCATGCATCACGACGCGAATATCCGGCTCTCGGGCTAGCTCTAGCAAGAGATCGCGGGTGCCATCGGTGCTCGCGTCGTCGACGATCACGATTTGATGATGGCAGTTGGCGGCCTGGACGCGGCTAACAATTTCGCGAATGGTCTTTTGTTCGTTATAGACAGGAATAACGATCGAGACTTTCAACGCCATCCGTTTTGTAGGCGAGGAGGCCGGGGTCTCCACGATTCCCTGTTCGCGGTCCAATGCTGCGAGGCCTGCTTCGGCAACATCGATCGCCGCGAGCATCCGGTCCCGCCGGGCGGCATCGATCGCCGAGCGCCCGACGCTCGTCGAAGAGGAAGGGAGGGGTGCGGCATCGGTTGGCAGCGTTTCGGCAGTGGGAGGCTTGGGAGTTGGCATGTCGGTTCGTTGGTCTCTTTCTATGCGGCGGAGCTTGCTATTCGGCGAAGTGAGCGTCTCCTCACATCTCGTCCGCAGCTTTGGACTGGTGTTTGGCAATGGTCTTCGTTGCCGAAGGATGCGGCAGAGCAGGCCAACGGAACGCCGTGTTGTGGACGCGCTCCGTCAGGAGCCGTTCGTCGGCTGCCAAATAGCGAGGGCTCTTCGGATCGTCGTACACCGAATACCGACCCCACAACTGGGCGATGCCATCTTGATAAATAAGCGACCACTCCGGGTCGGCCTTCTCCGACTCGTCTTTCATCACCTGGGCAGAGTGCTTATTGGTCCGATCGATGAGTACCAAGTCGGGATCGCCAAACTCCAGTACGGCGGTCGGATCGATCGCACCCGCATCCTCTCGGCGATGCCGGCGTCCATCATGCTCGCCCAGAAGGAAGTCGAAATTCATGTCGACGATTTCTTGTGGGTAACAAGTTCGAAACCGACCATCGAACGATACGGTCGTTTTCGGCGCGAGTGCCGCGATGGCGTACTGTGCCCAGTTAAACGAAACGACCAACTTGCCATCGATGCCCTTGAAGGTCATCCACTGCACCGCGTCGACTGGGTACATGTTGCGGTAGACAGGAAGGCGTTCGAGCCGTCCGTAGAGTGCATTGGCCTGCAGGGCAATCGCGATGACCATGGCCCCGGCAAATCCCCAGCGGGACCACGTCCCGAGCCGTTGTACGGGGAGTTTGGTCAGTCCGTCGGGCCGGAGTCGGCGGAATGCCGACTGCAAGTGCGGCGGCAGCCAAAACCCACAGAGCAGCGCGAAAAAGGCGATATGACGCAAATGCATGCAGGCTTGGAGGGCGACCAGCGTGACGATCGCAATCTGCACCCAGTCGCGGCGAAGCTTGGTAAAGCTCCAGCTCGAAATGGCGACCACGAGCAGTGCCACGAAGGGCCAAAAAATCGGGTCGGAGGGCTGAGGGGCCGCCCACTCGGTAATCTCCGGACGCGGGCTGCCAAGCGATGCGAAGAGCCAATGGTGCAGCCGGATGCCATACGGGGTAAGCAAAGTGGCTGACATGGCGAAGAGGCCAAGTCCCGCCAGAGCGGCAACGAGGGGCACCGCTTTCCATCGACGGTAATAAAGCACTTCGATCGCGCGTCCGCCAAGGTAGGTCCCAAGAATGGCAACGCCCGCAACGAATGCGCCGTGAGAGTTGGTCCAAAGAGCGATGATTGGCGCGGCAAGCAGGAGCCAGCTCAGTTGGCGCGGCGACCAATCGTCGGCAGGCTCAACGGGCTCATGCCCCTCGCTCGCATTTTCGCGGTTCAGCCCCTCATGCCATCCTCGGAAGCTCTGCTCGAGCACCAGCATCAAGAGCGTAAACCAAGCGAAGCTCAAAAGTTGAGGACGGACTGGAAAAAACGCGGTCAGGTTGTTGGCAATCAGAAGCAAAAACGCCGCCATCGTCAGCGCGCGAACGCCATGCCGGCTGGCGACCCACGCCATCGTGGCAAGAATCACGAGCCCCAGCAAACATTTGCCCACGAGGAGACCCGTGTCCCCTACCCAGGCATACCCGACCGCGAAGACGATCTCGGCGATGTTCTCATGGTTGACCCAAGGATAGTCGGGCGCGGTAAACGTGTGAGTGGCTGTTGCGGGGAGCGCTCCGTCGGCGAGCAGGTCTTGCCCGTACCGAACGTGCCCCCATAGATCGGGGTCGGCCAGGTTCAGCGACAGAGCCAAGGCGCAGCTCACCCAGAGCGACAAGAGCAACAGCCGCTTGAGGAACCGGTACTCCCGCTTGGCGGCGGCCAAATCCGCCTCCGACAGCGGTGGAGTGTCGGTGCTCTCTGCAGCTTGGTGGGGCCTGTTTTCAGCCGTTGGAGTCATGGCAGGTTGAAACGATCGAAGTAAAAAGAGAGGGAGACGATTATGGGCTGCCGAAGGTTAGCTCACAAAATGGGTGCAGGTGGCGACGTTTTCCTAACGCGGAGCACTTTGCTGAAATCCCCAATCAAGACGACCGGCCGATCCCGCACAACCCGTTCCATTCGCCCCCCTCCGTGACTGCTAGCACGCTACGACGGTGGCTTTTAATTTGGCTTGGCAGCATCGCCCGGTTCTGATAACTTGCGGCCCTCACGGACGTTCGTTTGGGGCAAGACGCCCCGCTTTTTTTGGGCCGTGCAGTTCGCACCTGGCCGGCATAGAAGGAAGGCCCTGATGAAGATCCAAGGCAACTCACAGCTTCGGGTTCATATCCGTTGGATGATCCGTCGCGACATGTCGGAGGTCCTTCAAATCGAGCAGGGGAGCTTCGAGTTCCCCTGGTGCGAGGACGACTTCATTCGCTGCCTTCGCCAGCGGAACTGCATCGGCATGGTGGCTGAGCAGGGGGAACGGGTCGTTGGATTCATGATCTATGAACTCCACAAGACGCGACTCCACGTGCTGAATTTCGCCGTCCTCCCCGAGCATCGGCGTCTGAACGTTGGCCAACAGATGATCGACAAGCTGGTGAGCAAACTATCGAGCCAGCGCCGTACTCGCATTTCGCTTGAGGTTCGCGAAACGAATCTCGCCGCGCAACTATTCTTCAAGCAAACGGGCTTCCGCGCGACCGCCGTTTTACGAGACTTCTACGACGATTCGACGGAAGACGCCTACGTCATGCAGTACCGGTACGAAGGTGCTGCCGAAGAAGATTCCGCCCCCAGCCGCATCCACCGCCTGGCAGGGTGACGGCTCCGTCTCTCGCCGAGTGCCCGCCCGACGCCTTCGGAATCGCTGGTAGACGGAGAGCAGGAAGGGGACGCTCAGCAGGAATCACAGACTCCAATGACGCCGAGAAGGGTGTTTAGGGGGACTGCTAGCTCCCGTGTCTCTATCCCAGACCGGGGAGGGAAGGGACAAGTGGGGGCCCGAGGAGTCTTCCTGGCGCCTTTTTCGGGTATTTTTGCGGTCTCTGAAAATGTTCGTTCAGACAAGCCTGGTTGGGAATTCGCACCCCTTCTCCAGCGAGTCCCAGGACGCTTGCAAGGTCGCCGAATAAAAGAAACCGCCAAGGCGCCAAGAAGAGTTGGAGGAGAGAGGCAACCGTTCCCCGAATCGGAGGCCGGGAAAACCACGAATTCGTGCGAATCGATACGAATAGCGGCAAAAGAACACCCCCTCTATCTCTTTGGGTTCGTGGTTTTCTCTGCTTCGGTCGACATTTTTCTTGGCGTCCTTGGCGTCTTGGCGGTTCAAAAAGGACTTTGCAATCGTCCTGAGCGAGTCCCTCCGCCCGTTGACGTTGCTGCCGAATCTTCTATACTGGGCGATTCCCCTATGTCTATGCGGAGCGGTCGCCGAACCTCTGTGGTGGCTGAATTCGCGTTGAACCCGATATTTCCCAAGGGCCTTACAGCCCCCGATTGCCTTTCAATCTGTAAACGACATGCCCACGATCAATCAACTTGTTCGCAAAAATCGCCGGAAGAAGCGGAAGTTTTCGAAGGCTCCCGTGCTTGAGAAGTGCCCTCAGAAACGGGGCGTTTGCCTGCAAGTCCGAACGATGACTCCCAAGAAGCCGAATTCCGCGCTTCGGAAGATCACACGTGTTCGGTTGTCGAATGGCAAGGAAGTGACCGTCTACATTCCGGGCGAAGGGCACACGCTGCAGGAACATAGCATCGTGCTGGTTCGTGGCGGTCGAGTTCGCGACCTGCCAGGTGTTCGGTACCAGGTGGTCCGCGGCGCGCTCGATACGCTCGGCGTGACTGAAAGAAAACAGAGCCGCAGCCGATATGGCGCGAAGAAGATTTAAGGAAGGCTGCTAGCCAGTGAAGCCGTAGCCTTCTGTGTTGAAATTAGAGCCTAATAGCCAACCAAAATCGTCCAATAGCTGAGAGCCAAACATGGGTCGTATTACCGCCAGTCGCAAACAACTCAAGCCCGATCCGGTTCATGGGTCGCTCTTGGCTTCCAAGTTCATCAATTGCCTGATGCTGGGTGGTAAGAAGAGTACGGCCCAGCGGGTTTTTTATAACGCACTCGATATCATTAAAGAGCGTGTTCCCGACGTCGATCCGATCGAGGTTTTCACTACGGCGGTGGAGAACGTGAAGCCAGCGATCGAGGTTCGTAGTAAGCGAGTGGGTGGTGCAGCGTATCAAGTCCCGATGCAAGTGAATCGTGCTCGACAGCAGTCGCTGGCGATTCGCTGGCTCTTGATTGCCATTCGTGACAAGAAGGGCCGTCCGACGCACCTCAAGCTGGCCGACGAGCTGGTGCAAGCCTACAACCGCGAAGGGGCAGCAATGACCCGTCGTGACAACGTCCACCGCATGGCCGACGCGAATAAAGCGTTCGCGCATTTCGCGTGGTAGGGTCGGCTTTGGCCTTCCCCCTTCCGCTCCGCTCCTGTTTTTCTCGAAGGGGCGATCCGCCGGAGGAGATTCCCCCAGGGTGGCGATCCGTGGTCTTGACGGACGCGTTTTGGTGGGGCAGCGCCGCTTCATCCGTGGGATTGCGGTGCCCGATCGGCGCTTGTGAGGCCCGCAGCCAGCGACGGCGGTTCGTGTTAGAATCGGGGTGCGCATTTTCTGGCTTCTTCCGAGCGAGCCTAAGCCGCTGGCGGCTTGGTATCGATCCTTTCTAGTTGGCTTCCGATGGCGACCGATCTTACCCAACTCCGCAACATCGGCATCATTGCTCACATTGATGCCGGCAAGACGACCGTCACGGAGCAGATGCTCTTTGCGAGTGGGGCGAAGCACCGCGCGGGCGAAGTCGATAAAGGGACCACCACGACCGACGACGACGCCGAAGAGGAAGAACGCGGGATTACGATCTACTCCGCCTGCGTTGCGTTTCCTTGGAAAAAGGTCTCGATCAACCTGATCGACACACCGGGCCATGTCGACTTTACCGCTGAGGTCGAGCGAAGCTTGAGGGTCCTCGACGGGGCGGTGGTGGTCTTCAGCGCTCGCGAGGGAGTGGAGGCGCAGAGCGAGACGGTATGGCGGCAGGCGAACAAGTATGGTGTGCCACGGATCGCGTTCGTCAATAAATTGGATCGTGAAGGGGCTGATTTTTTTGGGGTGCTAGGGCAAATCGAGAATCGCCTCGGCGCAAGGCCGGTCGCCTTGCAAATCCCGGTCGGGCAGGGGCCGGCGCATACCAAGGATCCTCTACGTGGCGTAATCGATCTGATCCGAATGAAGATGCTTACGTTCCCTGGGGGGCGGCAAGACATGCGCGTCGTGGAGGAGGAAGTCCCCGAAGAGTCGCTGAAAGAGGCCCAGGAGTGGCGGGAAAAACTGCTCGAGACGCTCTACGACTTTAGCAACGACCTCATGGAACGGGCGCTCGCGGAGGAACCGATTCCTGAAAAACTGATCCACAAAGTCATTCGTAATGCAACGACCCTTCAGCTGATCCAGCCCGTCCTTTGCGGATCGGCGCTCCATGGCGTGGGGGTGCAGCCGCTGATGGATGGGGTCGCAGCCTACTTGCCCAACCCGCTTGAAATGCCACCGGTCAAAGGGACCAACCCCCTTGGCAAATCGAAGAAAAAGGGGGGGGACGAGGAGAGGGGCGAGCCCCCCAGAATTTTCCGAAAGCCCGATCCCAAGGAGCCGTTTTGCGCCTTGGTATTTAAAATCCTTCCTTACAAGACGGGGGACTTGTATTGGATTCGGATTTACTCCGGGGAGCTGAAGCCGAACAGTCGGATGCTTAACGCGGGCAAGAATAAAAAGGAAAACGTCGCCCAGCTTTGGCGAATCCATGCCACGAAGAAGGACGAACAGCTGACCGGTGCCCAGGCGGGCGACATCTGCGCAGTCATCGGGCTGCGGGAGAGTGTGACGGGCGACACGTTGTGCGACACGCGCGAGCCGATCTTACTCGAGTCGATCGAGTTCCCCGACACGGTCATCTCGATGGCGATCGAGCCCGAAAGCATGGCCGACAAAAAGAAGCTCGCCGGCGTCCTGGAGATGCTCCGAAAACAAGACCCGACCTTCCACGCGGAAGAAAACGACGAGACCGGGCAAACCCTCATTAGCGGGATGGGGGAATTGCACTTGGAGGTGATTCAGCATCGACTGCTTCGAGACTTTAAGCTCAACGTCAAGGTGCATCGCCCTCGGGTGAGTTACCGCGAAACCGTTGGATGCGCGGCCGAAGTGGTGGGGGAATGCAAGCGGCTGCACAACGGCGTACAGCATACGGCGAGCCTGAAGCTCCGAGTCGAGCCGTTTGTCGCGACAGGCCCCTTGGCGGCCCACGCGCCGCCCGTGATGGTCTCGATCGACCCGAATCATGGGTTGCCGAACGAATTCTTAAATGTCGTGATGGAAGAGCTGGAAACGGCAGCCGGTGGTGGCGGGACCCTTGGGTTTCCGCTGATGCGGATGAAAGTGACCGTGCTCGGTGGCGAGGTTCACGAGACCGAATCGACCGACATTGCCTTTCGCACCGCAACGAATCAAGCCTTCGACCAAGGACTACGGAAAGCGGGGCTCGTACTGCTCGAACCGATCATGAATCTCGAAATCTCGACGCCCGATGAGCATGTGGGCGATTTGGTAGGAGACCTGCAACAACGCCGAGCGATCATCCATCAAACCGAAGCTCGCGGCACCGACACCGTACTCCATGCCGAAGCGCCACTCGCGAGCCTCTTCGGCTACTCCAGCGCCATGCGCTCCCTCAGCCAAGGCCGGGCGGGATGCTCGATGACGCCGAGTGGCTACGCCCCCGCGCCGAACGAGGTGGTCAAGCGGTTCCTAGGAGAGTGACCTCCTTCGGATCGCAGCCAGTCCTGTGAACGGCTACGGAATAGCCCCCTGTTGTTTTTGCACAAGTCCCCCGTTTTGGCCCAAACTCCAGCCATGCGATTCTCTGCATCCAATTCTTTTCTTCCTTTGCGCCTCCGCACCTTTGCGTGAGACAATTGGCTGCCAGCTTCCAACGCCCGGAGAATAAGCCTCACGCAAAGGCGCAAAGACACAAGTAGCCATTCACGAGTCGAAAGAGTGAACCACGAATTTTACGAATCGACACGAATAATCGCCAAGCAAAGTTAGCTTCGATGAGCGTTCTCCAACCGCACATCTGCGATTCTCTGCGGCCAATTCCTTTGCGCCTTTGCGTGAGACGTTTTTGGGTTGCGGTTGAGGCGACGCAAAACTCTCTGTCGTCGTGCGGTTCGGCGAGGGGAGAACCTGTCGTCGCGGACCGCCCGCCACGGCGGATCGATGACGTAGCGGTCCGGCTAGGGGGAACCGCTCTACCGAAGCCGATTGCTCATGCAATCTTCGTGAGCCGAAAGAGGGTGATTTCAGGTCGGCAGAGAAATCGTATCGACCGGGCATATCCCAGGCCACGATTGACGTAGAGCCGACGACGATCGGACAAGACGACTTCGCCGGCAGTGTAGCGTTTGTTACGGATAGGAACGATTGGTGCCCCGATGCCAGGTACCCGGCATTGCCCGCCATGGGTATGGCCCGCCAGCACCCAGCCTTCAAAACCGGCCCAGCCAGGCAGGTCGACGGTATCGGGGTTGTGGGTCAAGGCAATTCCCTCGCTGCGGAGATCAAACTGGAGCAGCGGCGCAACGGGATCGAATCGTTTCACCCAAAGTTCATCGAATCCAACAATCTGTAGCCCTTGAAAGTCGGTTAACTCGTTTTGCAACGTGATCGCGCCGATGCCGCGTAGCTGGCGCATCAGCTCATCCCCCACCGAAGTTTGCTTGCAATGCATGCCGTAGTCGTGGTTTCCAGGGATCACGTAGACGGGTGTTTGGTCAGGACGGAGTAAGCGGACAAGATCGACCACCCGACCGACCTGCTCGGCTCCTTCGCAAGTCATCAAGTCGCCAGTGATAGCAATCAAGTCCGGCTTCAGCGATGCCGCCTGCTCGACCGCCCGGCGGAGGTAGCCAGGATCGACATTGCGCCCGACGTGCAAGTCGCTAATCTGCACGAGCTTCTTCCCTTCGAGGCCCGACGGCAGGCCGCGCAGCGGCAGGCTCCGATCGACAATCTCGACCCAATGCGGCTCAATTTTCCAGGCATAAAATCCTGCCAGCGCCCCCCCCCCGACCGTGACGGTCGCGGCCTTCTGAAGAAACCTTCTACGGTTGACATTCATGGGACGTGGAGGCATCGTGAAGGGCTAGGACAGGAAGGTCGGATCGCACAGGATGGCGACCGGTAGAACACGAAGGCCGTGCCCACGAAAACAGGACTTGGTGGGCCGAAACTACGGAACAAGAAAACCATGCGCGACTTCTCCCCCATTCTACGCTATTCCCCACATTTGGTTCAGGGGTGCGTTGCGAACCGTCGTCGAGGCTTTCCGCCTCTCTTTGCGGGGATGGTGCTAACCTCTTTGCTAGCCCTTGGTTGCTCCACGGACATCGCTGTGGATTCCAGCACGTTGGTCGCCTCCCATGCCGAGACCGGCCAGCCAACCGACTCGGGTTCGCCCTCCTCGAAGGCATCCCCTGAAGTAGGAGTGGACGAGACGGACGGGGCCGGAGCGACGGAAATCGTTGAATCGGGGGCCTCTCCCGACGACATTGGGGATGGTGGCTGGTTTGGCAAAGAACTAACTGCCGTCGCCGGTAGCCAACCGGAAGTACCGGAAGTACCGGAAGTACCGGAAGAAGTATCGAAACAAGAGGACGAGATTTCGTCCGTCAAGCCACCGAAAAAAGAGCGCGTTCTTTTTCCATGGGAGACGCCTACGGAAGAAGCGTCGCCAGCCGACAGCGAAGCGCTTGGCGAGGTGCCTGCCGGGGAAGCCGAGGCAGAGCCGATCGTTGCCGACGAACCGGTTGCGATGCCACCCGAGTCCGATCCTTTGCCCGACTTATTTGCCGATGCGGCGGAGGAAATGCCGAAGGAGGCGTTTCCAACCGAACAGACACCTGTGCCATCCGCAGCAGAAGAGGAAGCAGAAGAAGCATTGCCCGTCGAGACCGTCGCTCCGAAACCGGAGTCGCCACCGCTCGACTTCTTCCCCGCCCCTTCGATCGATCGGGAGAATACCCAGCATTTGGCGTGGCTGCTCGGTTTGAAAATGAGCGAATCGTTGCTCACTCCCAACGTAAGCGATGCACAGGTTGTGGATGAGGTCCGGTCAATCTCGCAGTTCTTGGACATGGAACTTTCTGCAGCCCTCCCCATGGCCGAAGAACGTTCGGGGAGCGCAGGGGAAACCGCAGCGGATGAGGTCCAGAGAATTCGCCAATGGCTGAACATGGGGCGCGAGCTGGGGACCCAGTTGGCCAACAAGCATGACGCCCGACATGCGGCACTGATGGAGGTGGGGTTCAAGAGCAATTTGATGCGTGCGATCTATCCGTCGAAGCCTCACCTTGTCCCGGCAGTTGGCAAATCAATCGCGACCGCCTCCACGAAAGCCGGCCTGCCTGACGATTGGGGAGCGGAGTTGCAAGACGAGGTGGCGGCCTCGGCATCGATTTCAGAATTAGAGACATCGGTGACGAAATTTTGTGCACGAGTGGACGAATACCTTCGGCAGTCATTTTCCGAGGGCTCCGATTCGGTGGCGCCGTTTCTGCGATAGGGCCCTTGGGGGAATTTTTGGCAGCGAGTCTTAGGAAAAGAGGAAAAGGGTGTCCACGACAAATGACTTATCCGGAGAGGGTATTCCTAGCCAACGACGTTTTCTCCTCTTCTATGTTGCGGCGGCTGGCAGTCTACTGCTCTTTCTCTCGCAGCCGCCGATTCGCCTGAGCCCCTTGGCGTGGATCGCGCCGCTACCCTGGCTGGCGCTGGCGACGAGCGGGGACTTTTCTGTCCGCCGCCCTTACTTACAGATTTGGTTCGCTAGCTTTATTTACTGGGTTTGCACACTCCACTGGATTCGACTGGCCCATCCTTGGACCTGGCTTGGCTTGGTTGGCTTGGCGGGTTACTTGGCGGTTTACCTGCCGGTGTTCGTGGCGCTGGTGCGGACGGGAAGCCGCCGATTGCCGCTTTGGATGGTTGCCCCGGTCGTCTGGACCGGGCTCGAGTTGGCACAAGGACGGCTGCTCGGCGGATTCCTCATGGGAACGCTCGGCCAGACGCAGATCGATTGGCTTTCGCTCGTGCAAATCAGCGACTTGGGAGGCGCTTACCTCGTTTCGATGCTCGTCATGCTTGGTGCCAGTTGTCTGTTCGAGATCCTCCAGGCGGTCGCCGTTCCCTCCACCCGCCCACGTTGGGTTCGCGCTATCGCAGCCGGCGGCGTCCTTGTTGTCGCGATTACCGGCACCCTTTGGTACGGGCAGCAAAGGCTCGCCCTCACCGATGCTGACCAAGCACCCACACGCCGTGTCGCACTCGTGCAGGGAAGCCATCGTGCCGTTTGGACCCACGACCCAGGCCGTGACCAGCGAGTGATGGCCAGCTACATCGAGCTGTCGCTCGGCGCTGTCGAACAGGCGCGTCGCGAAGGTAAGCCGATCGACCTTCTTGTCTGGCCGGAGGGAATGTTTCGCACGGCACTATTTTCCTTCGACGATGGTTTTACCTGGAAGGAGCCGAACGATATCACGACCAGCCAAGTGGCCAGCTACGGACCCAATGACCTGAAAGCACTTGTCGGAAAACTGGGCGTTCCTATTCTTGTAGGCATCGACCGTCAACATGCGCACAGTTCGGACACCTATGATTTTTACAATTCCGTTGTCGCCGTCGACCGGACGGGAAAAATTCTGGGAACCTACGACAAGACCCACCTTGTCATGATCGGCGAGTACGTCCCAGGCGGAACCTGGTGGCCGGGGATTTATGATTTCTTTCCCATCGGCCGGGTCACGCCGGGGAAAGCACCACGTTCGCTCCTCCTGGAAGGCGTCCGCTACATGCCCACCATCTGTTTTGAAACCGTGCTACCGCACGTCGTACGTGGCCAAGTGGCGAAGCTGTCGGCTGTGGGTGAACGGCCTGATGTGCTGGTGAACGTAACGAACGGCTCGTGGTTTAACGATTCCAGCGAGCTGGAAATGCATCTCACATGCAGCCGATTTCGTGCCATCGAATGCCGAACACCGTTGGTCGTTGCCGCCAACGGTGGGCTTTCGGCCCACATCGATCGGAGTGGGAGGCTCTTGGCCGTTAGTCAGCCAGTGGCCGAGGAATGGCTTCTTGTCGACGTTCAGCCGGGGGGGGGCGAAAGCTTTTATGTTCGGCATGGCGACTGGGTGGCAGGGGGCAGCTTGATTGCAACGGCTCTGCTTGCGATCATCGGGTTGGTGGGAAATCGGTGTGCCAGTCGAACAACCTAGCGTTTGGACAACTCTTAGAACTGGGGGCGTGACGTCCAGAGTTGTTTTCTAGTAAGTTGTTCGGACGCCACGCATCCCAATTATTCGTCGTGGCAAAGCCTAGATGGGTTGCTTCCGGGGCCGAGAAGGGCCCGGCCTACTTACCTCCTTTCCCTTACTCCCTCCCCCCTTTCGTTCATGCCTGTTGTCCTATCACTCCAAGAGGCCCACAAACGCTACGGCGAGCAGATGTTGCTCGACGGTGCGAGTTGCGCATTGGCAGACGACCAAAAAGTAGGGCTCATCGGCCGCAATGGGTCAGGCAAGTCGACCTTGTGCCGAATCCTACTTGGAGAAGAAGAACTCGATGCCGGTGAGGTGGTTCGCAGCAAAAAACTGCGCCTTGGATACCTTCGGCAACACGATCCCTTCGAGCCCAACGAGACGGTGCTGGGATTCCTCTCTCGCGACAGCGGACAGCCCGAATGGCGGTGTGGAGAAATCGCTTGGCATTTTGCTATCAGCGATGCGATGCTCGACCAACCAGCGCGGGCATTGTCGGGCGGCTGGCAAACGAGGGTCAAGCTTGCCGCGCTTTTGTTGCACGACCCGAACCTGTTGATTCTCGACGAACCAACCAACTTTCTTGATCTGCGCACGCAGATGTTGCTCGAGCATTTCCTTCGGGAGTTTCGCGGCGGCTGCCTCATCGTGTCGCACGACCGGTCGTTTCTCATGAAGACCTGCACCCACACACTGGAGGTCTCCCGCGGCCAACTCACTCCGTTCCCTGGTAATGTCGAAGGCTTTCTGGCGAATCTTGACGAGCGCCGGGAACACGACCGTCGTGTCAACAGCGCCACGCTCGCCAAGCGGAAACAACTCGAAACCTTCATTAACAAAAACCGCGCCAACGCCAACACCGCCAGCCAAGCACGGAACAAAGCCAAGCAACTCGATCGACTCGAGTTGGTCGAAGTCGCCGGAGACGAGGCGTCGGTCGCATTCAGTTTCCCCAAAATTGACCGACGCTCCGGGCCCGCCGTCCGTACCGACAATCTGGTAATCGGATACTCCGATCGCCGCGTTGCCGATAACATTCACATCGAGATCGAGCATGGATCGCGCGTCGGCCTCGTAGGAGACAACGGACAAGGGAAAACCACGTTTCTTCGGACGATTTGCGATTCGATCCAGCCTCTATCGGGGCAACTCAAGTGGGGTTTCGGCTGCCAAATCGGTGTCTACGCCCAGCATGTTTACTCCTCGCTCGACGATCGCATGACGGTGCTGGAGTATCTGGAGTACCAAGCCGCCGGTAACGCCAACACCCAACAAATTAAGAGCCTCGCCGGAAACTTCTTGTTCAGCGGTGAACTCGTAGAGAAGCCGATCAAAGTGCTAAGTGGTGGTGAACGCGCGAGGTTGGTACTCGCGGGGCTGCTATTGCGGAAGCACAATGTCTTGGTGCTCGATGAGCCGGGGAATCACTTAGATGTGGAAACCGTGGAGGCGCTGGCCGACGCCCTGGAGCGGTACGAAGGAACGGTGATCTTCACCAGTCACGATCGCCATTTCATGCACCGTGTAGCGACGGCCGTGATCGAAGTTCGCGAAGGAAGTGTCGTGAGCTACCCCGCCAGTTATGATGACTACGTCTTCCGCGTGCAAAAGGAAATCGATGCCGGGCTCCGCGCCGAAGCCGCCGCCCATGCCCACCCTGAGGGGCCCGCCGCGGACCGAAAATCGCGTGCTCGTGCCGACCGCGACGCACAAAAGCGGATCAAATCGGTTGAGCGAAAGATCGCAAGGCTGGATGGCGATCGCAAGGCAGCAAGCCGTGATCTGCTCACCGTAACGGATCCTAAGGAAGCGGAAAGGCTGCACGAAAGCGTCTCGGCGATCAGCTCAGAAATCGAGGTGCTCGAACACGAATGGCTCGAACTCTTCGAGGCCGTCGAAGAAGGTTAGCCTCCACCCTCTAGAGCAGTGATCACTCGGATGTTCTGCTAAGGCAATCGTTGGACGCTGAAATAGCAGCGCCGTGACCGGAACATGCGTGTGCGGCTCGCACTAGGTCATTGCCCAAGAGACGGACGGTGCCGGTGACGCCACCACTGGGCCCCCCAAGTAAAATAGCGCAGGACTTGCCGGCAAAACAAGCAATGTCTCGACAGGGCCGGTTTCTGCTGAACAACGAGCCGCGACAGGGGGCAGGCCACTTGTCTTTCCGCTTGCTAGCAATTGGGAATTCAGGGAGGAATTGCTCAACTCTTGAACGAAATCCACCGATTGGCATTCTAGGGGGAAGATGTCGGTTTTAGCGATCAGATCATTTTTGCGGCGAAAGGACTCGGCGCATGTCGGCAGCCAGTAACCTCCCTACACCTAACGAGCACCTTGGTACCCGCATTGACCAAGCCCATTCTAGCGACGCTTCTGGAGCGGCTGGACTAACGGGCGTGGTCGGGCAGCGCAAGATGGCTGCGGCGCGTGCCCTTGTCACCTCGGGTGCGTCGTCGTCCTCTGCGTCGTCCCCCTCTGCAGCGACTCCACTCACGCCATCGACGGCCGACCGTCCGCAGCTGGTGGCCCTTCAGGCGGCCGAGTTGGCGGAGCGTCTGCAGCATCGCCAGCAGGAAATCGACCGGCGGACCGCTCAGCTATCGGCCCAAGAGGCGGAGATTGAAACCAAGCTACGGAACGCCCGGCTTTGGTTCGATGAGCGAGAGCAGGAGCTGGACGCCCGCCAGAGCGAGCTGGAGGCCGATCCAGAGGGCGCATCGGTGCGAGCCAACAACGAAGCAGGAGGCCGTAGTCTGGAGGATCGTCAGCGAGCATTGGATGCACGGCAAGCGGAGTTGTATCAGCAAATCGAGGAGATGTCCGGGCAGCGAGCGGAGCTGGAGTCGCGATGCGGGGAGTTGGCGTCCCGAGAGAATTCGCTCCGGGAACAAGAGAACGCCGCTGAAAGTCGGCACCAATCGGCGGCCGACCATCGGAGCGAAAGGGCCGAGCAGAACAGCGAATTCTCCGAGCGTCGCCTTGAGCTAAAGCATCGCGAAGAGGAACTAGAGCAGTGCGGCACCGAATTGCAGCTGCGCGAGGAGCAGCTAGCCTTTCGCAAGCAAGAGATTGAGGCGGCGGTCGCTCGCTTTGAAAAGTTAGGCGTCACCCAGGAACGCATGCAGGCGCTCAACGGGCAGGCGGCCGACTTCGCGACACGAGCGCGTTACCTGGACCATTCGGAAGAATTACTGAACGAGGAAAACCAGAAGCTGGCGACTAAGAGGCAAGAAATCGAAGAGCGACATCGTGAATCCCAAGAGCAGCTTCTTGAAGCTCGCCAAACATGGGCAAAGGAACAGGAAGCATCACGGGCGGCCGCCTCCTGGCAGGCAAAGCAGGCCCAGCAACGCGAGGCAGGACTTGATCAACGGGAAGAGGCGATGCAAAGCCTGCGGCTCGAACTCGAGTCGAACCAAAGAGAAATCCTCGAACTTCGGCTCGCCACCGAGGAGACTTGGGCTCAACTGACCGGCGCCCTTTCGCCCGCCAGCTTGACGCGATCGATTTCTCAGACACGCGCTCGTTTAGCCGACCAATACCAATACCAAATCAGGCAGCTTGCCGAAAAGCAAGAGGAATTCGAACAGCTCCGCGCGGAGCTTGCTGCCGAGCATACCGACCTCGAACATCGTCAGACGCAATTTCGGGAATGGCTCCACCGGCGCGAAGAAGAAACCGAACAGCAGGCAGCCCGGCTCATCGCTCGCGAGCAGGAACTCAACCGCCAGCAGCGGCACTACGAAGATCAGGAGTCTCGCTGGCGACTCGAACGAGACGATTACCGCACGGAAATCCGCCAGCTACTCGCCCAACTCAGGACGGATATTCTCGAAGCGGCCGCCTAGGGGTGGGAATTGCCCCGTCACGAAAGGCAGGCCAACCACTCCGCGTGTGGACGCCCTTCGGCAGTTATTCTTCTGCTTCTTCGTACCCAGGCGAGGTGGCCGGCTCTTGTTCGGCTAAGGTGCCACGCCGATGGGCCTCTTGGGTGTAGGCGGCGGCCGCTTGTAGCTCAGCCCGACTGAAGTAAGGGGAGCGGTTGAGACTTCGCCGGGTGCCGGTCCGCTTCGATGAGAGTTCTTGCCACGACAGGTCATTTTGCAGATTCCAAACAGCCGCTTGCGCGGCGTTGTGCTGCAATTCGCCACGGCCAAAGGCTTTGAGAAGCTCGACAACCTCCGGGCGATCGACCATGCTCTCGACCGGGCGAATTTCGTAGTGGTTGCTCGACGACGGGTCGGGCTTGCCATGCTCGATGCAGAGGACGGGGACATCGATCTTGGTCACGCGATCTGGAGGGATACTGAAGGCGCCCCCTCCCCGGCCGCCGCCGCCACCGCC
>QIKP01000041.1 GCA_003233055.1 Planctomycetaceae bacterium
GGTGTCCTTCTTGCCGCTATTCGTATCGATTTGCAGGAATTCGTGGTTTCCCCTGCCTCCGATTCGGTGAACGGTTGCCTCTCTCCTCCAATCTCTTCTTGGCGCCTTGGCGTACTTGGCGGTTTCTTTTAATTCGGCGACTTGGCAGTTCTCCTGCGGGTGCAACTTGACACCTGCTCTCAGCAGGTCTACCGTGAAAAAGTGGGTTGTTTTGCCCGTTTGCCTCTTCCCTTGATTTTCGTTCTAAGCGAGAGCCTGTTCTATGATGAAATACCTCCCCTTTCTGGTGGTTGGCATCGTTGCGGTACCACTCACCCTTTACCAGTGGAGCCTGATGGACTGGATGTGGGGTGAAAACATCCCTGCGATGCAGTGTGCCTACCTGCTGCATCAAGAAATCCCCGAGAAAATCGGCGATTGGGTCGGTGTGGACAAACCAGTCAGCAAAATGGTGCTCGACAAGGCAGGAGCCGATGGCTACATCGATCGGGTCTACACCAACCAAAAGACCGGGGAGAGCGTTTCGATTTGGCTGATCGTGGGCCATTTTCGAAATGTCGTTCGGCATACGCCCAACATCTGCTACCACTCCAACGGATTTTCGCAGGTCGAGCCCCAGGTTCAATACCAGATGGCGATAAAAGGCTTGCCCGATTCCAAGTTCCACACCTCCAAGTTCATGCTCGATGACCAAGGGGTCCAACATTATCAACGGGTCTTCTGGGCTTGGTGGCGACCTGATCCGTTGGAAGAGGGTGAGAGCGTCAGCGATGTTCGCGTCCAATGGTCTGCCCCCGAGCAGCCCCGGCCCGCGTTTGGCTATTGCCGGGCACTCTACAAACTTTATTTCACCGCCATGTCGACGGAAGAGGAGCTGGCGAACGACAGCATTTGCAATAAATTTGCCGCAGAATTCCTGCCAGTCGTCTACGAGAAGCTAGCTTCCAGCGGCGTGGTGATGGTGGGAGAAGAGCTTCCCCCAGGGGTGGCCGACTATCTCAAGGAGCAGCGGGTCAAGTCGACCAAGGCAGCTGAAGACGAAACCACTGCGGATCCTCCGGAAGACGACGCCTAACGGCCCTCGTAACCGTGCACGGAATCCGAAGCCCTCTTTTGACTCGTGAATGGTTGCAAAAAAAAAGTCGGGCTGGAAAGCCCAACCTACTCGCCGTGAACGGTACTCTGTTTCTTCGCGCCTTGGCATAAGGCCTATTCTCCGAGCGTTCGGGAGCCGAGAATTTTTTAACGCAAAGACGCAAAGGAAGAAAGAATTAGCCGCAGATAAGCACAGATAAGCGCAGATGTTCGGTGAAGAAGGCTAATCGGATTAGCGCAGATTAGTGTTCCTCTCCTTGCCGCCTCTCACGCGAAGTCCTGATGCAACGAGTTGCCTGGAACCACCAATCATCTGCGCTTATCTGCGGCTATTCCTTCGATTCGTGGTCCGCTCTCTTCCGACTCGTGAACGGTTAACGGCCCTCCAGGAAAGCAAAAGCCAAGCCGCCAGCAGGAGCTGGTGGCTTGGCCCTGAATTTTCTTGCGGCGAGACTTCTAGCAGTGCCTCGTCTCTCGGCCGATCAAAATTCGTCATCCGAAACGGGCGGCAGCCTGCGATCCGCTAAGGAAGTTCCGTTGAAGGTGGCGACAAGTTGCGACCGCCGGCGGGAGGAGGTCATCAACTGCGAATAGACGCGAGGCTCGACATTGTCGATCATGTAGATAACCCGGCCATCGCCAAAGGCGACGTTGACGCCTCCCGTGTGGTTGCTCGAGGGGAAGGAGAGCCGCTCCGTCATCTGGGTCATGTCGCTCGGAGGATCGAGCACGTCGTAGTTGTTGTCGCCATTGATCCGCAGCACCAGGTCAGGAGATGCAGCGAAGGCGTCATTGGTCCACATGAATCCGAAGAACCTCTTGTCATCGGAAAACTCGGGGGCCTTGCCCGACGATTCGGGCTGTTCGTAAGTCCAGAAGAACGCGTGGAGACTCTCGCTAAACATCATCGTATTGCTGGCGCCGTCGTTGGACGAGATGTAGTCCATCGAGCATTTGATACGAGGGTCTCCTTCACGACCATCGGTGGCTCCGCCCGGAATAATACCGGTGCTGGTGTTCTTACTTAAGTCGAAGAAGATACCGTTGGCGACGTATTCCCGCGAATCGGCCCGGGTGGAGTCCCCGAACATCTGACCGCAGTTGGCAACGTAGGAGCAAGAGGGGAAGCCAGGCGTTTCTGAAGGATTGCTAGGGCACTGGAGTAACTCAATCTCGGGTGCCGCAGGGCTTGGCAAGCCACCGCCGAGAGGATTACCGAAGTCATTCCAGACGTCCCATTCGTTCTGCCGTTCCAAGTAAGGGAACAGCATCACGATCCAGCTCGCCTGGCGGCCGATCGACCTGTCGTTAGGCTGCTCCAGGTCGTTGATGTAGCCAGGCAGTCGCCGACGATTCGAGTCGTAATTGGTTGCGGCAAGGGCAAGCTGGCGGATATTGCTCTTGCAGGTATTGTTCCGTGCGGCTTCGCGGGCCGCCTGCACCGCAGGCAGGAGCAGCGCCACGAGGGTGCCGATGATCGCAATGACGACCAGGAGTTCAACAAGGGTAAAGCCACGGCTCGTGTGGCGATGCCCGAATAGGGGAAGTTGCCTCATCTTCTCGCTCCTCAGGGAATGAAGGAAGTAGGAAGGATCACAGATCGGAAAGGAATAAAAAAGCTGACCAAGGCAGGGCGGCGGGACTACCGGTCAAATCATTGGCCACACCGATCGACACGACCGCCGACCGTCAGGCGCCAACCGACAGGGCCCCAGGAAAAATTCATCGGGGCTTCTGCCTCACCCTGCTTTATTGTTTATTGTCGCAAAAAGCTCGGCCATTGTCCAGAAACGGATGGCCTGTGTCGCTGTCACCTTGATTTACAGCCCTGTTTTGCTATTTTTTGTTCCAGTGCCCGCCCGCTGAAGCGGGCACGCCAGCCTTTTGGTTGCTGCTTGTGGTGCGAGCGACCTGCTTTGACGGGGTTCACGAGCCCCGCGTGGCGAGGCTGCTTGGTCATGACTTTGTGACCTTTTTGACCTCTGAAAATTTGGAGAATCCCTGGACATGTCGATGTACATTGGCGAAGCCCTGGCGGGCGATGGCAACGAAATTGCCCATATTGATTTACTCGTTGGTAGCAAAGAGGGCCCTGTCGGCACTGCGTTTGCCAATGCCTTGGCTCGGCAGAGCGAAGGCCACTCGAACCTGTTGGCGGTTCTCACCCCGAATCTGGCGGTCAAGCCTGCGACGGTGATGGTGACCAAAGTGACGATCAAGGGGATGAAGCAGGCGGTGCAGATGTTTGGCCCCGCACAAGCGGCCGTCGCCAAAGCGGTTGCCGATAGTGTCGCGGACGGCGTGATTCCCCAGGATCAAGCAGAGGACTTGGTCTGCGTCTGTGGCGTCTTCATCCATCCCGAAGCGGAAGACGACAAGAAAATTTACGACTACAATTACGAAGCAACCAAGATGGCAATCAAAAGCGCCATGGAAGGTAGCCCCTCGGCGGCCGAGATGCTCGCTGGCAAGGACGAAGCGGCCCATCCTTTCCGCGGATTCTGAAAACAGAGCGATCACGGCTGATCGTCCAACAGAAGCCGGTGGGCAGGTGCTCGCCGGCTTCTCGTTTTTCCCCCGTCCCTCTTCCTGCTTTCCCCTTACTGCTTCGCCGTGGCCTTTCCAAAAATTCTCGTCTGCCTCGACACCGATCCGCATTCGAGCGTCTTCGATGGTGTCGTCGCGGTCGATGCGGGTGTCGATCATCTGTTTCGCCACGCCGGCGTCACGCCCGCAGCGGTGAGGGATTTGGTCTACGGGGCCCTCTTCACGCGAGGGCCGACCGACCTCCGAAACACCGCTATTTTCATTGGTGGAAGCGACGTCGAAGCGGGCGAGCAACTGCTGGCGGAGGTCACTCGCTCCTTCTTGGGGCCGATGCAGGTCTCCGTGATGCTCGACTCGAATGGGTCGAACACCACCGCCGCGGCTGCGGTCATCGCGGCGGGCAGGCACGTCGATTTGCGGGGAGCGGAAGTCGCCGTATTGGCGGGCACCGGCTCCGTCGGCAAGCGAATCCTCCGCCTGCTGGCAAGCGTTGGCGCACGGACGCGGCTCGGGTCCCGGTCGCTGGCCCATGCCGAACAGGTGGCCGACACGATTCGTGCGGACTATCCCGACGTGTCGATCGAATCGTTTGAAACGACGCGAGAAGAGTCCTTGCGAGCAGCGCTCGAGGGGGTGAGCGTCGTGATCGCCTCGGGGCCTCCTGGCATCGAACTTCTCCCCCAATCGGTCCGAAGCGACTTGCCTGCGTTGCGCGTCGCCATCGACCTCAACGCCGTCCCCCCGCTTGGCATCGAAGGGATTGCAGTCGGCGAGAAGCGTTCCGCGCAAGGAGAAACCGTTTGTTACGGTGCCATTGGTGTCGGTGGCACGAAGATGAAGATCCACCAAGCTGCCATCGCGCAACTTTTCCAGGCGAACGACTTGGTCCTCGACGCGTTGGAAATTTACGAAATCGGAAAGAGGCAAGAAGGATCGGGAAAAAGAAGCAAGGGCGGCGATTGATTCCACCGCGACCGCTCAGCCTCGTGCTAACAGCACCAAGTAAGCCACCAGCAAGAGCCAGCCACAGGCTCCCGCAATGGCGAGTCGCATCCGTCGGCGGAGTCGCTCCCGTTCCTTCCGGGAAATTTGGCCCGTATTCTCGTTCACAACCGCTACCGCAGAAGGCAACCCTGGTTCCGAAGTGACCACCGGCGGGGCTGGCGGGGCCGCTGCAGCGGCCGGGGCCGACACCTCGCGCGCACAACTGGGGCAAATCGGCGCGCCGCGTAGAAGCAAGCTACCGCAATGCAGGCAAGTAGGCATCGGTGGAGGGGAAGTCGGTGGGGGCATCGCTATCGCTACAGGCTGAGTAGGAGAGGGAGTCGTCCCGGCATTGTAGCGAGTCGAATCTGGTTTCCAAAGCGAAGGCACCAGCCCAGGAGAACTGCAGAGTCATTTTTGAACCGCCAAGATCGCCAAGGGCTCTCCGACGAGGCGTAGCTTGTCAGCTATTGGAGCCGCGCTCCGCCTTCCGCTGTGACTTTGCAATCGTCCTGCATCTCAAAGCGTCCTGCATCTCAAAGCGTCCTGCATCTCAAAGCGTCCTAGGCACCAGCCTCTCTCGCTGGATTCGCCCCTCCCCCTCCGATACGATGAAGGGGGTGTCTACTCAACCACTCCATTCCCTGCACGAGCGGTCGTTTGCCGCCCATCGATTTGTCTACCCGGTCCTCAGCCGACGGTCCCAGGGGATCTCTGTCGGGGTGAATCTCAATCCCGACAAGATTTGCAACTTCGACTGCATTTACTGCCAAGTCGACCGTACTCGGCAAGGCGAAACGCGATTCGTTGAGACCACGGGGCTGCTTCGCGAACTCAAGAGCGTATTGCAGCTGGTCGCCAGTGGCGAGATTTACGAGAAGCCCCCCTTCGCCGGCGTGCCGGAGGAGCTTCGCCGGCTCAACGACATGGCCTTCTCTGGCGATGGCGAGCCAACGACTTACAAGAACTTTGATGAGTTGATGCAGGCCTGCGCGGAGGTCAAGCAATCGCTTGGCTTGAACGATGTCAAGATGGTGCTGATCACCAACGCCAGCATGTTTCATCGCCCGCATGTCAATCGCGGTCTCGCAATCCTCGATAGGAATAACGGCGAAATTTGGGCCAAGCTCGACGCAGGGACCGACGAGTATTTTCACCTGATCGAGCGGACACCGATCCCGTTTCAAAGAATCCTCGACAACATCACCGCGGCGGCGCAGGTTCGCCCGCTGGTGATTCAGTCACTCTTCATGCGAGTCAGGAACGAACCGCCGTCTCACGAAGAACTCGAGGCCTTTTGCGATCGGTTGAACGAGATCACCACCGCTGGTGGCCAGCTCCAGCTAGTGCAGGTCTACACGGTCGCCCGAAAGCCAGCCGAGTCGATCGTCACACCGCTAGCGGACGAGGAAGTCGATGCGATCGTGGAACTCGTTCGGAAGCGAACGGGCCTCGCCGCAGAGGCGTTTTACGGGGGAAACGTTACCCTCTAACCGGCGAGCTACGCCTCGTCGGACCGGCGAGACGTAACTCGCCGGCTGGGGCGTTCCGTGGTAGACTGCGGGGCTACGCCACCGGGGTCGGGGACGCCCCGGCTCGCCACCAGCCACTCGCCACCAGCCACTCTTCATGCTCCCCAAGTACATTCGCAACTTCTCGATCATCGCCCATATTGACCATGGCAAGAGCACCCTTGCCGATCGGTTGCTGGAGATTACGGGCACGATCACCAAGCGAGAAATGAAGGAACAGATTCTCGACGACATGGACCTCGAGCGGCAGCGGGGGATCACGATCAAAGCGAGGGCGGTCTCGATGCGGACGAAGGTCGATGGCCAAGAATACGAGATCAACTTGATCGACACGCCCGGGCATGTCGATTTTCAGTACGAGGTCTCCCGGTCGCTCGCTTGCTGTGAGGGGGCGGTGCTGCTGGTCGATGCGTTTCAGGGAGTCGAGGCGCAGACCGTCGCCAACGCCTACGCCGCGATGGAACACGAGCTGACGATCGTCCCGGTAATGAACAAAGTCGATTTGGTTCATGCCCGCCCCGACGAAGTGAAGGAGGAGATGGAGCAGACGCTTTCGATCGATCCCGACGAGGTGCTCGGTTGCAGTGCCAAGACGGGCGTCGGCTGCAAAGAAGTGATCGACGCGGTGATCGCGCGCGTGCCAGCCCCCGCCGGTGATCCGAAGGCGACGTTCCAGGCGATGGTGTTCGACTCGCATTACGACGAATTCCGCGGCGCGATTACCTACGTCCGCATTATGAACGGCACCGTCAAGAAAGGGCAGAAGATCAAATTCTTGCAGGCCGGCACCACCCACGACGTGGTCGAACTGGGGCGGTTTACTCCCAAACGCGAGGCAGCCAAGCAGCTCTCTGCGGGGCAAGTCGGCTACCTCATCTGCAACATCAAGTCGCTCGGTCAGGTCCACATTGGCGATACCGTCTCGGTCGCCATCGGCGAGCCAGCCGAGATGCTAGCCGGGTACGAAGAGCCGAAGCGAATGGTTTTTTGCGGGCTCTACCCCTCCGATGGCCAGGACTTTGAGCAACTTCGCGAAGCGCTTGCCAAGCTGCAAGTCAACGACCCGAGTTTTGATTTCGAACCGGAGACTTCCGACGCTCTTGGCTTTGGATTCCGCTGCGGGTTTCTTGGGCTCTTGCACATGGAGATCATCCAGCAACGGCTCGAGCAGGAGGCCGACATCGACCTCGTGCAGACCGCGCCCAACGTTACCTACGAAGTCACCACGAAAAGTGGCGAAGAAATCGAAGTCCATACGCCGCAAAAAATCCCCGACCAAGGCGACATCGAGGAGTTCCGACAGCCGATCGTGCGAGTCAGTTTCGTGCTACCGACCGACTACATTGGTGGCGTGATGAAGCTCTGCGCCGACCGCCGAGGGGAGTATGTCCGCACCGAGTACCTCTCGCCGACGCGGGCGATGCTGGTTTACGACCTGGCGCTCGCCGACGTGGTCTACGACATGCACGACCGCCTCAAGAGCATCACCCGCGGTTATGGCACCATGGACTACGAGCTGTTGGGCTACCAGCCTGCGGAGTTGGTGCGACTCGATATCTTGGTCAAGAACGAGCGGGTCGATGCACTCTCGATCGTTTGCGACCGCCGCGACTCCGAAATCCGCGGGCGGGCGGTGATTAAGAAACTCAAGAAAGAAATTCCCAGGCATATGTTCGAGGTCGCGCTGCAGGCAGCCATCGGCACCCGTGTGATCGCTCGCGAGACGATTAGCGCCATGCGCAAGAACGTCACCGCCAAATGCTACGGTGGCGACATCAGCCGCAAACGAAAACTGTGGGACAAACAGAAGGAAGGCAAGAAACGCATGAAGTCGATCGGCCAAGTCGATATCCCGCAAAAGGCATTCCTCGCCGTGCTCGAGACGGGCGAAGAGGAAGGCAAAGGGGGCGTGAAACAGCGGGGATAGTCGGGTGAGCCTCCCCCTCCCCGGACCGGGGAGCGTGGCGACAATAGAGCCGCAGTCTCCCTGGCAAGATACAATAAAGGACTCTCCCCTACCCGCTCTCCTCGGAGGTCACCTTCCATGCAGTCCATAAAAATCGTTCACTGGGAAAGCGATGACTGAAGGCTCGGCTATCTTCAGGATTACCCCGACTACTGGACACAAGGCGAAACGCTGGATGAACTAAAAGAGAATCTCCATGACCTCTATCGAGACATCTCGAGCGGCTTACCTGCATGTCCCGTTTTGCGTCCACCGATGCGGCTACTGTAATTTTGCACTGGTTGCGGGCCGCGGTGACCTGGTGCCGACCTACCTCGAAGCGATCGAGAAAGAACTCTCCCGCCAACTTGGCGAACCTCGCGAAATCGACACGCTTTACTTCGGCGGTGGCACACCGACGCAGTTGGGAGCGATCGACTTTGCGAAGCTCGCCCGTCTAACCCGGCATTGGCATCCGCTTGCCGAGGGCTACGAGTGGACCGTCGAAGCCAACCCGGCCGACATGACAGTCGAGATGGCCCAAGCGATGGCGGACGCCGGTGTGAATCGGTTGAGCCTTGGGGCACAGTCGTTTCGTGCAGAGAAACTAAAGGTCCTAGAGCGGGATCACGACGATGGCCAAATCGTTCGGTCGGTCGAGCTGGCTCGCCGTCACGG
This sequence comes from Planctomycetaceae bacterium, assembly GCA_003233055.1. Classification (GTDB taxonomy): domain Bacteria; phylum Planctomycetota; class Planctomycetia; order Pirellulales; family Lacipirellulaceae; genus Aeoliella. The sequence goes on from QIKP01000041.1 coordinate 8,782, forward strand.
CATGGAAGTCGCGATCGACCTGATCTTTGCCTCGCCAGGCGAGACGCTCGCCGAGTGGCAAGCCGATCTCGATCGGGCGGTCGCGCTCTTGCCAGAGCATATCTCGGTTTATGGGCTGACGTACGAAAAGGGGACTGCTTTTTGGACGCGCCGCAAGCGGGGTGACTTGGTCGAAGCAGATGAGGAGCTGCAACGAGCCATGTACGAGCTGGCCATCGAGCGGCTCACGGAAGCGGGCTTCGAGCATTATGAGGTCTCGAACTTCGCGATTCCAGGGCACCGCAGCCGCCATAACGAAACCTACTGGCGCGGCGATGAGTATTTCGCAGCGGGGCCGGGGGCCGCGCGTTACGTCGATGGCGTTCGCGAGACGAACCACCGAAGCACCACCACCTACCTACGCCGCGTCCTAGCGGGCGAGTCCCCTGTCGCGGAGCGCGAAGAACTAGACAACGAGGCGAAAGCCCGGGAACGATTGATCTTTGCACTGCGGCGACTCGAGGGAGTCGACCGCCGTGAGTTCCTGGCCGCAACCAGCTTTGCAATCGACCAACTGGCGCACGACGCGATAGAGAAGTTCGCCCGTTATGGAATGCTTGCCGACGATGGCCAACGGGTAAAGCTGACACGCGAGGGACTCTTGGTGAGCGACGCGATTTGGCCCGAGCTGCTCTGAGCGGCTAACCACCCCTCCTACATCGGTTTCTACATGGGTGCCCGGGGGAGTTGCCTGGCGTAGGGGGGGACTTCTCGCGGCGGGAGGTCTTCGTCCATCTCTTCGGCCCAGGTATCGCGCTCGTCGTCACTGGCGTAGTAGCGGAGCCACATTTCCGGATCGCCTTCGACGTTGGCGCAGTCCCAATGGAGGAAGTTGCTACGTCGGGCGATCTTCTTCTCGTACGTCGGTAGGATATCGCGGTAGAGGATCGCGTAGAGCTGCCGGTCGCTCAGATGGTTGGTAAAATCGAGGACGATGTGGTGCTCGTAAAGCTGCTGGGCGGTCACTTCGAGCAGCTCGCTCAGTTGCTCGCTCGTGAGGTGATCGGGATTCGGGAGCGTCAACTCCGGGTCGAACCATTGGCTGATCGGCACCATCGGCGCCCGTTCCCATTCGAGCATCGACTCGAGGAACTCATTTTCGCGACAGGTCGTCATCACCCGAGCATTCACGCTTCCGATCGACTCGTCGAACAGGGGTTCGAGTTCGTTCCGTAGGTGAGCGTTCAAGAGTAGTTGGTCGACGTCGTCGTGTTGGGAAGATTCGTTGATCCACATGGCAGTTTCCATCAGACACGCAAAAAAGTGCGAAAGGTCTTCAAAGGTGAAGCGGGGCAACTCCGTGTGCCCATGATTCGACTTTAACAAGCGGTCGCAGGCCATAAAAGAGCTGCAAGGCGGATCGACCCAGAAGTTCTCAAACAACAACATTTGCGACCCGCACGACCCGCAAGGTCAACCCCGTTTGCCCGCACAATCGGTATCCGTTTCCAAGGAGCCCCCGACGAGGCGTAGCTCGTCGGGTAGTTCTGGCGATGCCACTTCAGCGGCAGGCGCGTCGGAGCCGAGAGGAGACCCTAACGGGAGAAATCGCCGGGAGACGGATCGTCCCCTACCATGGGAAGCCCGCTACTCCGGACCTTGGCGAGCCAGGGGCCCACTTCGAGAGGGTCGGTCGGGTCGAGCTGGGTGAGCGTCTGGACGATCTCGGTCGCCATCGCCTGTTTTCCCAGTTTCTCCAGGCACCAGGCCAAGGCTCGCCCCGATTGGTGGAACGATCGGTTCGCTGGCTGGGTGTAGGGGACCGGCGTCGGACTCCCCGCACGCCGCCATGCCCGAAGGCCAAGCTGGTAGGCGTAGCCAAAATGGCCCCGTGCCAGGGGGACGTCGTTGTGCAGGTTGACGGCCAGTTCGCCAAGCAGGAGATGCGCATCGAGGCAGTCACTGCATCCCGAAAGGAGCCAGCGAAGTTCGTCAAAGGCGACCTCGGTCTCCCCTTCCTCTATCATCCGCCGCACTTCCTCGAGGTCCTCTGCCCGATCACGGGCACAGCGGGGCGGCAGCAGTACCCAGGCGTCCCCCCCCGAAGTGGGACGTAAGGCGACGGTGCTGGCAGCGGCGGACCGCTTCTTGTTCTTGTTGCGTTTTTTCTTAGCCAAGGAGGTCTACTCTTCAAGGCGAGCGGCTACGATCGGCGGTCACGAAACCGGCCCAAAAGACTCGACGGCTTGGGCATCACAAAACGTTGTCAGAGCAGTCGTCCATCACGGATCCCGACTCCTAAGGGGCGTCACTCAGGGGGGCGCCGCGATCGGAGGGTAAGGTTCTTCTCTGCGTCATTGTAGCAGCTCTCGGGGACTTTCGCGCGGAAGGCTATCGGAGAGGGGCATAGCGGTCGAGCTGAGCGGACCGGAGGTGGCGCTCGGGGCCGAGCGCCACGCTAAGCCACCCATCGTCGATCACCAGTTGGGTAATCATCAATCCTTGGAGGCGAGGGTCGTCGGCATAGGCTCCGCCAAGGACCAAGTCGCTATTGGGAGGAAAAACCTTGCCAAAGATCGTTTGCAGCCGCATGCGTTCGGAGTTCTTAAGTCGCCCTTCAAAGTAGGGGCCCTCGGCATGAACGAATCGTGCCCCCAAGCCATCGGCTTCCGCCTTGTAGTAGACATGGACCTTGAAATCGCGGTTCGAACGCCGACGGACAACCAATTCGCTCACCGAGAGCGTCAATTCCACTCGGTCCTCCTTGAGCTGGAAGACAAGGGGATTTTTCTTGGCAAACTCGATGGTCGCCTCCTCCGACGGCTCCAGGGCCTTCCGACCAGGAGAGAGTTGGGCAAAACGGTCGACCAGCTCTTTGGTCGAGAGCCGCTTGCCTGCTAGTTCCAGCCCTGCCGCGATATTGGTTAGCCCACTTTGATGCAGTTGGAAGCTTGCGAAGCTGTCGGAGGGGGCACGTGGCCGGGGAGTGTGGGCGGTGAGCCCCTCTTCTTGGGCGATCCGCAGGCGGGCGATCAATCGCTCGGAGGTGGTTCGCAGTTCGATCGGCTCGATCGCCACGCCACTGCCGGCTAGTCGATCGGTCACGCGAGTCTGGAACTGCCCTTCGGCCATTGCGATCGCCTTCGCAACGGCTGCGTCCATCTTCCATTCGACGCGGTTGGCAGTCTTTGCAGCGACTTCCCGCTGGGCTCGGCAGCGACGTTCGGAAAACGCGCTCGCTGCCTTGGAACGAATGAACCCACCAACCAGCGGTAGCGGGTCGTACTTGCTCGCCGAGCCGGCATACTGGCTGTGGCTCGTCGCGTTGGCAGTGACGAGCCCTCGGTGCAAGCAGTTCCCGTCAAACAGGATCTGCTGCTGGGCCCAAAACTGAGTGGAGCCGATCGTGTTGACACGGACCGACCTCTCGAACGCGATGGTCTGTGACGTCGCTTCTCCTTCAAGGAGAAGATTGATACGCCACGCATGGGGATCCGGTACCAAGGCAACGCTTTGCCGCGAAATCGTCGTGGCATGTCCCCGAATCGGAGTCCCTAGCACGCGATCCGAGACCCGTTCGGTCTGGGGCGATTCGGTTGGGAGGAACCGCTGGAGCAAATCGCTCGTGATCGCGAGGCGAGCGTTGGCGTTGCGGTAGTGGGCCTGCATCGATTCCCCCATCACGCGCCGACGAGCGTCGGGAGAAGCGGCCAATCGGGTGATTTGCTCCGCGACTGCTTGGGCCTCGCTAGGCCGACCGCTCGACTCGTACGACTCGACCAAGGCGAGGACCTTGGCTACCGACACCGGATCGACGGTGCCCCGATCGCGAGCGGTGGCGAGCGAAAGACCCTCCACATTGGGGGCGATCAGCGAATAGGCCGATTGCCAACACTCGACGCGCCGCCACATGGCGTACCGAGCGCGACGCAATCGAGTGGCCCGACCAGGATCGCCCGCCTCCGAAGCCAACTCCTCCGCAACACTCGACAACCGTGCGAATTCCTCCAGCAATTGCCCGGTCGACTGCCAACGGGGAGGCTCCTCAGCCGTTAGTCGACCGAGCACTTGCAACGACTCGACGGCCCAAGACCGGCATCCTGGTTCGCGCAGCAACCTTTGCAGTTGGGCAACGAGCGAGGTTGGCTCTGCGAAGATCGACGTTCGGACGGTCTGGTCGAGCTGATCGGCGCAGTAGGGGCGCACCACTTCGATCATCTCCTCCTGCCAGTTTTGTTCCTCGTCGCTGGCTGGAAGGATCGTTGGCTGAGGAGGGAGCATCGCGAGCCGCTGGGACGGGTGGGTCAGAAGAAGCGGTCGCAGCAGTGTGGGTGGCGAGGCAATCCGTTGCGATGCGATTTCCCGTTGGGAGGGCAAACCAACGGGCCTGCTCCATCGTGCGAAGGCCCCCCCAACTTCGTGCCACCCTGCAAGCGTATCGTAGCTGGCCAGTCGCCACGATTCGCCCCGCCACTGAGCCATGGTGTCGAGGACCGCCCGATCGAGCGCCGGCAAAAGGTCGGCCGCCGGAAACGAGAACACAAGGGGAGTGGTCCCCCCTTCGTCCCACCAAGTCTTCGCTTCGAACGAAGGCCCAGTTTTCAGAGGCCAAGGCGAAGCGTAAGGACCTTCCGGCGTGACGACGAGCGGCAGAGGCCTCGGAGACTCCGCAAGATAAGCCCGATTCCCCGAGGCGAGCCAACGGTAGTAGGGGACCCTCTCACCGATGGCGAGCGACTCTCGGGCGGCGTTCTGAGCCGAGGCATAGCGCGCGGCAGAATCTTGAGCGGCCACCTGCGCAGGAAGTTGGGAATTCCACGGCCGCCATGCTTCCAGCACTGCCCACCAGGTCACCGCTACGAACACCGCTAACATCATCCGCTCGTGCCGCGTTCGATTTTGCGGCGTTCGATCGTGCCGCGTTTGATCGTGGAAGTGCTTACTGGGCATGGGAGGCGCCTCCTGCGCCGAGGTTCGTCAAGAGGAAGGGAGGGACCCCTTCCGTTTAGTCAGGCGAAGCCACCAGTGGTGCCGCCAGCGATGCAAGTGCCGGGAATTTCCAATTCGGACACTCTTGCTATCATCCTAAGAGATAATCTCGGAAGTCTGGGCAAAATAGTTGAGCGCTAGTTGGTAAACCACACGATTTGGATAAAGAGTGACGGACTCCCAACATTGCCGTTAGGCCGACAGGATCGGGATCAATCGCCAATGGGTGGAGACGCGCCAGTAGTGGGCACGCTGTAGTGGGCACGCCCAGGAAAATAGAAGGAATCGCGTGGCGGTTGGGCTCCACGACGATCCCCGGTACAACGGATCCCCAGCACAACGATCTGTCGTCTTCAGTACAACGATCTTCAGTACAAGGAGCCACCTTGGAGACCCATCTGCATCGCTTGCTCGCCATTGCCGCCGGCGGAGCCCTCGGCGCGGTCTGTCGCTATGCCGTCGTGCTGGGCTGCGTTCGTCTGCTGGGCGATCGATTTCCCTATGGCGTGCTGGCGGTGAACGTCGCCGGATGCTTCGGCTTAGGGCTACTGATGCACGAATCGTGGGTCTCTGGCGATCGGCTCGGATTGACGGCCCACGCCGCGATGAGCGTCGGTCTCCTCGGCGCTCTGACCACTTTCTCGACGTTTGGCTACGACACCGTCCGGCTCGTGGAGCTTGGGCGTCACGGCCCCGCGGTGCTCAATGTCCTGGCTAACGTTGGAGCGGGACTGACCGCCTGTTGGCTTGGGCGGTTGCTTGGCAACAGTTTATGGCCCACGTAGCCTCTGGTGCAACCGTTCAGGGCTGGACAGAAAAACCACGAATCGAAGAGTAGCCCCGACGAGGCGTAGCTCGTCGGCTAGCTAGGGTTCGGCCCTGGCGATGCCGCTTCATCGGCAGGCGCGTCGAAAGCCAAAAATCGAAACTAGCTCCCGCTATCGCCGCCTGCTACCGCCGGTAGTGCCACTCGCGCCAGCCACGGTTGTAGTCGCGGTTCATCACCGGCGCGGGGGGATGGTAACCCGCCCCAAAGTGGCCCCAGCGAAAGGGTTGCTGGTAGTCGGGATATTCGTACTGGCTCGCATAACTCGCGTGCGCGTACGGGGCGGTGAACGTGGCGCGCTGCGCGAAGGGGCTCGCCTGCGTTGCAGAGGAGAAGGTGACGACCAGCGCGAAGCCGATGAGGAGTTGGCCAACTTTTTTCATCCGAGGACGCCTCCTTGCGTTAAGGGTACCATCGCCCAACTAGGGGATCCCATAGCCGCCTTGGAACGTCGGCTGCACGATCACATTCGGTGGGCCATAGAGGTTTCCGAAGTAGGGGGCATAACTGCCGCCGTAGCGCATCCGATAGTAGTCGAGGTGGTAGGGGTAGGGCCGCTGAAAGTTACCGCCCGAAAAGCCTTGCGCCGGGCGGGAGTTTTGCTGTGAATAGTGAGGCTGACGAGAAGCATTGGAAAAGTGTTGGGAGGAATGCCCCGAGTGACCTGCGAAACCTTGGGATGCTGCGTAACTTTGGGACGTGACGGAGCCCCCTTGCCACTGGCGATGTTGGCTCTGGCGAGTCCGCTGGTAGGCGGGCGGCTGGGCCAGTACTTCACTACCGGCAAGCGTTACTAGCAGTGCCAGCGAGAGGAGTGTCGTTGCGCGTGCCATGGGGCTCCCTACTTCTTTGGGTCGGCTAAGTTTCGAACTATCTCCATGCTAGACAGAAAGAATTCCCGTCGCCAGCAAAAAAAGGCAACCGTTCACGAAAGCGAAGGCAAGGGAAACCACGCACTTCGTCCCCGAGCCTGAGAGCCCGTTCGTCCCCAAGCCTGAGAGCCCGCTCGTCCCCGAGCCGGGAAATAGCACCACTGGTCACCGGGTCTTACTGGGGGGGGCCGAAGAGGATTTTTCGTTCCAGGGGGTCTTCGAGCCCGGCAGCCATTTTTCTGAGCGCTTCGGTCTCGATCTGCCGCACTCGCTCGCGGGTGAGCCCTAACAGGCCGCCGATTTCCTTGAGCGTCTTCGGCTCCTGCTGCTCTAGCCCAAACCGCATCTTCAGGACCGCTGCCTCGCGTGGGTCCATCGTCTTGAGCATCTCTTTGACGTGCTCCAGACTGTCCGATTGGATCAGTGTCTCGTCGGGCGTCGGCTGCCTCTCGTCCGTGGCCAAGTCGGCCAGGCTCCATCCGGTGTCGGACTGGTCGGTCTGCGGCGTGGCGTTGTAGATTTTGATCGCCTTCTTGATGATCGGCAGCTTCTTCTTCGGAAGCCCCAGCACGCGCGCCACTTCTTCTGGCGTCGGGGAGCGATCAAGCTCCTCCGTCAGTCGTGCGGTTGCACGCCGCCACTTGGAGAGCAGTTCGACCATGTAGGCCGGAATGCGGATCGTCTTGCCCGTGTTGATGAGCGCCCGCTTGATCGACTGCTTGATCCAATAACTGGCATAGGTACTGAACCGCGTCCCCATGGCTGGGTCAAACCCTTCGACGGCCCGCAAGAGACCTAGGTTCCCCTCTTCGATCAAGTCTTGGAGGCTGAGTCCTTTGCCGGAGTAGCCTCGTGCAATGTTGACGACGAGCCGCAAATTGGCTCGCACCATGCGGTCGCGGGCCCGGGTATCGCCTTCGCCGATCTGGACGGCCAGCTCTTTTTCCTCCTGCGCGCTGAGGAGCGCGGTTTCATTGATTTCCCGTAGGTAGGTTTCCAGCGGCGATTGCACGGCGGAGGATTTGCGAGGCTTGGTCTTGGTGGGCATGGCGGGGTAGGGACCGATGGAGGGCAGAGCGAGGGAGGGGGGATAGTGGTTTTTATCGACACCCGTCGTAACGGTTCTGCAAAACCTTGTCTGTCGGGTAGGGTGCGCCGGTTGTGCCCGACGCGCCGTCCATGACGAAAAAAAGCGGCGTGGCGAGCTAAAGCTCGCCACGCCGCTTCGATACGGAATGACTCTTGGCGCGACCCTAACGGTCGCACCCCATCGGGGCAACTGTTATGTCGCTTCGGAGGCTTCCTCCACCTCTGCGGAAGTCTCAGCCGTTTCCTCGGTTGCCGAATTTTCCGGCTCGGTCTCGGCTTTCTCCACCTCTGCGGAAGTCTCAGCCGTTTCCTCAGTTGCCGGATTTTCCGGCTCGGTCTCGGCTTTCTCGACCGCAGGCTCCTCCGAAGTCTCTTCGGAGGCCGGCTTAAACAGCGGACCGGAGTCGCCGCCGATACCCCCCTTGAGCTCCACGCCCTCGGAGGTCGTATTGGCAGCCATCTCGGCGTCGATCTCGTCTTGCTCGGCCCATTCGACGCGCTTGCGAGAAAGGCCAATTTTTCGATCATCGGAATCAACACGGAGGACCTTCACCTCGATTTCGTCACCGATGTTCAGGAGATCCGCAGGGTTTTCGACCTTGTGTTCCGCCAGCTCGGAGATATGGAGCAAGCCCTCCAGGCCTTCTTCAAGTCCCACAAAAACACCGAAGTTGGTGATCTTGGTGACCTTGCCTGTAACCAACTGTCCCGACTGGTAACGATTGGGAATGTCGCTCGACCACGGATCTTCGTCGAGTTGCTTGAGGCCTAGCGCGATCCGCCGGCGGTCTTGGTCGACCGAAAGGACTTTGCATTCGATCTCCTGCCCCTTCTCGACGACTTCGCTGGGGTGGCCAATCTTGCGGGTCCACGACATATCACTGACATGCAGCAAGCCATCGATGCCTTCTTCGATTTCGATGAAGGCACCGTAGTTGGTGAGGTTGCGAACCCGGCCTTTGATCATCGTGCCAGCGGGGTAGCTGTCGATGACCTTGTCCCAAGGATTCGACTGGGTCTGCTTCATACCGAGGGAGATTTCTTGTTTCTCCTCGTTGATGCCCAGCACCACGACTTCGACTTCGTCGTCGATTTGCACCAATTCACTAGGATGGTTGATGCGCTTGGTCCACGACATCTCGCTGATGTGTACCAAGCCTTCGATTCCATCTTCGATCTTCACGAAGGCACCGTAGCTCATCACGTTGACGACCGTACCTTTCACCCGATCGCCCACGGGATACTTCTCCGTCACCTTGTCCCATGGACTGGCTTCTTTCTGTTTGAGTCCAAGAGCGATCTTCTCTTTCTCGTAATCGATATGGAGGATCATCACCTCGATCTCGTCGTCGATCTTCACCATTTCGGATGGATGGCTGATTCGCCCCCAGCTCATGTCGGTGATGTGGAGGAGGCCATCGATGCCACCCAGGTCGACAAACGCCCCGAAGTCGGCGAGGTTTTTCACCACGCCCGGGCGAATCTGATTGATTTCGAGCACCTTGAGGAGCTCGGCCTTTTTCTGTGCCCGCTCCGCCTCGATCAGGCTCCGGCGGCTCACCACGATGTTGCGGCGAGTTTCGTCAATCTTCAGCACCATGCAGTCGATCGTCTTACCGATGTACTCGCCAATATCATGCGGCCGGCGGATGTCGACCTGACTGGCTGGCAGGAAGACGTTGACCCCGATGTCGACAAGCAAGCCACCCTTGATTTTGCGAGTGACAGCGCCTGACACGATATCCCCCTCATGGACTTTCTCCATGACGGCGATCCATTTTTCGATCTTCTCCGCTTTTCGCTTGCTCAAGACGATCATGCCGCGATCGTCGTGCCGACCCGCGACGTCTTCGACGTCTTCGACCAGAACACGCACCGTCTGGCCAATCTCCGGCTGATTCTTCTTTTCCTTTTCTTCTCCTTCGGCTCCCTCCTCTCCCTCTTCTGCCCCCTCTTCTGCGGATTCGCCGAACTCATCGTCCCACTCGTCGCGAGGGACCATTCCTTCGCTTTTGTAACCGACATCGATAATCACAAACTCGTCATCGACTCGGAGGATGCGACCCTCGACGATCTGATCGACCGAGACATCATCTCCTTCCAACATCAACTCCGGCGGAATCTCCTCAGCAATGCCGATGCCGATACCAATGTCCGCGTTCCACTCTTCCTCCGAGACATCGAATTCACGAATTAGATTACGATTGACCATGTGTGACCTACGGGAAGCGGAGAGAGAGAGACGATTGTCGAGAGGGACACATCGTTGCCCGAGCGGGCATCAAGAAGGCTCCGCCGCCAACAAAAAAGGGGGCCTAGAAAGCCGGTCCCTTGGCCAACCAAGGGGACGAGTAAAACGACAATCGGGCAAGCTTGGAAGTCTACCAGACCGGGGGCAGCAAAACAACGTGGGTCCAGGGCACCCAGAAGGACCGGAGGACCCCAGCGAAGACGATAGGAGGAGAGCAGCGTCGCATGCTCGATCCAAGAACAAGAAATGGGGGCCGCAAGCGGCCCCAGAAGAAAATAAGGACTGTTTTTGGGGATTTTCTATCGGTTTTGTGTCTCGGTGGCGGAATTTTTCCTTCGCTGCGGTGAAGGGGTTCCTTTCGAGGCCGATTCAGCATTCGTTCGATAAAGGGGGCGTTAGGCCAGGGATTCTTCTTCCTCCGCCTCCTCCGCGATATCCCAATCCTCCTCCTCCCACCCGTCCTCTTCTTCCGCCTCGGCTTCTTCGCTAGCTTCTTCGCCGTGCTCCGCCTCGGCTTCTTCGTCCTCTTCGTAGTACTCTTCTTCTTCTGCCTCTTCTTCTGCCTCTTCTTCTGCCTCTTCTTCTGCCTCTTCTTCGCCCGCCTCAGCTTCTTCCTCAGCTTCTTCCTCAGCTTCTTCCTCCCATTCGTCTTCGTCTTCGTCTTCGTCTTCGTCTTCGTCTTCGTCTTCGTACTCCTCTTCGTATTCTTCTTCCGCCTCCCCTTCTTCGGCCGTCTCGTCCAGTTGGGCGGCCGGTTCCTCCTCCCAAGGGGCGGCTTCGTCGGAGCCTTCGTTGGGCTCTTCTTGGACCGCTGGCCCGGCCGGTGAAGCGGGCTCGCCCTCGCGCATCGCTTCCCACTCGTCCAGGGTGAGGGTTACCTCGCGGGCTTGCGAGCCGTTGTATTGTCCGACAATTCCATCCTCGGCCATGAAGTCGATCAGCCGGGCTGCGCGGCCATATCCGATGCCGAGCGATCTTTGGAGCAAGGAGACACTCCCTCTCCCCTCTCGGATGACAACTTCGATGGCGGACTCATAGAGATCGTCACGGTTTTTGAGGCTGCCGGCTGTGGCTTCGACTTCCTCCTTGGTCTTGAGCTGCATCAGTTCGCCAGCAAACTGTGGCTCTTCGGTTCCCACAAAGTCGACGACCCGTGTAATCTCGTCGTCGGAGAGAAACGTCCCTTGCCCACGGAGCAGGGTACTGGTGCCGGGGGAAAGGAAGAGCATGTCTCCGTTGCCGAGCAGTTTATCCGCCCCCATTTCGTCGAGTACCACCCGGCTATCGGTCCGGCTGGCGACTTGGAACGCGATCCGGGCAGGCAGGTTGGACTTGATCAGACCGGTGATGACGTCGACCGTCGGCTTTTGTGTGGCGAGGATCAAGTGGATGCCAACCGCCCGGCTTTTCTGGGCGAGGCGAATGATATGCTGCTCGACCTCCTTGCCGGCCGTCATCATCAGGTCAGCAATTTCATCCGCCACGATCACGATAAAGGGCAACTGTCGAGGAATCTCCTCCCACTCGCTCTCGCTTTTCGGCCGGACTCGTTCGCGGAGTTCTTCGTCCCCCAGTTGATTGAAGACACTCACATGTCGAACCCCAGCGCGGGCAAGCAAATGGTATCGCTCTTCCATTTTGTCGACCGCCCAGGAGAGAATCGCCTCGGCCTTCTTCATGTCGGTTACGACAGGGTGCATCAGGTGGGGTAGCTTTCGGTAGCCAGAGAGTTCGACCATCTTGGGGTCGATCATCAACATCCGAACTTCGTCGGGCCCCCGATTCATCAATATCGAGACGATGATCGTATTGAGGCAGACACTCTTGCCGGTACCGGTCCGGCCCGCGATGAGGAGGTGGGGCATCGAAGTGAGGTCGACCACCATCGGCTTGCCGGAAACGTCTTTGCCGAGGTAGATCGGAATCTTCATTCGGTTGGCTCTATTGCCCGCCTCTTCGATCACTTCTCGCAGTCGGACCAACTGGCGCTTTGCGTTCGGCACCTCGATGCCGACGGAGTTTTTGCCAGGGATCGGCGCGACAATACGTACCGTCGGGACCCGCAGCGCAATGGCCAGGTCATCGGAGAGTCCCGTGATTTTCGAAAGTCGCAACCCCGCTTCAAGTTCCACCTCGTACTGCGCAATCACCGGGCCCGTTTCGATTTCTACGACCCGAACGTTGAACCCGAAATTCTTAAAAGTCTTCTCCAGCACCTTCGCTTTTTGCCGAACCTCCTTCTCGTGTTCCTCGTACGAAACGTCCTCGGGTTCGGTGAGGAGGGAGGTCGAGGGGATGCGGTAGTCGACGGCCGCATCGCTATCGTGGTCGGCCGCGTCGAGTTGCTCGATGATTTCCTCTCGCTCACTCTTGGGCTTCGGCTTCCTGAAAGCAGGCTGGTCGGCTTCCGTGTCGTCCCCCTTCGTGGAGGTTTCTTCGTCGGGTAGTTTGGCGTCGCCCTTCAGTGCGGAGGAGATTTTTGAGGCGACACTGCGGAGGGTTCTGCCCTTGTTCGCTACGCCGCCCGCTGAAGCCCCGCCCGCCACAGCCCCCTTCGCCGCAGCCCCGCCCGCTGAAGCGGGCTCGCCCAGGGGTTTGTTCTTGTCGCCGGGGGTCTTGATGGTTAGTTCTGCCTCTTCGTCTTCTTCCTCTTCATATTCCTCTTCTTCCCATTCTTCCTCCTCGTCTTCGTATTCATACTCGTATTCTTCTTCGTCTGATTTTCCTTCGGCCAAGTCATTTTCCAGATCGGTCCGCGGGCGAATGGAGCTAGTCGCCGCCGAGCCCAGCGATACGAGGCCGCGGTGCGAGACCCGCGTGGTGGTAGCAGCCAGATGGAGAAAGAGGTAATCGGTGCAGAGCAGCAGGCCCGCCGCCAAGACGCTCAAACCGAAAAGCAGGGAGCCGGTCCACGCGAAATTCACCTCGAGCCAGGCCTGCCCCAGCGCGCCAACGTATCCGCCCGCTCCGACAACCGGGCCAGGAGTCCAATTTGGTAGGAGAAGCGAGGCAAGAGCAGTGATCCCTACGAGCGAAATAATCCATCCAACGGTTCGGAGCGTCGGCTGGTCGATTTCTCGCCGCGTGAGGAGGAGTGCCGTCAAGATGGCGAGCGATCCGAGCGCGTAGTAGGAGGCGATGCCGAGCGACTCGTAGAGGAAGTGGGCCGTCGCTGCTCCCGCTCGCCCGCAGGCATTTTGAACTCCCTCCACGGGCGGATAAACCAGTCCGCTCGGCGGGTCCGCCTTGTCGTAGGTCAGCAGCGATACGCCAACGAATAGCGTCAAAGCGACTAAGGCGAGTGCTAAGACGTCCAACTGGCGGTTGCGGTTTTCGAACATAGCAATGAGGGACCGACCAAGTGGCGAAGGGGGAACGCGGGGTGCGAACTGCGCGTGCCGGTCCCTGGCGCGCCTTGCGATTCGCTCTTCTTCCTCATCGGTCATTCCGAGGTGTTCGCAGTAGGGGAGTCCGAAGGGCCGACCGCAACCCCGCAGCACGGAGAATGGCTGCAAACCTTTCGTCCGTTAAAACGGTTGGAAACGTCGGACCCCTGTGCAGGCCCACCACGACGGTCCGGATTCGGCTTCCTACAGTTCTGTCGCAACCGGTCTGTCGCAACCGGCAACGCCTCCTCGGGTTTCCGTAGTTGCGTCTCCTTTTTTCCTTATTCCTTATTTCTTGTTGCAAATCCCTTGCTTGTCGGAGAGGGAACCGGGTAGACTGAGGCGGAATTCGACATGGGGAAGTGTCGTCGAGGGGAGGGTTTGCACGGTATTTCCGTTGTGCCTTATTTTTCTTTATCGGGGAAATCTAGTGATGAAGCTCAAGGCTTTTGTTGTAGGCGCACTGTGCGTTGGTGCGAGTCTCGCGACCCAGTCTGCGTCCTTCGCGGCCATTGTCACGCTTGACTTTACAAATGATGACATGGGGCAACCTCTGATACATGGGCAGGTCATTAGCACGGCCCTTGATGTCCAGCTGGCGGATACCGTATTCGAGTTCGGCAGCATTGTCTCGATCCGAACGACGCAAGGAGCAGGTGGCCACCTTGGAGCGGTCATCTTCGACTCCACCCCTGGAGGCCCTGGCAGCACGCTTGGAGACCCCGACCTCGACCTGCTCATCAATCAGGGGAATGTACTGACGCTGCAAGACCCCAAGGGGCCCAATACCACGGCAACCGGTTCTAACGGACTCGTCTTCAATAATCCTGACGACGTACGGGAATTCGATGCCGGCAGTATTATCTTTGATTTTGTGAACCCGATAGAACCGATCTCGGTCGACATCATTGATGCCGACAGGAGGTTTGAGATGGAAGTCATTCTGACCGACGTGGAGGGAGCCACGCGGACCTATTTGATTCCCGAGCATTGGACCTTTGATCTGACCGAATCAGGGCCCAAAGGCTTCGACACTTTGCTGCTGGCATCGTTGGCAGGCCAAGATGGCGAAGGGGCCGGCACGGACGGCGTTCCGGGCAACGCGGATGATTTGACGACCGTCACCGACCTGGGCCTCGACGAGACGAGAGTCATCAGCATTGAATTCCGGTTTCTCGGCCTAAGCCCCAACGGACTTCAGGACGCCGGCTTCAGTTCCGGTGCGATCGACAACCTGACGTTCAATACCGAAGTGATCCCCGAACCCTCGACAGTCGTCCTCTTGCTCACGGCGATGGGAGTTGGCACCTTGGCCCAACGGCGTCGAAGAGTGCCGCAGAGCCGCCGCTAGAGCCGCGCCCTCGGGCGCGGGTGTTTTCGGAGGCCGCAGGGCCTCCAACTATTGGGCCTCCGGCCATTGGGCGTCACCGATGGCTGGCCAACTAGTTGGAGTTGCGGAAGACGATCCTTGGCCCCCATCTCCCCTCGCCTCGCGGATGGAGCAAGGCGAACAGCTTACCTGTCGGGTCCAAGGCGGCTGTTTCTTCCGGAGGCGTGGTGCCACAAGAGAGTTCCGCGGCGCATTCGTCGCTGCGGGGAGGTCGCGCCGTGATGAAGCGGCCATGCCCAATTTCGATCGCTTCGGCCGGCGTAAGGGTAATGCGAGGCAACGGGGCAACGGCCAGGAGAGCTGGCTGCAAGTGCCGATCGATTTGTTCCAGCGTCAGGTCCTTGGGGGAAATACTCTCGGTCACCTGAAACTCGCCGATGGAAGTCCGCACGAGCGCCGTCATCACCGCGCCGGTGCCGAGCGATTCGGCCAAGTCACGCCCAAGGGAGCGGACGTAGGTGCCGCTGCCGCAGTGGATGTCGAGCGTGAGTTCGGGATAGGTGTAGTCGAGGATCTGGATCTCGTGGATCGTCACTTGCCGCGAGGCGGGTTCGACTTTTTCTCCCGCTCGAGCCCGTTGATACGCTTTTTTTCCTTCGATTTTGATGGCCGAGTAGGCGGGGGGACGCTGTTGGATGTCGCCAACAAACATCGGCAAGGCATGCTCGATCACGTCGCGAGTCGGTACCGGCGGGGCGTCGAGGTGGGTGACTTCCAGCTCGGTATCGTCGCTGGGACTGGTGCAGCCGAGCCGGAACGTCGCCCGGTATCGCTTCGGCATCTGCTGGACGTATTCCACCAGCCGAGTTGCCGGCCCGACGCAGACCACCAGGACGCCGGTCGCTAGCGGGTCGAGCGTCCCCGCGTGGCCCGCCTTCGCGGGGCGAACCAACCGCTGGACCCGATTGACCACATCTCGGGATGTCCAGCCGGGCGGTTTGTCAAAGTTGAGAATTCCGAACATCGCCATTGGTTGGTTCCTTGCCTTCGCTTCCCTGGATCTCCAAGCTTCCCTCCGGCCGCACCCGGTTGCCAGCCATGCTCCATCATGCCAGAGTAACGGTTGTCATGCCAACCGAGAATGAAAATCTTGATTCCCCCCCAGGGTCGCCCCTGCCGCCAGAGCCCGAACCGCCGCTGCCGGAGCCGCTGCCGGAGCCCCAATCGTTGGCGGAAGCGCTCGACCTCCAGGGCATTGAATTACCAGCCGACCAGATTGCGGGGCTCGACGCCTATCGTGAGTTACTATGGGACTGGAACGAAAAGCTCAATCTGACGCGCCACACCACGTTCACTAAATTCGTCGCCCGTGACCTGCTCGATACGCTCGAATTGTCGGGGCAGATCCCCAAAGGAGAACGGGTTCTCGATATTGGATCAGGAGGGGGCGTGCCAGGGATCCCGCTGGCGATTATCCGCCCCGACTTGACGGTGGCCCTGAGCGAATCGATGGGGAAAAAAGCAAAGGTGCTCGAATCGATCGTCGGCGAACTACAGCTTCCGGTGACGGTCTACCCTTCGCGGGCAGAGCAGGCCTTGGAGATCACGACTTACGACACCTTGGTTGCTCGAGGGGTCGGATCGCTTAAGAAACTGTTGACCTGGTTCGCTCCGCATTGGGACGCTTTCGATTGCCTCCTCTTGGTAAAAGGGAGGAAGTGGGTGGACGAACGGGGCGAGGCGAGGCACCACGGACTGCTCAAGGGCCTGGAACTCCGTTGTGTTGCGAAATACTCCAGCCCAGGTTTCGGCGACAGTCTCCTTCTTCGCATCGAACGGCGCAAGCATTCTTGATCGTGGTGAGAGCGGCCCACACGATCTCACCGAGGCCCCACCTCCTACCGATGCTCTCTCTGGCGGGCAGACTCTACAGAGCCTAGACTGGGGGATCGAAGCAAGTCACTCGGCGCGCACCGGCAATGTCCGGTCCACGACTCTTTTTTTTATTGGACCTACGAACGAAGGAGAAAACCCATGGCCGACAAACAGGATTCGCCAGAGAAGAATCCCCCAGCCGACGAGACAACCAAGGAAGAAGAAGGCCAGCCGCAGCGGACCCGTGTGGAGATCAACGACAAAAAGGCCATATGCACCTATGCCAACTTCTGCCGTGTCACGGGCACTCCCGAGGAACTGATCCTCGACTTTGGCCTGAATTCGCAGCCGTACGGTGTGCCGACCGAGCCGGTGGAAGTCAAGCAACGGGTGGTTACCAACTACTTCACCGCTAAGCGGATGCTCCAAGCGCTCCACCTGTCAGTGCAGCGGCATGAGCAGGCCTTCGGCGTGCTCGAAACGGACGTGCAAAAACGGGTTGTCACCAAGGCCCAAGTCTAGCGTTTTGACAGCTCTTCGAGTTGGGATGGGTGACGGCAGAAGTTGTTTCCGAGCAAGTTATTCGGACGTCACGCATCCCAACTTTTGGTCCAAACAAAGCACCCGCTGAGCAACCGCTAGCGGTCTGTTTCCAGTAATCGGGGTTTCCGGCAGTCGGCGGTCTTGGCAGTCGGCCACGATCCTCGCACGGGAGTTGTTACCGTTGCGACTGGAGAAGGCGGCTCTTTTCCATCGCTTCCTCGGCAAGCGGAATGTACTTGGTGTCGTTGGTGCCGGCGTAGGCGCGCTGAAGCGTCACGCTCAAGGCGGTAAAGCTAAAGGGATCGTCCGGAGCCAATGCACAGACGGTTTGTCCGTGGGTTACTGCCTCCTCATGCTTGTCCAACTTCTGCAACAGCACCGCGATCGCCAAGTGGGCCAGCGCGTAGCCGGCATCGATTTCAATCGCTTCCCCTAGCTTGGCGACCGCCTCTTCCAACTTCCCGTCCGCCTTGAGCTGGTCGGCTTCGTTATAGAGTTCCAGTGGAGTAGCCATGGCAGGAGGTTCTCGCGGAGAAAGATTGATAGTGCACCGGTCCGAGCGGTCATCGTAGCGGGTGCGACGGACCGTGTGGAAGGGGGCAGATGTTGCCTCTACCGCCAGGGCCAAGAGGAGGCGTCTTGCGCTGCGATGGCATGGCTTTCGGGCACTTGCGAGACCCGGATCAAGAGAACCTTCTGCTGAGGGACCGAATCGCTTTCGGTGTGATAGAAGAGGCCGCCAACACAGTGGCTCGACTTGGAGAGGCTGGTCACCAGTAGAATTTCACCCGGCGTGAGGGTGACCCGCACCTGTAAATCGGTAAAGACCTCCACTTCACGAGCAAGACGCTGCACCACCCTTCCCGGGCCGGAGGGCGTGTACTGCATGCGCATTTGGCCATGGTGCAGCTCGGGCGTTAACTGCAATTCGATCTGGTCATTTTGCGTGCTGACGACCTCAAGGCCATAGATGCCGCGCGCGTCGGGGTAACTGCGGCCGGTGAGTTGGCCGTCGATGCGCCTCAGCAACCGCATCGTGCGTGGCTCGTCCGACACTTGCAGTTCCGCTCGTCGCCCTGGCCGCAATTGCAGCAGTCGGCGTGTGATCTTCGCACGAGAAAGCGTCGGCCGCTCGCCGGTGGTGTCGGGATCCGCGCCCGTCGGGTTGAGGAGTCGCGCGATCTGAGGGCTCGGGGTTCCTCCGACAACACCCGCCCGAAGGCCGTTTTCCGCCAAGGCGCGACGAACTTCCAGTGGAATGCGATCTTCTTGGACGGAATTCCAAAGCTGATCGACCGTAGGGATACCTTCCTCTTGCTCGCCAAGGTTCCTCTCGGTCCGTGCCCAGTAGATGTCGAGCGTCACCGCATCGGGCGACGACGCTGCCGCTTGGAGCAACGACTTGGGGGTCAAATCCCCTGGTTCACCCAACGACTGACAACCAGCCATCGCGGCGAGGAGTAGCATCGCCAAGGTAAAAGAGGGGGCGACCAATCGCATGAAAAGAGAATCCACGTTGCACAAGAAAAGGAAACGCGAGGAAGCCCCCACGCGGTCAGGCAGAGTAGAAATTGCGAGGCGGTCGGTCAACAGCAACCCTGCTAGCACCCCATCCCCGGGTGCAGGAGCGGGCTTGCGAGTGGCTGGGTAGTCTTGAATTTGGGGCAGACGATTTTGGCGAGAGGAAGTAGGTTGCCGGTGAATTCAGATGGCCAGGGTCCTTTGAGAGAGAGCGGTTGGCAGGCTACGTAACCGTTCTCGAAAGCCGAGGCAGGAAGGAACCACGAATCGAACGAATTCGACGCAAGCGATAGGCAGACTGGGGGAAGTAGAAAGAAATCGTCCCCCCAAGTAGCTCCGACCAAGCTTGGTCAGAGCTACTTGGGCCTCTCTCCTCTGCCGTTATTCGTGCGATTCGTCCGATTCGTAGTTCCTACTGCCCATCGTGAACGGTTACTTTCTTTCTTGGCGGTTCAAAAAAGCGACTTTGGAATCGTCCTGGTCGGGTAGCGGCAAAAGCTTGGGGGCGGGGTAGCGCTGGCCGTGGATCGGCCCCTTTGTTTGCTGGAGACCACGGAAATCAAGACGCAAGAAATCAAAGAGTTTTGTGGGCGGGTTGCCGGCTAGCCACTCGGCGGCGAGCCGGGCGGCGGTCCGATCGAACTCGCGCTGCGACCGGCCATGAACGTAGCACCGACCCTCATGCCTGCGAATGTCGCCATCAAAGGCAGGGCTGATGTGCCAAAGCTCGTGGGCGATCGTCGTGAGCTTTTCGCCCAGAGTGTGATTCAAGAATCGAGGCAGATAGAAATTGAGCAGGTAGAGGTACTCTCGTCCGTCGGAAGAGAATATCCGTTGGCACGTGTAGCGTCGGCCCCGCTCGAGGGTGGTCTCCGCACCCTTCTCAAACCGTAACGGGGTAAGCGACGCCTGCATCCCGTGCGGCACCCCTTTTCGTGCTTGGCAGAAGCCAACGGCAACGCATTCCATATCCACATGCGCGAGATCGGGAACGCGCCTCGTCATGTCTTCGCACAGAACACGGATCGCACGCGTAAAGTGGAACCCCTCCGGAAGATTCGTAGCGCTGCCCGCCATGGAATCCTTCAATGGCAAGGTGGAATCGGGTCGCGGAGCCGATCCGAAGGGGAATGCGCCGGGGGCCAGCGCGCTGCTAGCTCTTGCCTTCGTCCGTCGTTGACGCACCGGAACTCTCCGCCTTCTTCTCGGAGGCCGCTTCGTCCGGCTTCACTGCGGTGTCGTCGCCTGGCCCATCAAACGTTGGCCGCTGACTCTTCTCGACAACCCGATCGCGAACGCCAACAAACTCCAAAATGGCCCGTGTTCCGGCATCGCCCAGCCGCGGCTTCGCGAGCCGTACGATTCGAGTGTAACCACCCGGTCGATCGACGAAGTGGGGAGCCACATCGCGAATCAGAACGCTCACCGCCAGTTTGTCGCCGAGCAACTGCATGCAACGCCGACGGGCGGCCAGGGCAGGTGCGATTGCCTGATTCCACTCCACCCAACGCTCGCTACCACGCCACTGCCGCCAAGCATCGGTGCCTCGGTCGGCACCTGCCTCGTATTGCTCAGCCACTTGCTCCGAAACCACCGCTTTCTTGGCAAGGGTGATGCACTTTTCGACGTAGGGCCGGACTTCTTTAGCCTTGCTGATCGTCGTGATGATGCGTCCCGGAACGCGGGGCATGGCATCCAACATCCCGCCCGTCCGGCGCAGCATCTGCTTGCCTGCGGGGTAGAGTCCCTCCTCGTCGAAGCGAGTGAGGATGAGCGCGCTGGCGAGGCTTCGTAGGAGTGCTCGCTGGTGCTTCGGATTTCGGCCCAATTTTCGGCCGCGGCGGCGATGTCGCATGACTCTAGTCTTTGCTGCAAAAATGGAGGGGGATCATAATCGACCGGCACCAAGACCAACCGCTAGGCGGTAGTGGCTGGCGTCGGGACTCGCATGCCAAGGTGGAATCCAAGCTCGGTCAGTTTCTCTTGCACTTCTTCAAGCGTGGTCTCACCAAAATTGCGGACTTCCAGGAGGGTGTCTTCGCATTGGGTGACCAAATCGCGAACCGTCAGGATGTTCTCTGCTTCGAGACAATTGCCGGCCCGCACCGAAAGTTGGAGCTCGGAGATCGGCATATTGAGCTTCGCTTCCATGCCGGCATCGAGCCCATTGATCGCTACCGTTGACTTTGCGGGGTTGCGAATTTGAGGCCCTAGGGTCGTGTACTGTACAAACGGGTTGAGGTGCTTCCGAAGAATTTTTGCCGATTCGACCATCGCCATCTCGGGGTCGATCGATCCGTCGGTGGTGATCTCCAACGTCAGTTGATCGTAGTTCGTTTTCTGGCCGACACGAGTCTCTTCGACCTGGTAACGAACCCGCAAAACAGGGCTGAAGATCGCGTCAATGGGGATGATCCCAATCTCTTGAACATGCTCGCTATGTTCGCCCGAGGGAACGTACCCGCGGCCATTCTCGACGACCATCTCCATGACAAACGGGACATCGTCGGTCAGGGTCGCGATCACGTAATCCTTGTTGATGATATCAATCGAGTCGTCGGTGACGATATCGCCTGCGAGAATCTCTCCCACCGTGTTGCGCTCCACTCGCAATACTTTGGTCGACTCACTGTGGTTCTTCACCACCAGCGATTTGACATTCAGGACAATGTCGGTGACATCCTCCAACACGCCAGGCACGGTGGTAAACTCGTGCTGGGCGTTATGGATTTTGATTTGTGTGACGGCGCTCCCTTCGAGGCTTGACAGCAAAATGCGCCGCAGGCCGTTGCCGATGGTCGTTCCAAAACCCCGTTCAAAGGGTACGGCAACAAACTTGCCGTAAGTCTCGGTGAGCGTTTCTTGCTCGCACTCCACAATGCTGGGGAGTTCTAGGCCGCGCCAACGAATATGCATTAAAATGTCTCCCGCACGTTTTTGGGATTAGAGAGTTTCGAATCGCGTCGCCAGAACAGGGGCACCGCCGAAGGGGCACCGCTGTCGGACTACTTATCGTGAACACATTTCTACGATTAACTGCGTCTGTATCGGCAGGGAAATATCTTCGGGCCCGGGAATCCGGCTGACGATGCCCTCCGGAACGCCCTCGGTGTCGACCGTCAAGTAGTCGGGCACCTCGCGTCCCCCTTCGCCAAGCGCCTGGCGAACGCACCCAAGACTCTTCGCGTGGTTCTTCACACGTATGATGTCGCCCGGGCAGGCCTCGTAGCTAGGGATGTTAACCGGTCGCCCGTTGACGGTGATGTGGCCATGATTGACCAACTGGCGGGCCTGGGCTCGGCTAAGACCGAAGCCAAGGCGATGGACCACGTTGTCGAGCCGCCTCTCCAGGAGGCTCATTAGCGTATCGCCCGTATTGCCTTTCGACCGCTCGGCCTTGGCAAAGTAGCGACGGAACTGCCGTTCGAGCACTCCGTAGTAATGCTTGACCTTCTGCTTCTCGCGAAGGTGAATCGCATAGTCCGTCGGCTTGCTGCGACGGGAGGGCTGCACCCCCGGAGGGACATCACGACGCTCGAAGCCACACTTCGAGGTATCGCACCTTGTCCCTTTGAGGAAAAGCTTCATGCCATCTCGCCGGCAAAGCCGACAAACGGGTCCTGTGTATCTAGCCATAGGTTTATTGCTGGTGTCTGTCGGTCGCGGGGAGGAACTGGCGAAGACGCCGAGAGCTATCGGGTCGACGACGGGGACAAATTAGACTCGGCGTTTCTTGCGAGGACGGCAGCCGTTGTGGGGAAGGGGCGTGACGTCTTCGATCGATTTTACTTTCAGGCCTGCGGCTTCGAGTGCCGTGATGGCACTCTCACGGCCACTACCTGGGCCACGAACTTTGACTTCGACATCGCGAATGCCAAACTTCTTGGCCTTCTCGGCGGCCTGCTGCGCGGCACACTGGCCGGCGAAGGGCGTACTCTTGCGGCTTCCCTTGAAGCCGCTCGTGCCAGCACTCGCCCAACAGAGCGTGTCGCCCTTGGTGTCGGTAATCGTTACGGTGGTATTGTTGAACGTCGCCACCACATGCGCGACGCCAACCGCCACGTTGCGACGGGTTCGCTTCTTTTGCTTGGAACTTGCTTTAGCCATCTACCCTGGTACTCCCGACAACTTATGGATGAATTCGGTGGGTCTCTCGTCTGCTCGAGCAACTCCTGCCCTGCCGACGGAATCTTCTCTTCGCTTCTTCGCTGGCTCAGCTACCGGAGGTCTTTGACGCCCTTCTTACCGGCCACGGTTTTCTTCGCCCCTTTGCGAGTTCGAGCGTTGGTCTTCGTTCGCTGGCCTCGGACAGGTAACCCACGACGATGGCGGACGCCACGGTAGCAACCGATATCGCGAAGGCGAGAAATGTTTTGACTCACCTGTCGGCGAAGTTGCCCTTCGGCGACGTAATCTTTGTCCAGTAGCGCCGCGAGCCGTGCCACCTCGTCTTCGTTCAGATCGCTTGCGCGCCTCAACGGCTCAATACCCGCTTTATGGCACAACTCGCGGGCGGTCTTGTTACCAACCCCGAAGAGGTACGTCAGCGAAATGACCGCCGGGCGATTGGGCGGAATGTCAACACCTAACAAACGTGGCATAGTCTAATTTCTTATAAATCTAAATCGTGACGAATAAAAGTTCGATAGAAACAACCCGACCCAGTCAAAACGACCCGACCTAGCCAGCCGGAGCCCTGCTAGGAAATGCTGAAAGGTCTTGGTCCTATTTGCCAAGGGTCGGCAACCAATCGCAGGCCACCTTCCCGTCCCATCGCTGGGAACCATCGACTAACATCGACCCACCGATTAACCCTGTCGCTGCTTATTAACCTTGTCGCTGCTTATGGCGAGGGTTCGTGCAAACCACGAAAACCACCCCACGGCGCCGAACCACTTTACACTTATCACATATACGCTTGACGCTGGCCCGCACTTTCATCGCGAGATCCTCCGCTTCCGGTCGACCATCCCACGCCCCAAGACTCGCGGCCACAATGGCGCGGCGAGCCGGGAATACGGGAAACGCTCAAATATACGTGACGGGCCCCAGTTGTTACAAGCCCCGGAGGCCTTTCTTGGAGAGCCGCAGGGAGGTATTTCACCTGGCCTGTCGGGCTCCCCCGATTTTCCAAGAATACCGGCACAAATTCTTACCTCTTGCCCGCTTGATCGGGGCCCTGGGAATACCCTGGAGTCGACGCTGCCTTGGCCGAGGGCGTCTAGTTGTTATGGCCAGACTCGAAGCGATCGAAGGATTCATCACGAAGCGGACCGCATGGCTGATCGAGCACCACATGCTAGCCCACGGGCTCGTCGATGGCGCGATCCGTTTTACATCTCCTTACATCGGCTTTACATCTCCGGCTTGCCCTCGATGTCGAGCGTCACGACGCTGGCAATCGCGTTGGGGGCCTCGGCAGGAAGTTCGACAACCCATTCCCCTTCCTTCCCGGCAATCGTCAAAGGCTCCTCGACTCCGAGAAGCGTCGCGCGAAGAGGCCGGTTCTTCAATCGCTGAACGACCAGCTGGCCCTTCTCGGGCCACTCGAAAAGGTGCAAGTAGAGTCGCGTGCCGCCGCCCGGTAGCGGCTTCTGCGTGCAGCGTCCGTTCCAAGACACTTTCTCAAAGGGGCTTGCCGACGTTCCATAAATCGACTCGCCATGGACCTCCATCCACTCGCCCATCATCTGGAGGCGTTCGATGCTCGCCGTAGGGAATTCGCCCTCGGCAGTTGGGCCGACGTTTAAGAGGAAATTGCCCCCTTTGCTGGCGATGTCGATGAGATTGCGGAGGAGCGTTTCGCTCGACTTCCATTGGTCGTCCTTTTTCTTGAAGCCCCAAGTCTCGTTCATCGTCATGCAAGATTCCCAGTAGACCCCTTTGCCAAAGCCGGTATGGGGGATCTCTTGCTCGGGCGTGCCGTAGTCGCCGGAAAATTCCCCGTCCTTGTTCATTCCCACCATCCCGTCTCGGCCTTTGTCGACACGGTTGTTGACGATGGTGCTGGACTGCAAGGTTCGGCAGTAGTTGTAGAGGTCGACGCCCATCTCGTGAGTCCAGCTACTTTCCCACTCGCCATCGAACCAGACGATGCCAACATCGCCATAGTTGGTAAGCAGCTCCTCGAGTTGGGCTTTCATGTAAGTCCGATAGATCTCCATGTCGGGTTGCTCGGTCGCATGGTTCCCTCGCCACTCCTCTTTGTTGCCATACTGCGGATGGTACCAATCCATGATGGAATGGTAGAAGCAAAGCTTGATCCCATGCTTTTGGCAGGCTTCGGCAAGTGGCCTGAGTAGGTCTTTTTTGTAGGGGGTGCCGCCGATGTCCCAGTCGGTATGCTTCGAGTCGAACAGACAAAAGCCATCGTGGTGCTTACTGGTGATGACGATGTACTTCATGCCTGCCTGCTTGGCAAACTTCACCCAGGCGTCGGCATCGTACTTCACCGGGTTGAAGGATTTTTGCAGTTCCGAGTACTCGGAGACCGGTATCTTCGCCTTGTCCTGAATCCACTCGCCAATGCCCTCCACATCCTTCCCTTCCCAAACCCCGGCAGGTTCCGCATAGAGCCCCCAATGGATGAACATGCCAAACCGCGCGTCGTTAAACCATTTCATCCGCTCCGCTTTTTCAATGGGCGTTTCGTGAGAGAAATCCTTGGTTACCACTTTTTCAACCGGCGCTTCGTGAGACAACTCCTTGATTACGACCCCGGCAGGATTCTCAGCGCGTGCCGGAACACCCGGAGATCCAAGGGCCAACGCAACCAGGCAAAGGAAGGCGATCGGCAGGAGGTTTCGGAAAGTGGGCATGGCTCATCTTCGTGTGCAAGGAGGGGTGCTTGAGCGGCGATAGCTCGAAGAAAAAACAGGAAACAAGACAAAATAAGGGTAGCAGGCAGGGGTAGTGCCTATCAAGGCGCGCACCTTATTTTTTGCTAGCCCCTGCAATGGACTGGTCCCAACATTGGCTAGCCCTAATCGGGCACGCGATCTTCGCACCTAGAGCAGTGATCACTCGGATGTTCCGCTAAGGCAATCGATTTGACGCTGAAATAGCAGCGCCGTGACCGGAACATGCGTGTGCGGCTCGCACTAATGGCGAAGGAGCTGAGGCCCGTTTCCAGTGACGGATCGGCATCGCCCACTTCCGGGACGCCTCGTGAATCGCCATGCACATGCACCACAAGGCCGTCGAAGTAGACGGGGCCCAACCGTATCGAGCGAACGTGTTTGCTCGATAGCAGGCAGTCACTTCCGCA
Organism: Planctomycetaceae bacterium; assembly: GCA_003233055.1. GTDB lineage: Bacteria > Planctomycetota > Planctomycetia > Pirellulales > Lacipirellulaceae > Aeoliella. The sequence continues at coordinate 34,710 of QIKP01000041.1, forward strand.
TCAAGATCCTCGGAAATCGACGAAATCAAGGTCGGTGAAACCTCCACCCGTGCAGTTGCTCGACGATCTCCTGGATGTCGCGGACAGTCCTTCCCTCGGCGTAAAGGGCAAGAATATTTCCGCCAACCTTGGTGTGCCGTTGATGCTTTCGGATGATTCGCGGCTCGAACGTGCCGCGGCAGAGCCCCCCTTGGAGGCTCTCGTCGGCATGGCTGCCGGAGAACGGAAGTTGAAAAAAGCCATGCCCAGTTTAGGCGTGCAAGCGTATCACGGTGACTTGCATCCCGGGCCGCGTGACAACGGACGGATTCAACGTGTCGCACGCCTTCGTCTGGGCATGGTTTGTAGGCAGGTGATTTGTGTTGTGTGCTTGGTGCTTTGTCAGGACTAAAAATTAGGATGCGTGTCGTCAAAACACTAGCTCGATAGCTGATCGAATAACTCACGAAAGCCGGGCATTTGGTCCCCGATGGCAATGGCCCACGCGTCAGGATGCCATATCTCCACGCAAACCGCAGCACCGACTAGCATGACGTCGGCTCCTGATTCCACACCAAGGAACTCGCGAAACCCTTCAGGAATCACCAGCCGCCCGCGACCAGCCAGCGAAACTTGGCGATGACGCGTCGAAAGGAGTCGCCCGAGCGATTGCACGTCAGCAACCCGGCCATCGAGTTTTCCCGCATCCATTTTGCTGCGGACCAGCGCGACGCCATCGTCCAGCTTTTTCCTCCATTGAGTCCAATTCCAAAGGCTCAGGCAGCCAGGTCGTTCTTTGGCCAGCAGGCACTCTTTGGATTCGCCTTCGAGGAGATCCTCGGCAAACTCGCTAGGCAACGACAGCCGATGGCGTTCATCAATCGTTCGGGCGAATTCCCCCAGGAGTAGCTCGCCTCGATTCGCCATGAATCTCTTCCGCCCTAAGCGACGGGCCGCCGCAGCAATGAATCCAAAATCCCTTTCCGTTTTCTTAGGAGAAATCCCTTCTCCATGGAGACCAGCCACCTGGCTTCCAAGGTGGGCCACAAGCCCATTCGTTGATTGGATAATAACGCAATATTCTCGAATTGCAAGCATACAATGGGTGAAAAACCCACAAAGAATGGATTTCTCGAAATTCCGCAGGCGGGCCTGGGGAATAGAGGCCACTCCTTGGGAAAACGGAGGCGCAGGCTCAGCCAACTTCAGCCGGACTTCTTCGGGGGGGGGGCCGATGTTCCGGGGGAGGCAAGCGCTGAAAAGGCGTCACGGAGGCTTTGCCGTGCCGCCTGTAGTTCGACCAGCGGACGGGGGGATAGGCCTGGTTAAGAAGGGAGGCGGGCTGCCACCTTCATCGGCCCCGAGTTCGGTACCGTCAGCCGTCCCGACATGGCCGACGACCTAAAAACACCGGCGTCGACGTTTTTCATCCGAACACCGGCGAAGTCCACAGCGACGGAGCCGAAGGCATCGCCTGCTGGCTGATCGACACCGACTACAACGAAGACGCCTGGCCTACGCTCAACAGCGATACGTCCCGTCCGTTCGAGAAACCAAAATCTGGTAGAATCGCCGTGAAGGTGATCAACCACCTCGGCGACGAGGTGATAAAAGTGTTTCGGGTGGAGTAGTACAATGAGCAGTGCGTACAAAGTAAAACTAAACTTTTTGCCGTCCGTCGAGCCGATACCGCCGTTTCGCGTTTATCGAAAACTGCGGCGGAAAAAGTAGAATGTCCCCCCTTTTTACCCTTGCCAGAAACCGTGGCCTGCCTAAGCTGATTTGTGTTGCAGAATAAAATGGTACACGTGCATTTTTTATTTTATTGATCAGAGCCTGCTTCACCAAAAATCTGGATCGCATCAAATTGAAGGAGAAGCATATGGCTAAGGTATGTTCTTGCGCGTTCTATTTCTTGCAGGTTCTATTTACTATTTACGCTACTACTCCTTGCAACTCCCGCACTTGCAGAAGAGAGCGATGAACTAATACGGATCAAGACTGTTCTGCATCATTTCCGTGACATTGAGGGACGAGCCCCAACGGTCGAAGACTTGTTTTCAGAAGCATTGAAACCGGGAACCGCTATGTCATACCCGGATATAGCTGTATTGTCCCAGATTGTGAGGCAACTTAACACTCCTGAGATCTCGAAAGAAGCTTTGCTGGACATCATTAAGTCTAAGAGGGATTCTATTCGCGACTTTCAGTGTGCATACATTGGCAGTGACACCCATCTCAATGACGAGGCTAATAGTTACTCAATTGAATGCCAATACAAAATGAAAGAC
>QIKP01000040.1 GCA_003233055.1 Planctomycetaceae bacterium
CCCCTGCCCTCTCCCTCTCCCCTCTGAAACGGAAGAATCATGGATCGGAAGAATTACCGGGCGCTGGTGGTGGACTGCGACCCGGAGACGAACAAGGCGACCGTGACTGCCCTCACGAGGCAGCAGTTCACGTGCGATCAGGCCTTCGACGGCGAGGAAGCGACGGGAATGATTCGCGACCGAATCTACGATGCGGTGGTGACCTGCCTGCTGCTTCCCAAACGCCACGGCCACTCGTTAGTCATCGAATTATTGAGCCAGCCGAAGCCGCCTCGGATCGTGGTCCTCACTCCGATGGCGGATCCGCGGCTATTGCGAGATTTGATCGCCCGCGGTGTCGACGACATTGTTTGCAAGTCGGCCTCGCCCGATCTTCTGGCGACCAAACTCCTCTCGCTGTTCGAGAAAAACAAATGGCGAGCCGGGCAATCGGCCGCGATCTCCTCCGCGGCAGCGCCAGGCAGCCGCATGAGGATGCTCCAAGCGATCGAGAAAGAGCTGGCAGAGCTTTCCGATTGCTTCGAAGAGCGGCTCTCCAGCTTTTTCGACTTTGACGACCCTCTCTGTGACCCGCCGAAGGCGATCAACGATTTTATAAAAAGACTGGACGAGGAGGAGCAAGAAAGTCAGGCCAAGGAGAGCCCTGATATGGGAAATACTCGCGCTGCGGATCGCGTATTCCTCCAAGCGATCGTGACGGCGGTCCCGGTGAACGGGCAATTCGAGAAGCGGGGAGAACCCTTCACGTTGGCCCTGCGTGACCTCTCGACAACCGGAATCAGGATGCACAACTCCAGGGCAACGAACGATAATTTCCTGGCGCTGAGCTGGAAAGCCGACACGCTCCCCTACCGGACCTTCCGAAATGTGATCCAGGTCGCCCGCTGTCGCCCGGTAGGCCGATTTTACGAAATTGCCGGCCAGTTCGTCCTTGCCGACGGCTAACCCCCGCACCAGGCTGGATGATCGCAGCCTGTGAGGATCGGGAAATTCGGCGGAGGAGGGGCGGAAGCCCGCGTTGCTCGGCCTACGAATCTTCGCTGCCCGCAAATGCCCTCTAGCGATCGACTTCTTCCAGGGCCCAGGTATGGATCAGCCCCTCGGCACCCGGGGTAAGGGCACGGAGCTTCCTTGCGATTTCCCCCTTCTCGCTATTGGTCGCCTTGACGAGCCGCGACTTGAGGTGCGTGAGCTGCTTTCGACGTTTTCGCCGCCGCTTGATCTCTTTTTGCCGTTCGCTACATCCCACGGTCATTTCTCCAACCTTTGAACCAGCTTGCCAGGAGACGCGCCGAGTCGGCACCCCGTCCTGCGGAATCCTGGATTGTAGCCAACCGATTCCGAGTTTCCAAGCCCTACGACTCGGCGGTGCGTCAAAGCGAAGAGGGAGGCCGGTCGGTTCTATATTCTCCACGTCTTCGCGTCTCGGAGGTTGACGTGCCGTAGCACAGTTCCCCGCTTTTAGAACCGGTTTCTTTTTTCCTGTATTTGGTAGTGGAGCCGGCCGGGCTCGAACCGGCGACATCCAGCTTGCAAAGCTGGCGCTCTCCCAACTGAGCTACGGCCCCAGAAGCGTCAAGGGCAAGAATTCCGTGACAGGAGCTGTTTCCGCTCCCTGCGCTCGGTTTTCCCCTCTCGACTCTCCAGTGGGCGCGCCAAGACTCGAACTTGGGACCTCAGCCTTATCAGGGCTGCGCTCTAACCAACTGAGCTACGCGCCCCGTCCAACGTTGCGGACGGCAATCTCGCCATTCTAGGTCGCTAGAGGTGAGTCTCCAAGGGCCTGTCGAGACAGATATATCGTTGGCAGGGAGGCCGCGGCTCGTTTTCGGACGAAAGGCTCCCCCATGAGCCACCCGGATCGCCGCCCAAATTGGTTTGATTGGCTTTGACACTTCGAGAAGATTTGTGCCATCATAGAGCTATGAAGATTGAAGTAAACGACAAAACCGCCGCCGAAGTGCAAGCCATGCTGGTCCGTCAGGGAGAAACCCCCGACGTGGAGAGCTATGTGCAGCGAACCCTTTCCAAGCGCCTCTTGTTTGAAACCGTGACCGAAGTTCGCGATAGCACCAAGAAGGTCCCAGCCGCTGAAATCGAAGCTGCTATAGAAGAGGCTCTCACCGAAACCCGTCAACAACGCAGGATGCAAAGCCCCGATGCGGATCGTACTTGATACGAATGTCTTCGTATCCGCCCTTATCAGCCAGCATGGACCGCCTGCCGAGTTATTCGATCTTTGGAACGATGACGAATACGAAGTCGTTACCTCAGAACTGCAGATCGATGAGCTGCGGCGAGTTCTGACTTATCCGCGTGTTGCCAAGCATTTGCGAACGGGAGCCGCAGAAACGCTTGTCAGGCGCCTCCGTGACGCCGCACGGATTGTCTCCGATCTTCCCGAAATCAATCTTTCGGATGACCCCGATGATAATACTATTTTGGCGATCGCAGTTGCGGGCAGGGCGGCTTTGATCGCTTCGGGGGATAAAAAGCATATGCTATCACTCGATCATGTTCAGGGCATCCCTATCCTGGCCCCCGCAGCGGCGATGGAGATAATCAAGGCGAAAAGTTAGTGCTTCGACGCTTTTGCGGCCCAGCCCTCGCTGCACGCCCAGATACTCACCATGACGACGGCCCGGGCGTCAAATCTCATGGTGATTGGCACTGTCATACATAAAACTCGCGAGCAAAGGGCAGGCCCCCCCGCTTGCACCCCTTGCCACACTTGGATCACGAGTGACCTAGCTTCGGCTCGGTAGGTTCGATATTCTTCCACGCGCGGGCCGTTCCGTGCCACCAACGTCTCCCCCTATCCGTTTCCCCCTTTCGAGGCTCTATCGATGTTACGGACCCCCTTTCTGCCACGCCCTTTTTCCCACCGACTCCTTTGCCTTCCCGCCATCGTCCTGCTGCTTTTCGGCAGTTCTACCAGCGTGGCGGCCCCCACGGCGAAGCAAGCGCTCGGGCTCAAGCCGATTCAGCCTGGCATCCGCTACGACCAACCGAAGTCAGCCGCCATCAGCGCCTGCACGATTAAGCCGGAAAAGATAAGTGGTAAGACCGCTTGGGTGATCCGTAACGGCACAGGGGCGGTCCTTCGCCGATTCAGTGACACCAACGATGACAATGTGGTCGACCAATGGAGCTATTTCCAGAATGGCCTTGAGGTCTACCGGGACATTGATTCGGACTACAACGGGAAGGCGGACCAGTATCGGTGGCTGCATACCTCGGGGACTCGTTGGGGTCTCGACAAAAACGAAGATGGCAAGGTGGACGCGTGGAAGCAAATCTCCCCCTACGAAGTCGCTGAGGTGGCCGTCGAAGCAATCCAGCAAGGCAACACGCATCTTTACAGGACGTTGCTACCAGCCGGACGGGAGCTGGAATCGCTTGGCCTGGGGAAGGTAGCCCGCCAACAAGCGGCCAAGAACGTGCTCCAGGCAGAAAAGGGTTTCCGAAAGTTTGCGGCCCAGCAAAAGGTTGTTACGAAGTCGACGCGGTTCCTGGATTTTGGAGCGAGCCGGCCCGCAGCGGTCCCCTCGGGAGTGGAGGGTTCGAGCAAGGATCTGCTGGTTTACGAAAACGTGTCGGCCCTGATCGAAAACAACGGGAAGCCCGAGCAAGTCTATCTTGGCGCGATGGTGAAAGTCGGTGCCACATGGCGACTTCTGGGCCTGCCGCAGACCGGCGATACTCCAGCCGCTGCGAGTATTTTTTCCACCGCAGGAGCGACCGGAGCCGCTCCAGGAAATTCGGAAAACGCCCCCTCGGCCGTTATGCAGAAGCTGATGGCGGAGCTGGAAAAGCTCGATCGGAAGCCTGGAAGCGACCCGAAAGAACAAATCGCCACGACGACCAAGCGAGCAAAAATCTTGTCGCGGCTCGCCAAGCTTAGTGCCACCACCGAAGAGCGGGAGCAATGGCAGCGGCAGCAGGCCGACATGCTTAGTGCCGCAGCCCAAACCTTCCAACACTTCGACGCGATCGAAGACCTGAAGAAGCTAGAAGCGGAGTTGAAAAAGGGGAAGGCGACCGCAGAACTTCAATCGCACGTCGAATTTCGACGACTTTGGGCCGAATATGGCAAGGCGCAGTTCGATCCCAAGGCCGACTACGCCAAGGTGCAAGAGGCTTGGCTCGAGTCGCTCCAGGCGTTTGCCAAAGACCATCCCCGAAGCATCGACACGGCCGAGGCGCTGTTGCAACTCGGAATGGCCAAGGAATTTGCGGGGGAAGAAAAAGAGGCGGTCGAATGGTACCAGCAACTGGCAAGTCGATTTTCCACCACAGGAGCGGGGAAAAAAGCGGTCGGGGCCATGCGCCGTCTCGACTCGATTGGCAAGCCATGGCGACTCTCCGGGAATGCCATCAGCGGGGGCAAGGTCGACCTTGCCAGCTATCGCCGTAAGTACGTGCTGGTCCACTATTGGGCCACCTGGTGTGCCCCCTGCAAGGAAGACATGAAAGACCTCGAAAAGCTGCATGCCAAGTATGGCCGAAAGGGATTTGCCGTCGTGGGGGTCAACCTCGACACCTCGGCCGGTCCTGCCAAGGAATTTCTCACCAAAGAACGGCTACCCTGGAAGCATCTCTACGACGAAGGGGGCCTGGATGGTCGCCTTGCGAATGAGATGGGGGTGATGACGCTTCCCCTGATGCTGCTCGTCGACGACAAGGGGAATGTTGTGAACCGCAACATCCACGTCGGGGAGATTGAAGCGGAACTGAAAAGGGTCATGCGATGACTTGCTTGGCCCCGACCAAGCTTGGTCGAGGCTACGTTCAAAAAAACAACCACCCACGGCCGTTCCCCGTTCGGCCGTGGGTGGTGTTTTCAAAGTGGAGCCTCGGACCCGGCCGCTCATGCGAACATCTCCCCAGATGCTCGTCTGCCGTGGCCAACCTACTCGCTCCCGTCAGGCGATCCTCCGTCGGAGGATCCACCAGTACTCGCAATCGTCGCCGAAACTACAGGTGGTACTTGCGATTCTTTCTGCCTGAAAATCCACATTGGGTCTTCGACGACGAGGTCGATCGCCTTCTGGAGTTTCCACGACTGGCCTTCGCCGAATGCTGTCTCGCGTAGTTGATTCGCCTGGAGGAGACGCCATCCTCGATCTCGCTGAAATCAGACATTTCCAAGCTGCGGGCGTAGTCCATTCTTTTCGTACTGTAGGTCATCCAAATTTTCCCATGTCTTTTTAGTGTCCGCGAAATGGCCGTCAGTAGCCGTTCCTTTGGTGGTGATCGTTCGTCAGCCCTGCCTCACGGCGGACCCAGGTAAGCAACAACGGAGAGGAGAAGGACTAGCAATCTGTGTGCCCAATCCTTGTTATCCGGCGAAGCCGGTGCTCCATCGAACGCCTTTCTTCTGCCTACCCCCTTCATTCAGGGGAGATGTTTTAGCCGGCCGCCCAGAAAATTTGGAATGACCCCGGCTTGGCGAGAAGAGATCCGCCATCGCGGACCAGCCCATTCCCCGATTCCGGGAAACGGACCTCAATGCGGCGCAACTCGCAGAAGGACCAACACTTAGGGCCACTCTTCATGAGGCAAGCGGACTGGCGGCTCGTGCCGGGGGCAGAGGGAAAATCAACCTAACTTCAACCAGACAAATAACTTGAGGCTGATCCACAGAAAGAGGGAGACGATTTCACTAGAATAGTGAAAGTTCTTCATGGCCGCTTGCGGAGATTTTCGGTCAAAAGTGGCTCGTTCGGCGCGGCAGACGCCCAGCAGACCCCCGTCACCCTTCCTCAGGGTGTTGAGCGCGCAGCCCCCCAGCCAAACTCTGGAAGCCGTCGAACGGGATCGAGCGAGTCTCTCGGCATAGAGTCACAACGGACCTGCCAGGGAGCACCATAGCGGGTGAAAACCAACCAGTTTCCCGGCGATTCTTTCCGCTTTTCGCCAAACCTCGCCTAGAACTTCGCTAGGACCGGAGAGACCAAAAATTGTGTTTGCCCCATGAACTGGGCGCAAAGGGTTCCTTAAACATGCTGCCGATGCGTACCTCGCCTTTCGGCAAAGCGCAGCGGGTACCACGTTTGTTTGCTAATGAAAAACTTATTCTTTCCCGTAGAACATCCAGTTCCAGGCAACTCACTGCCCAGAAAACTGCAGCTCGCCCGCGCCGCTCCCCTAAGACCGGCCGAGACGAACCGAAGGAATACCCTGCAAGCGACGTGCCGATATCGAGGCGATGGCCCTCCTTCACGTTATTTTTTGCTGCCGTTGACTCCCAACCGCCTGCTGGCTAGTCTCCTGGCCTATCACGCCGCTTGCGATTCGGCCAGATCGGCAAGGACGCGAAGGGCCCGGCCTCGCTGGCTTGTTCCTTTTTCGCCCGCTTGAGCACCCAATTCCCCCGCCCGAAGGACCAGCATGGAAGCTGTCACCCAAGTCCCTCCCCAAGTTTGGCTTGTTTTTCATGTCGTCGGCGTTGCCTTGGCGTTGTCGAGTCGCTGCCACGCGACTCCTGGTTGCGTTTTCGGGACGAACGTATTGTTGGCGGCGAGCACGCTGGTGGTGGGAGGGGTGGCGGCCGTCGGATTCCTTTGCCAACAGCCCTTTTGGGCAGCTTCGGGTTGCACGCTCGGGGTGATGGCCGTGGCAGCGGTTTTTGAGAGAGGAAGCAACGAGCCGGGGGCCATTTTGCGTGCTGTGGCGCTGGAAGATTTGAAGAAATAGTCTCCCCTCGCGGGACCCTCTCTCTTGCACTCGGCCACCTAAGCCAAGCCAGGCCGCCCAAGGCTTGGCTCTCTGTCACGCCGGCCTTGCGATTTCGCTCGAATGCTAGCAATGAATCGCAGACTTCCTCGCTGAATGACCGGCAATACCGGAAAAAAGCTCCCCTTCGCTACCACCGGCTGCCGAAACCAATACCGTCGGCCCATTGCGTACCTTCGCAAACTATGGACGACGGCGCGTAAGGAACCCAGGCATTCCGGCCACCACGAGCTGGGCCAATGTGGAAGTCCTTCGCTGAAGAGGCCTACTTATCCAATCCAAAGAGGGGGAAATCATGGGAAGGCGTTGCATTCGTTTAATGTGTGCTTGCGCACTGTTGTCGGTCACGACAGCCGTGGCTCGAGGGCAGTCGGCCGAGGATTCGGCCATGGCACAGCAGGTGGCCCGTTCGATCAAATCAAGCGGCCAGCTTTCGAACTACCGTCTTGGCGTGAAATACCAGGACAAAGTGGCTTGGCTATTAGGAACCGTTAGCAGCGACCAGCAACGGCAGACGGCAATCGAGCTTGCGAGACAGATCGAGGGCGTGGATCAAGTGATTTCTAAGCTGACCATCGAAGGCGAAGAAGTCGCACTACCGAGAGAAACCGCGGCCGTATCGCCGATGGTAAGCCTCGGCGAAGAGAAGGTTACCCTTCCAAGGGTAACCCCGGCTACTGCCGAGAGACCTGCGTCGCGTCAGGCGGTACCGCGCCGTCGCCTCGCCCCGCGGCCTAACGCCCGCCCGATGCCGATGTCCCCGATGCCAATGTCGATGTCGCCACGACGGGCGAGCGCTATCCGGACCTCGGGAATGCAGGGCCGGCCGATGCCAGCTAGCTACCAAGGCTGCCCCCCTGGTGGCCAAGGAATGGGAATGGGCCAAGGAAGAGGGATGGGCCCTCGGCCTGCTGGCCACGTTCCGAACGGCGGGGCGGTTGGTGTGAGCCACGACAACGCCCACATGCCGGGCTACGCTTGGCCCAGCTATGCGGCCTACCCAAACTATTCGGCGGTGACTTACCCCAAACAGTACTCGCCCTCCGCATGGCCCTACATCGGCCCGTTCTATCCTTATCCGCAAGTCCCGCTCGGCTGGCGGAAGGTGACCTTGGAATGGGACGATGGTTGGTGGCAACTCGATTTTAGCCACAGCAAGACGCATTGATCGCGGCAATCGCTATCGCATGAAAACCCCGAGCCCGGCTTCTCCCAAGAGGCCGGGCTTTTTTGGGGGACGCTGCCCGACGTTGCGACTCCGTTCCGCTCACCAGGAGCCGACAGACTCGCTAGCACGCAGGACGGAAGTATTTCCATCAAATTCCGAATAACCCGCAAGCTCGACCCATCTTCTCTCGATAACTATTCCAGAGAGTTTTGTCGGCGCTTTCGGGTGCCTCGCCTTTGGCAAAAGAGGGCGCAACTCGCTCATTTCCTTCTCCAACCGCCCGTCAGCAAGTTATAGGTCGATCCATGGAACGGACCACCCGCCTCTCGCGTCCCGTCTCCCTCTCACTGGGGCTTGTCGTTGCCCTGCTATCGCTCAGTTCGAGCGGTTGTTTTTGGGGTCTTCAGACCTTGGGCCCAAGCCTTGGGATTGCCTCGATTCCGATTCCGATCAGTCCTTACTTCCAAAAGAAGAAGGAAGACGAGTTTCGATTCCAAGAGCGTTACGGTCGCGTGCCCATCTTGGGGCCGGTGACTTCAGGAAGCGACCCGATCGCCCTCGACCCGCCTAGCGACGAGGAAGTGATGTACGCCATGGAAAAGGCCAACCCGGTCGAGGGGAACTTGCCCTTTCTCTACGAGCGGCATCGCAACAATGTCCGCATTGTCAAGGAAAAGCTCGCCGACTACATGGATCCGCCTCGCGTCTATCCGCTCATCGGCCCGGCGCAGCATCACCATGCTCAGTACAAATGCACGGTCTACTACGAAGACGTTCGTAACATTGGCTGGCCGATGCCCCATCGGCTCGTGGATGAAGATGCCCGCGAAGTCGTCTACGTCGACCACAATCACTTACACATGGTCGGAAACGTGGAAAATGGCGGCGAGGCCAAGTTCTAACCTCGACTACTTTGTCCAACGGAACCGAGCTTAGCCCCGGCCAACATTGGCCTGGCTCCCACTTGTAGCCCCGACCAAACTTGGTCGGGGCTCACTCCGTGTTGCGAGATTCACGATGCTAGTCGCCGAAGCCACCTCCGAAATCCCCACGCAAAGCCTCCTCGAAATGGGGCTCGCTAGCGGACTCACGCTTTGGCCCATTGGCCTTGCGTCGTTCATCATGCTCGTGGTGGTTTTTGAGCGACTCGTAAGCCTGCGCCGCGGGCGAGTCTTGCCAGGGCCGTTCATCCATTGTTTTCTTTCCCAAGTCGCCGATCGATCGATGGATCGCACCGAAGCGCTCGAGTACTGCGAAGACGACCCGAGCCACATGGCGAGGGTTTTTGCCGCCGGAGTCCGCAAGTGGGGCAAACCGGCGGTCGAGGTCGAACAAGCGATCCTGGACGAAGGGGAGCGGACCGCGAGTGTCTTGCGCAAGCACCTTCGCGTGATCAACGGCGTCGCAACGGTCTGCCCGCTACTGGGACTCCTTGGCACCGTTTGCGGGATGATGAAGGCGTTCAATGCGATCGCCGGCAGTTCGGCCATGGGTCGCCCCGAGTTACTGGCGGGCGGAATTAGCGAGGCACTCCTCTCGACCGCTGCTGGATTATTTGTGGCAATTCCCGCGCTCATTTTTTATCTCTTCTTCGTCGGAAGAGTCGACGCCTTGGTAATGGACATCGATGGCTACGGACAAGATCTCGTGCAGCTCATCTCGAGCGAAGGGACCGCCGCCCAACGCCCCACGGGGAAAAAAAAGGCGGCCTAGCTGCGGACTTAGCTATCGACGATCACCGACCGCTCGGCGGTCCGGCTCGGCATCTTGCTCTCCACTCTTGACCCTCGACTTTCGGCTCGTGACTTGCCATGCCTCTCAAGACGCAACACGACGAGCAGATCACCTTGAACTTGACGCCGATGATCGACGTGGTGTTTCTTCTCATCATCTTCTTCATGGTGGCGACGAAGTTTACGGAGATCGAGAAAAACATCGAACTCGATTTGCCCCAAGTCGCCGGCATCGGCCCGACCGCCCCCCCTGCCCTGCCCCTCGCGGTAACCCTGTTTGCCGATGGACGAATCGAACTGGATGGCGAACCGATCGAACGGTCGGCCCTCGTCTCCCGCCTCCGTGCCGAACACCACGAGAAACCCGACTTAGAAGTCGTCCTCCATGGCGATGCCCAATGTCCTTTCCAGTATGTGGCCGACACCCTGGCCGCCTGCCACGAAGCAGAAGTCACCAAGATCGGCATCACGGTCGAGCTGGCCACCGCGATGCGTAGCTCCGAAAGAAGATAGAGAAGGAGCCCCTCGATGCTCGTCGTCGGAGGTGTGCTGTTGCTGCGGATGATTCACTAGCGACACAGGTCGAGGGCCCGCTCCGATTCTCGTTATGCCAACTCTCCCATCCATCGCTGTTTTGCCGATCCTCTACATCTCGCTTTGGATCGCTGCCGGACTAGTCGTGGTCGGTGCGGTGCTGATCGCCCGAAGCCAATGGGGAAGGCAGCGGCCGCTCCATCGGTGTGTTCTCCTCTCTCTGGCAGCCCACTTGGTGTTGATTGGCGTCGCGGCGACGGTCCGGTTCGTCAGCTGGCCTCCCGAGGAGGGAACTGCGGAGCCGGTGCGGATTACCATCGTCGCCTCCGCACCCTTCCAGGCCGAGGTAACGCCCAAAGAAGTCACGCCGAACGAAACCGTCACGCCGAGCAAAGAAGTCGCCGCCGAAGAAAGCGACCTTCCCCCCGAACCGGTAGAGGAACCGCTGGAAGCACCCGATCTTCTGGACCACCTCCCCGAAAAGAGGGCCCCCGTCGAAGCAACGCCGGCACCCGAGACAGTGACACCGACAACGACACCACTCGCCGAATCACCACTCGCCGAATCATCACCCGTCGAAACACCACCCGTCGAAACGACCGGCGAAGATTCGGAGCTGGCCGAAACCCTCACCGCGGAAGCGGTCGTTGCCGAGCCAGTGGAAGCGGAGCTGGTCTCGGTCCCCGCCCAGCCGGTCCCGGCAGCGCTTGCAGAGAGAACTCGGCCTGATCGGTTGCAGAAAGTCATTGAGCAAGGGGGAAGTCGGGATACCGAGCAGGCGGTCGGTCGGGCACTCGAGTGGCTCGCCGCGGCGCAGTCGTCCGATGGGCGTTGGGACAGCGATCGTTGGCATGGAGGGCGAGAAACGGCCGTGCTGGGCCACCATCGGGGTGGCGCAGGGGGCCATGCCGACACCGGCATCTCGGCGCTCGCTCTGCTCACCTTCCTGGGTGCTGGGCATTCGCATCTCGAGGGCCCCTACCGCCAGACCGTTGCGGAGGGGCTCCACTTCCTGATTCGCTCGCAGGCGGCCGATGGCAACCTGTACGGCAGCGCCACCCTCTACGCCCGCACCTACTGCCACTCCATGGCGACCTTCGCCCTCGCCGAGGCCTACGCGCTCACCGGTGACCATCGACTTAAAAAACCAGTCCGCGAGGCAGTCGACTTTCTGGTCCGAACCCAAAACAAAACCGGCGGCGGATGGCGCTATCGCCCCGGCAATCGGGGCGACGTGAGCCAGCTCGGATGGATCATCATGGCGCTCCGGAGTGCCGAGCTGGCGGGCGTCCCTGTGCCCGACAAGACCTGGCAACGCATCGAACATTTCCTGAGTCTCGTCACCCGGGGCGACCGCGGAGGACTTGCGGCCTACCAACCACGCGGCCAAGTAAGCCGGGCGATGACGGCTGAGGCGCTCTACTGCCGGCAAGTTCTCGGCAAGCCACCCGTCGGCAGCGCGCTCAACGAGACCCTCATCTCGCTGGAGGCCCAACTCCCGGGTGACCAACAAGCCAATTTTTATTACTGGTACTACGCCACTCTGGCACTGCACCACGCCCAAGACCAAGGGAACGCCGCCCGCCACACTTGGAACCAGTGGAACGATCGGCTCAAAGGGGCGCTGCTCCACTCCCAAGTCACCGATGGCTCCAATGACGGAAGCTGGAGCCCCCATACCGTATGGGGGGGCTACGGCGGGCGCGTCTATTCCACCGCCATGGCGACGATGTGCCTGGAGGTTTACTACCGCTTCGGCTCCAGTCAGGGCGACGAAAGCCCTTGGGTCGCCACCCGCCCACGTGGCCAATCGTTGCAAAAATAAGCTCCCCGAGCCCCACTTTCCCGCAGCCTGCCTCCTCCGCCCTTCCCTCAGGACGCTTTCCAAGTCGCCGAATAAAAGAAAACGCCTTGGCGATCTTGGCGGTTCAAAGATGACTTTGTAGTTCTCCTGGGTCCGCCCCATTCACCGTTTGACTCCTCCCTGCGCAGGCGTAGAATTAAATTCGACGGGCAGTTATACTGGGGGTTCGTGGCCATCGCCGGTTGGCGAGGCATGTCAGGCCCGCAGTTGTCCTTCCCCTGTTCCGCTCCCCTTCCCAGTTCCGTGCGGCATGAACCGGGACCCAACGATGACGAGGCGACGATGTTTCCAGGCCATTGGCAAATCCTCCTCGTCTTGTTAGTCGTGTTGCTCCTGTTCGGTAACCGGCTCCCCATGTTGGCGCGCTCTTTGGGCGCGAGCTTGGTGGAATTCAAGAAGGGCGTCAAAGAAATCGACGACGCGAAGCCAGAAGACAACAAGCCGTCCTAAACACGTTGCAAGCTTGCCAAGCGAAAACACTAGGAATCCTGAGATGTTCGGTATCGGTCCCCTCCAGTTGCTTATTGTAGGCGTCGTCGCCCTTCTGCTCTTCGGCAATCGATTGCCGGAGGTCGCTCGTTCGCTCGGCAAGAGCATGACCGAATTCAAGCGAGGCATGCAAGGCGTGCAAGATGAATTCAACGACGCCGCCCGCGTGGACTACAGCAGCGAGTACGACCGCGGCGTGGACGACGGCCATACGGGCGACGGCCATACGGACGACGTCCGCGAGCCGGCGACGCCCAAGTTCGTGCCGCCCACCTCGCCGCCGCGCGACGAATAGAGCCGCTCCTCTTCGGGTCTTCTGCTTCTTCTTTGGCTTCGCGCACCAACCCAGAACCGTTGGCGGAACAGGTCCGTGCGACACGCACGAAGCCGCGTCTGGCACTCTGCACTCAGGCACTCTGGTCGTTACCAATCGCAAATGTTACAATCTGCTCCCCCGGTTTATCTTTATCCTTGATTGGTAGCACTCCGGGAAAAAGGGCGGCTAGCTCAGTTGGTTAGAGCGCTGTGTTCACACCGCAGAGGTCGCGTGTTCGAATCACGCGTCGCCCACTCTTCTCGTAGCTCCGTTGCGGACGTTGAGCTGCGCGGACGGTGGCGTTGAGCTTCCCTTCGCGTTCTGTCCCGAGCCGCTCGGACCGTTGCGTCAAAACGCCACCCGCATTTCCGGCAAAACAAGGGTCTTTTGGCCGGAGTTTTGGCCCCGATTCTCGGGAGGCCCCGTTCGCGCGCCAATAATGCCGCTCGCATCGTCGGGTCGATTCGTCGCAACTTGGCCGCCCGGCGCTGTTTCTGTCGAACCGTTGCCGACCAAGCGGGGTGCCGTTTTGTCCCTGGCGCGCACGAGGGAGGGCAAAGCGAGTGAAGGCCACTTTCGCCCAACCAACGAATTCAGTTGCCAAAGAGCGGTTCGACTCCCGCACGCTGCACAAGAGCGAACCTATGGATTAGAGCCGATTCTCGGGCAGTTTCCAGCACAATTTGTGGGCCACCCTGTAGGTCGGGCTTCCAACTCGACGCTTTTTCACCCACCGCTCCCTCGGCCCCCCCCCCGACAAGGCGTAGCTCGTCAGCTATTGGGAGGGGGGAGCTACGCTCCGGTCGTGGAGCCATCGGTCGAGGTAAGGTGCGCCGGCTAGCGACTTCCGCTTCAACCTGGCACGCCTGGTTGGACGATCCACTAGCTTTAGCCAGTGACCAACGCGCATAATGGGGCATTCCGCCCCCGGAGCCGTAAGCCTGCGGGGCAGTAGCCCGGAAAATCGCTCCCCTTCGCCGCCCCGACGACCTGCCGCTCTGATGAATAGCCAAAGCCTGAATTACATCGAGCAGATTTACTCCGAGTATTTGACCGACGCGCAGGGGGTCTCACCGGAGTGGCGGCAGTTTTTCGAGGAAAATGGCTGGGCACCCAGCAAAGTCGCCTCCACGTCCGGTCGGTCCTCGACATCGGACGGGGAAAATTTCGCGACCGACCATGGAACGGAGGTCGTCGGGAGAGCAGAGGTCGTCAGGGAGTTGGCCGATCGTATCGCGCCCCGGGCGATGGCTCCGGTCCCGAGGCTGCTTGGGGGTTCGCCTCCCGATTCGGGGAACGGCCACCCGCCGATCGATGAAGTCCAGTTGGTAGCGCTCCAAGAGCGAGTCGACCAGCTCATCCGCAACCACCGGGTCCGTGGCCACATCATCGCCCGACTCGATCCGCTCAAGCAAGCGCGGCCGCAGCCTCCAGAACTCGACCCGGCCTACTACGGTTTTTCGGAAGCCGACTACGACCGCACTTTCTCGACGCGGACTTCCTCGGGACCGCAAGAGCGAACCCTCCGCGAGATCGTTGGCTGGCTCCGGAATACCTATTGCCGGTACATCGGTGCGCAGTTCATGCACATCGACGACTTGGCGGTTCGGCAATGGCTTCAAGATCGGATGGAAGCGACGGAGAATCATATCCACCTCCGTCGTGACGAACAACTGCGCATCTTTCGCAAGCTGACCGACGCGGTGATCTTTGAGGAATTTATCCAGAAGAAGTTCCTTGGCGCGAAGAGTTTTTCGCTCGAAGGGGCCGAGAGCTTGATCCCTCTGCTCGACATGGCGATCGAAGACGCCGGTGCGGACGGAGTCGAAGAAATTGTCGTGGCGATGGCGCACCGTGGTCGGTTGAACGTCCTGGCAAACGTTATCGGCAAGGACCCTCGACAAATCTTTCGCGAGTTTGCCGATCTCGACAGCGAGCAAAACATCGGTCGAGGCGACGTGAAGTACCATCTGGGATTCTCTAGCAATCGGCGGACGGCTACCGGGCGAGATGTCCACCTTTCGCTCTGCTTTAACCCGAGTCACCTGGAGTTCGTCAACACCGTTGCGATGGGGCGAATGC
The DNA here is from genome assembly GCA_003233055.1 of Planctomycetaceae bacterium. Taxonomy (GTDB): domain Bacteria; phylum Planctomycetota; class Planctomycetia; order Pirellulales; family Lacipirellulaceae; genus Aeoliella. The sequence continues at coordinate 14,925 of QIKP01000040.1, forward strand.
GCGCCAAACAAGATCGGGCAGGCGATCGCGCCCGGCGACGGGGAATGGTCATTCTCATTCATGGCGATGCGGCCTTTGCGGGTGAAGGGGTCGTCCAGGAAACCCTCAACTTGAGTCAATTGCCTCCTTATTCCGTGGGGGGAACAATCCACCTGATCGTCAACAATCAAATCGGATTTACCACCACTCCAGAGGATGGGCGCAGCACCGACTACTGCACGGATGTTGCCAAGATGCTGCAAATCCCGATCTTTCACGTCAACGGGGAACATCCCGAGGCGGTGGCTCAGGTGCTCCGACTGGCGATGGACTTTCGTTACCGGTTTCAGCGCGACATCGTGATTGATGTCTACTGCTACCGACGTCGAGGCCATAACGAAGGGGACGAGCCGGCCTTCACGCAGCCGCTGCTTTACCAAGCGATCGACCAGCGGAAGTCGGTCCGCCAGGGATACCTCGACCACCTGCTCGAACTGGGAGGCGTGAGCCGGCAGGAGGCGGACCAAATCGCCGAGGAACGTCAGGCGCACCTCGAGCGAGAACTGGTCAACGCTCGAAGCGACGACTACGTTCCCATGCCGGAGATGCTCAACAAAATTTGGGTCGGATACCGGGGCGGGCCCGAAAGCGAATCGCCCGACATCGACACGGGCGTCGATCGAGACCGGCTTGCGAAGTTGCTCGATCGTCAGTCCGATGTGCCCGAGGGATTCCAGGTCCACCCGAAGATCAATCGCGGGCTGCAGCGGCGGCGAGAAATGGCGGAGGGAAAGGTTTCGCTCGATTGGGCGGCCGGCGAAGCACTCGCCTTCGCAACGCTGGCGACTCAAGGCTATCCGGTCCGGATGACCGGACAGGACGTGGAGCGAGGCACGTTTAGCCATCGCCATGCGGTGTTGCACGACTACAAGACGGGTGCCACACACATGCCGCTCAACCATCTGTCAGAAGACCAAGCAAGCGTCGAAATTTATAACAGCCCTCTCTCGGAAACGGGGGTGTTGGCCTACGAGTATGGCTACAGTCTCGATGCCCCCGACACTTTGGTCATTTGGGAAGCCCAGTTCGGCGACTTCGCCAACGCGGCCCAGGTCGTGATCGACCAGTTCATCGCCAGTGCCGAGGACAAGTGGCGCCGCTTGAGCGGGCTGACGTTGCTATTGCCCCATGGCTTCGAGGGGCAGGGACCGGAGCACTCGAGCGCCCGCTTGGAGCGTTTTTTGCTGCTCGGGGCGGAGGACAACATCCAGGTCGTTTATCCGACGCTTCCGTCGCAGTTTTTCCATTGCCTCCGGCGGCAAATGATTCGCCGCTGGCGCAAGCCTCTCATTGTCATGACCCCGAAGAGCTTGCTCCGTCACCGAGATTGCGTCTCGAAGCTCGACGACCTGGCAACGGGGCGGTTTGAGCGGGTGTTGGCCGACGAACAACTAGAAGACCTCAGCCAAGCGGAGCGAATCTTGCTCTGTACCGGGAAGATTTACTTTGAGCTTCGCGAAAAACGAGAGATGCTCGACCGCAAGGACATTGCCATCCTTCGGCTGGAGCAGCTTTACCCACTCCCCGCGGCGGAGTTGGAGGAGGCTTTGGCCACGGCGCGCGACGGGACGCAGGTGATTTGGGTTCAGGAAGAGCCCGAAAACATGGGCGCGTGGCGGTTTCTGCTGGTTAAATTGGGGCGGCAGCTCTTTGGCCGGCTGCCGCTGCGTGGAGTCACCCGGCCCGAATCGGCCAGCCCTGCAACCGGATCGAAAACGGCCCATATTTGGGAACAACAAAACCTCATCGCCGAGGCCTTCGGCGAAAAATAGTGCCCGTACGGCTGCGTGATTCAACCGCGCGCAAGCTGCGGGTTTTTTGCTTTATCCGATAGCCACCTAACCCGAACGCGTTCGGGTCATGCGAGTCAAAAAACGACAGGAAAAATAATGGCCAGTACAACGCAAACCAAGACGGAAGAACTCCGGGTACCCGAGGTGGGGGAATCGATCTCGGAAGTGGTGATCGGCCAGTGGCACAAGCAAGTGGGCGATCTGGTGAAACGGGACGAAGAGTTGGTCGAGCTCGAATCGGAAAAGGCGACCTTCGAGGCCCCCTCCCCGGTGACTGGCGTGCTCACCGAAATCCTCAAGAAGACGGGCGACATCGCAGCGGTGGGCGAAGTGATTGCCCTCCTCGAAGCAGGGGCCACGAGCTCGCCACTCACCGACGCGTCCCCTTCTTCTTCACCACCAGCCAAGTCAGCGGTGATCGATCCGGCCGACCAGGCTGTAGAACGGGGCACCTCCCGGCCCGCGCAAGCGGGCCTCGCCTCTCCTCGCGTCATGCCGGCGGCGGCCCGAGCGATGGCGGACCAAGGGCTCCGGCCGAGCGACATCCAAGCGACAGGGCCAGGGGGCCGGCTCCTCAAGGAGGACGTCCTACGGCAGCCAGGCGGATCGCCAACCCTGCCCCCCGAAATCGTTGTTCCGGCATCGTCACCAAGCCAAGCAGGTTTACCAAGTCAGGCGGGGGCAAGTCAGGCGGGGGAGCGGATCGACGAGCGCGTGCGGATGTCTCCTTTGCGAAAGACGATCGCCACGCGACTGGTCGAAGCTCAGAAAAATGCGGCCCTGCTCACCACTTTCAACGAGGCTGACCTCAGTGCCGTGAAGGAGCTTCGGAAGGAACATGGCGCGGCGTTCGAGAAAAAGCATGGTGTGAAGCTCGGCTTCATGGCCTTTTTCGTCAAAGCGGCGGTCGAGGCGCTTAAAAATTGTCCCGGACTCAACGCCCGCATCGATGGCGACGAGATCGTCTATCAGCGCTATTTTGATATCGGCATCGCCATTGGTGTCAAGAAAGGCCTCGTTGTCCCAATTCTTCGCAATGCCGATCAACTCGGTTTTGCCGACATCGAGCATGCCATTACCGACTTCGCCGTACGCGCCAAGGCAGGCAAACTAACGATGAAAGAAATGCTGGGGGGGACGTTTACTATCAGCAATGGCGGCGTCTATGGATCGCTCCTTTCGACGCCTATCGTCAACCCTCCGCAAAGCGGAGTCCTCGGGATGCACACCATTCAGGAACGACCGATCGCGATCGATGGCAACGTCGTCATCCGACCGATGATGTACCTTGCGCTAACCTACGATCACCGCATCGTCGATGGCCGGGAAGCGGTGACGTTCCTCCGGGAAATCAAAGAAGCCATCGAAGAACCAGCCAGGATTTTGATCGAGATTTAGACATGCAAGAATACGACCTCCTTGTCATCGGTGCCGGCCCGGGTGGCTACGTTGCTGCGATTCGCGCCGCGCAGCTCGGCATGCGCGTTGCTTGCATTGAAAAAGAGCCACGACTCGGCGGCACCTGCCTCCGCGTGGGGTGCATTCCGAGTAAGGCGTTGCTTGAATCGAGCGAACTCTACGAGGAAGCCCTGAAAGGTTTTGGCAAACATGGCATCCAGATTGATAAGATGTCGCTCGACTTGGGTGCGATGCAAAAGCGTAAAGACAGCGTTGTCGGCGCTCTCACCAAAGGCATCGAGGCGCTTCTCGAAAAAAATAAAATCTCTTCGTATCAAGGCGTAGCCCGCTTCAGCGGGCCAGCCCGAGTCACGGTCGAATCCAAGCAATCCCCCACGGAACTCACCGCCCGCCATATTCTCATCGCGACTGGCAGCAAAGTCGCCACTCTTCCGGGCGTTACGCCCGACGGCCATCGCATTGGTACAAGTACCGAAGCGCTCGACTACAAGAAACCGCCCGAGCATCTGGTGGTCATCGGTGCCGGAGTGATTGGTCTCGAACTCGGCTCGGTCTGGCGACGGCTTGGGTCGAAAGTGACCGTGCTGGAATACCTCGACCGCATTTTGCCTGGCACCGACGACGAGGTGGCCGCCGAGGCCTTCAAGATATTTAAGAAACAGGGCCTCCATTTCGAGCTTTCGAGCCGTGTCACCGGTGCGACCAGCAAGAAAAAGCATGCCCGGGTCGAGGTGGAAGGCCGTGAACCGATCGAGTGCGACCAAGTCCTCCTCTGCACGGGCCGCGTGCCGATGACCGACGGGCTCGGTCTCGAGGCGGCCGGCATCGCCCTCGACGATCGCGGCCGCATTCCGGTGGCCGCCGACTTCCAAACGACCGTACCGGGGATCTACGCCGTCGGTGACGTGATCGAAGGGCCGATGCTCGCCCACAAGGCGGAAGAAGAAGGGGTCGCCTGCGTCGAAAAAATCGCCACCGGTTACGGGCACGTCGACTACCGTGCCATCCCGAGCGTCGCCTACACCCATCCCGAAATCGCTGCGGTTGGCCAAACCGAAAAGCAGCTCCAGGAGTCGGGCACCGAATACAACAAGGGCCTCTTCCACTTTCGGGGCAACGGTCGGGCTCGAGCGCTTGCCCAAACCGAGGGCTTCGTTAAGATGCTTGCCGACCGCGAGACCGACCGCCTGCTGGGAGTTCACATCATCGGCCCGCGTGCGGGCGACCTGATCGCCGAGGCGGCGATGGCGATGGCTTTTCACGCCAGCAGCGAAGACATCGCCCGCACTTGCCACGCGCACCCGTCGCTCTCCGAGGCACTTAAAGAGGCGGCCATGGCGGTGCAAGGATCCGCCATTCACGCGTAACTTTCCCAAAGGACCCTACCATGGCCGAACGCTCGCGGTGGCAAGAAATATTTACTCGTTGGCCCGCTTCGATTCCGAAAAAAGGAATCATCACGACCACGCTCAACGAAACGATTCCGTTCAAGGGATTCATGATCTCGGGCAGTGCGCTGCTCCTAGAGCGAAGCAACCCCGACGCCCTCGGCGCGAGGTTCATCATTCTAGAATTCCCGACGATTGCCCTGCTGAAATACATCGATCCGTTGAAGACGGCCAACTTCGCGGAGATGGGATTCGAAGGGAAACTGTCGGTGTAGGAAAAAGTGGAAAGGGATCGAAGAGCCCCGACGACACGTAGGTCGTCGGCTAGGGGGGGAGGTGTTGGGTCGGCTCTATACCTTAGCGATGATACGATCGTACTCTGCATGGGGGCCTATCCAGTACCACACCAAATCATTTTCTGCTTCGACTGCGAGGGCGCGGTAATGCAGACCAATGCGGACCGAGCGATGCCGGCCAATCTTCTTGAAGTGCAGCGATGGATGAGAAGGATTCTTTTTTAGCCGCCGAAAGTTCCGATCGGCGAGTTGCTGCACGGACTTCGGTAATTGCCCGTAGCAGTTCCAGAAACCTGGAGAGGCGAAGTGTTTCATAGCTCGCGAGTCTCGCCCGCACGGTGCTTCCGAAGAGCTTCATCCGCTAGCGAATCAATCGCACCAGATGCAGCATCTTGCTCAATCTGGCGGTCCCATGCTTCGGCGTCAAATTCCATGTACCATTGTCGAAATTCCGATAAATCTTGTGGATTCAAGCTAGTAATCGCTTTCTCAATGGCTCGAATAGTCATATCTGAAACTCCGCTGCCGAATTATTGGATGCCATCAGAGCAATTATACAGACTCTTGGGCCCGGTTACAGCGAGTCGATCACCATCTTGCCGATTGCATCGGTCCCGAATCCTGAGCGATCGAGACTTTTTCCCGCAAATTGTGGTGTCACCTTCTTCACCGCGACGCCGATTTGCTCGCCACAAGTCACGGCGGCCGTGTCGCCTTGGATGCGGCCCGTTTCGCGCATAAGGAGTCCGAGCGAGTCGATCGTTGCGATCGGGTTGGCCAGGTTCTTGCCGGCGATGTCGGGGGCCGATCCGTGGACCGGTTCGAACATGCTGGGGGCCGCGCCGTCTGGATTCAGATTGCCGCTCGAGGCGATGCCCATCCCGCCGGCGATCGCTGCGCCAAGGTCGGTGATGATGTCGCCGAACATGTTGGGGACGACGATCACGTCGTAGACTTCGGGCCTCGACACCATGAACATGCAGCAAGCATCCACATGGTGGTAGTCGGTCGTGACTTCGGGATACTCCTCGGCCACTTCTTGGAACGCCCGGTACCAAGTATCGCCGGCGAAGGTGAGGACGTTGGTTTTGTGGACGAGCGTCAGGTGCTTCCGCTCGCGCGTCTTGGCGAGCTCAAAGGCGTAGCGGATGCACCGCTCGGCACCGAATCGAGTCGCAACCATCGTCTGGTTGCTTACTTCGTGTGGTGTTCCTTTGCGAACGAAGCCGCCGATACCGCAATAGAGGTCCTCGGTATTTTCGCGAACGCAGACGAAGTTGATGTCGGCGGAAGTCTTGTTGGCCAGCGGTGTTTCAATGCCCGGATAGAGCGAAACGGGGCGGAGGTTGATGTACTGGTCGAGCTCGAATCGGAGTTTGAGCAAGATCCCTTTTTCGATCACGCCGCCGGCCAGTCGCGGATCGTTTGGCAAGCCGCCAACCGCGCCGAGAAGGATCGCGTCGAACTTGCGTAGCTCGGCGACGTCGGCGTCGTCCAAGATGTGGCCTGTCTCGAGGAAGTGAGCCGCGGAGAAAGGGAAGGAGGTCTTCTCGTACTGGCAACCGGTCGCGGTGGCGGCTGATTCGAGAACGTCGAGAGCAGTAGCGACCACTTCGGGGCCGATACCATCGCCGCCAATGACGGCCAAGCGGAGTGTAGAAGACATGACGGAAAACTTGGGGAAGAAGGCAAAAGGTGATTCCACGAAGGCCCCTCACTTTATCAGCCGCCTCGCAACAGGGGCAGGCGGGGGGCCAGAGGCCAGAGAGCGGAGAGCAGAGAGCGGAGAGCGGAGAGCGGAGAGCGGAGAGCGGAGAGCGGAGAGCGGGAGAGCGGCCCCCATAGCCGACGAGCTACGCCTCGTCGGAGGGCGACGGGGGAACCGTTCACGAAAGAGGCAAAGCCATGTGGCACTGGGAGCCGTTCGGCTGCTACACTGGAGCCCTCTGCTGCGGAATGGCCGGCGGCATGGCACCCACGATGGCGAAGCACCCGAGCCGATGGCCCAGCAGCCGATAACTCGACTGAGCGAATTTGTACGGCGGTTCCTGCCGCTGTTGCTGGCGCTCTGTTATTTGTTGGCCCTTCTCGTCCCGACGCCGGGCCAGCGGCTCCATGCCTGGAGCTTGCCCGACGGATTGCCGGAGGTTCTTCGGCCTCGATTGTCGCATCTGCTCGTGGCGCTGCTGCTGTTCCTTGCGGCACTCGGTGCCGACATGCGGCGACTCGCTGGCGTTGTGAGTCGGCCTGGATTGTTGCTTCTCGGTCTCGCTGCGGTCTGGTTGGTGCCGGCGGCGGTCGTGCTCGTGGCATGGTGGGCGCTCCCTTTACTGGTCGAGCCCCAGGCCGCTTCGGCGCTACTGGTCGGGTTTGCGCTCGTCGCAGCCATGCCTGTCGCTAACTCGTCCGCTGCCTGGACCCAACAGTCGCGGGGCGAACTTCCTTGGACCTTGGCCTTGGTCGTTCTTTCGATCGTCGCCTGCCCTTGGATGATCCCGCTCGTGCTCCAACTCCTGGGCCTTTCCTTCCTACCAGCCCAGGCGGCGGAACTCGCCAAATTGACGACCAGCTTCACCGGCGTTGAGTTCGTCGTCTGGGTGCTGCTCCCGACCGCGATCGGAATGTTGGTCCGATGGTTTGTCGGCCCGGAACGAGTCGCCACCCATCGGCAAAGCGTTCTTCTTTGGAGTGCCACGTCGCTGCTCCTGCTCAACTACATCAACGCAGCGATGGCCTTTCCGCAGATGCGAGACGACTTTCATGTCACCTGGCTGGCCGCGAGTGCGGTGGTGGCATTCTTCCTCTGTGTGGCGGGGCTCCTGACATCGCGTGCTTTGGGGAGATGGTTTTGCGAGTCGCGTGAGAGGGTTACCTCGCTCGACTACTCACTCTCGATGAAAAACACCGGCCTTGCGCTCGCCCTTGCAAGCGATGTTCTCCACCAGCAACCGGTACTCCTGCTACCCGTTTTCACGGCGACTCTCGTACAGCACCTGTTTGCCAGCGCGCTTCACCGCGCCACCCTACGGCGAAACAGCCGCTACGGATTAGCCGTGGCCTCCGACGAGGCGTAGCTCGTCGGCTATTGGCGTGAGGCGAGTAAACTGCGCTCGTCGGCTATTGGCGTGAGGCCTAATTTCCCGGTCTAGTGATGTTTTCTCGAAGTCCATTCGAGGTCTTTGTCCGTGACGTGAAACGAGAGGAACTGGATGATCTGGTCCTCGGCGTCGCGACCTGCTTCGGTTAAGAATTGGGTCCCTTGGAGGCCCACGTCAGGAGTGAGAAAGGTGAGCGAGTTGGGCTTCTCAGGTTCGGGGTTCTCCGGTTCGGGGTGGTAACGTTCGAGCTGCTTCTTGATTCGTTTCGCGTCGGTGACCAATCGACGATCCCGTTTTCCATACATGATGAGGAAGGCAATTTCTTGTTGGACGCCTGGCTGGCGCAAGGCTTGGTTGAGCTGCAGTCCTTGGTAGGTCCATTTGGGAGAGACCAGCACCAGCGCCTTCACGTCCTGGCCCTGCTTCCCAACAGCCAACGGTGGGAAACTCCAATCGATGGCCGCCCAGTTCACCGCAACCGATGCGCCGAGTCCCGCACCAACGATCGAGAGTCGGTTGAGGTTGAGGTTGCCCGCATCGTTTTTCTTGACCAAGAACCGCCGGATGGCTGCCATGTCAAATTGCACGATGGCGGCCACCTCTTTGCGACCGAGCTTGGAGGCGTCGATCTGGCGCGTCTGGCCGTTGGGGAGACTTTGCTTGGTACTGTCCCCATGTCCCCGCAGGTCGACCGCTAGGACGGCAAACGACTTGTGGTTGTCGTCCTTGCCGGGACTTTGTAGCCGCTTGGCCAAATTGTCGTAGACACTTCGCGAGTCTTTCCGATCGGCCAGGAGGATGACCGGCGTCGCTTGCTTGCCGAGGCTACTGGCGTAATAAGTCACCTTGAGGCCAACCCCATCCTTAGTGGTCAGGGAGATGACCTCCGGTTCCTTCGCGTCGTCCGCCGCGAGGAGCGGGGAGACCGCGCTCCAAACGGGAGCGAGGAGCAGACAGACCAACCAAAGCACTCGATATTCGCGATTCATGAATTCCGGTTCCGAAGGAAAAAAATGGCGGAAATGGGCCCTCTCCCCATCTACCGGCCGCTTGGCGAGCCGAGGGGGTTTCCAGCCCTAGTATAGACAATAGGCCGATCGGAGTGGAGTTGGGCAAGCTAGAGGCCGCGGGGCGACTAACACGGGGCTTCCCTCCCCGAATCCAAGCCTGGCTCGAATCCAAGCGAAGGAAGAGGCGGCTCCTCCGTCATGGCTATCGGTCGGGCGGGGGTAGCTAGAACACCCTACTGCAGAACAACTTCGCTCAGCTAGTACCCTTGTTTTAAGAGTCTCCAAGCCGTATTTTCACGTTGCAGAATTGGTCATTAGGGCCGATAATGAGGGTGCGGGTTCGGTTCCCCAGAATGTTTCCCAGAATCGGGCCCCCTTCGGTTCCCCTCAAGACAAGAGGGGGATGAAGCGGCCATTCACCCCCCCCATAGAAGATGAAACTGGAACAAAGAATCCGGCAATGGTGGTTCTCCAGCCCCAGCTCCGAAGAGCTGCCGCTGCTGGATGGAGAGTCGTATGCCTGGCTGGCCAGCTTTTTTGTCCATTTCTTAGCCCTGCTACTCCTGGGCACGATGGTCTTCCTTTTGCCCTCGGACCCTAGCTATCGGCTTACCTCCGTGCCGCCCGACCTGGAGGAAGAATTTTTACCGGAAGAATTTCAGTTTGCCGAGGAGGTTCCTCCGGAGATCGGCGCCTTCTCGAAGGCGGGCAGAGCCAATGCAGAAGCGGCGGCACCGGAAATCTCCGACGTTTCCGAAATCATCGTGCCGGTCGAAGCGGTCAGCATGCTGTCGGAGATCAAAGCGGTGGAAGTCGAGGAACCGCTCCTTACCGCCCCCGACCTGAGCGACCGAATACTCGTCAAAGGGACCGGAAGCGTCGGGACCACCGGAGCGGCCGGGGCGATCGACCGCATCACGAATGAAATCATGCTTTCGCTAGAGCAGCGTCGAACACTCGTCGTTTGGCTCTTCGATGAGTCGGGTAGTTTGCAGTCGCAGCGGGAGACGATCACCCAACGATTCGAGCGAGTTTATGAAGAACTGGGCGTCTTGGAAGCGGCGGGCAATCCAGCGTTTCGTCGCCATGAAGACAAGCCTCTGCTGACGTCGGTGGCTTCCTTCGAGGCGACCACCACGATCCATATCCCCAGGCCGACCGACGACCTGGCGGAAATCCAAAAAGCGATGCGAGCGATTGCCCAAAAGACCGCCCGCGTCATGCAAGACCAGAGCCTAGCGACCGGAGAGGAGAATGTCTTTGCAGCAGTGACCGAGTTGGCCCTTAAATTCCGCAGCTACCGTCTGAAGGCCCCGCGACGCAATGTGATGCTGGTCGTTTTTACCGACGAGGCGGGGAACGACTACCAGCAGATCGATGCGGCAGTGAAGACGTGCCGAAAGTACGAGATGCCGGTCTACGTCGTCGGCGTCCCCGCTCCGTTTGGTCGTCGCGAAGCGCTGGTGAAGTACGTTGATCCCGATCCCCTGTTCGACCAGTCGCCGCGCTTCGTGGCGGTCGACCAAGGCCCCGAGTCGCTAATGGCTGAGAGGGTTCGCCTTCGTTTCCTGGGGCAAAACGATCAGGACGATCGGCTCGATTCGGGATTCGGTCCGTTTGCGCTGACGCGGCTGACCATCGAAACGGGGGGGATTTACTTTGCCATTCACCCAAACCGATCGGAGAGGTTCATCGGTCGCGATCAAACCGACGCCATGGCGACCCACTTGGCGAAGTTTTTTGATCCGACGGTCATGCGAGCCTATCAGCCCGACTACGTGACGGTTGGCGAGTATCGGAAGCGGCTCTCGAGGAACAAGGCTCGCGCCTCGCTGGTGCAAGCGGCAACGCTTTCCTGGACCGGACAAATGGAGAATATCCGGCTCCGGTTCCCCAAAATCGACGAAGCCCGACTCGCGCAAGACCTCTCGCGGGCGCAGCGTGTGGCTGCCAAGCTGGAGCCGAAGGTCGCCCAATTGGTCTCGATTCTTCGCCAGGGAGAAAAGGACCGTGGGAAGCTGATCGAACCTCGATGGCAAGCTGGATTTGACTTGGCCTTGGGTCGTGCGTTCGCGACCAAGGTCCGTACCGAGGGGTACAACTCGATGCTCGCGTTGGCAAAGCAAGGAATGAAATTTCAGAACGCAAAGAACGACACCTGGGTACTTATCCCGTCTGACAAAGTAACAACCGGCAGCCTCTTGTCGAAGGAAGGCGACCTCGCCCAGCTCTACCTCGAGCGCGTCGTGGTGGAGCATCCCGACACGCCTTGGGCGCTCCTCGCACAGCGCGAACTCGCAACGCCTTTTGGCTGGGAGTGGATCGAGCGATTCACCGATGCCAATCGGCAGCTGCGTCCCCCAAACAACGCCAACCCTCCACCTCCACGCCCTGAAAATATCCCTCCGAGAAAGCCAAAACGCCCGGTTCCGAAGCTCTAACCAACCGGATGTTTTGTGTGCGATGCAGGACGCTTTCAAAGTCGCCGAATAAAAAAACCGCCAAGGCGCCAAGTACGCCAAGAAGAGTTGGAGGAGAGTTGGAGGAGAGTTGGAGGAGAGAGGCAACCGTTCCCCGAATCGGAGGCAGGGGAAACCACGAATTCGTGTGAATCGATACGAATCGCGGCCAAAAGGACACCAACTATCTCTTTGGGTTTGTGGTTTCTCTGCTTCGGTCGACATTTTTCTTAGCGTTCTTGGCGCCTTGGCGGTTCAAAAATGACTTTGCAGTTCTCTGGTGCGATGTCACGAACTGGACTTTCTCTCCAGCCGTAAATAGAATGGAACGGTGCAGAAGTTGCCTCCTCCCCCTAGCTGAGAACGTCGTTCGTTTCTCGCTTCAACGGCTTGCCCATTCTTAGTGCCAGACGGATGTCCTGCAGATCGCCTTCGAGCAAGGGCGATACCAGTACCAGGCACCACCCCGCAGCATCGGAAAATCTTCGCGGCGCGACGGAGTTCACGAACGATCGAACAACTGATCCCAATAGCATGAACGAAAAAAAAAGGTTCTTTCCTCGCTCCACTGGGCGATTGGAATCACGACTCTACCTGCCTCTGCTATTTTGTGTGCTGTCGAGCAATGCGGCATGGTGCGAGGAAGATTTGGCGCAGGAGAAGGTCGACTTCAACCGCGACATCCGGCCGATTCTCTCGGACAACTGTTTTCAGTGCCATGGGCCAGATGCCGCGTCGAGGGAGGCCGACTTGCGGCTCGATGTGGAAGAAGACGCCAAGCTTGACCGCGGTGGTTATTCGGTGATCACGCCTGGGAAATCAGCCGAGAGTGAGTTTGTCTCCCGCATACGTTCGGCGGATGAAAGGGAGTTAATGCCGCCGCCCGAGATCCACAAACCACTCTCGCCTCGCGAGATCGAATTGCTTGCCCGATGGATCGACGAGGGAGTCGATTGGTCGATGGCGTGGGCCTACGTGCCACCCGTTCGCCATGCCATCCCCGAAGTGTCCCACCACGAATGGCCGACGAACTGGATCGACCGATTCATCCTCTCGCGTCTCGAAAAAGAAGGGCTCCAACCAGCCGGCGAAGCCGACCGCGTGACGCTCATTCGCCGGCTAAGTTTTGACCTGGTGGGACTGCCGCCGACGCCGGAGGAAGTGGCACAATTCGTTGACGACGACCGCCCCGATGCGTACGAGCGTCTTGTCGATCGGCTCCTTGCATCGCCCCACTTCGGCGAGCGAATGGCAATTTACTGGCTCGACTTGGTGCGCTACGCCGACACGGTCGGCTACCACGGAGACCAGACGCAGAACATTTGGCCCTACCGCGACTACGTCATCCATGCGTTCAACACCAACAAGCCCTTCGACGAATTTACGAAGGAACAGTTGGCGGGCGATTTGCTCGACAACTCGAGCATCGATACCCAAATCGCCTCGGGCTATAACCGGCTGCTGCAAACTACCCACGAAGGAGGAGCCCAGCGAAAGGAGTACCGTGCGATCTACATGGCCGACCGAGTCCGAAATATCTCGCAAGTCTGGATGGGGGCAACCGTCGGATGCGCCCAATGCCACGACCACAAATTCGATCCCTACACCGCTCGCGACTTCTACACCTTAGGCGCGTTCTTCGCCGATCTTGACGACGAGATTCATCTGCACACTCCGGCCGAAGACCTGAGTACATTGCCGACGATTCGAAAACCCGAAATCGAAGTATTGAGCATCCTCCAGCGAGAACGGCTTGTCCAATGCGAAGACGAGATAAGGAAGCTTGAAGGTTCCCCCGAGGATGCGAAGGTCGAGCAGCGAAAGAAAGAGATCGAAACGATCAAGGCTGCCCCGGGACTCACCATGATCGCCAAGCAGTGTGAGCCTCGTGTCGTGCGCGTGCTGTCACGTGGTGATTGGATGGACGATTCAGGCGAAGTCGTCGGGCCTGCCGTGCCGACGTTTTTATCTTCCATTCCGCTAGCCGATGGTCGCCGGGCGACACGGATCGATCTGGCGAACTGGCTTACGGATACCGACGACGGTGTCGGACGATTGACCGCGCGCGTCATGGTCAACCGATGGTGGGCATTGATGTTTGGTCGCGGTATCGCCTCGGTGCTCGACGACTTTGGTGGCCAGGGGCAACCCCCCGTGCATCCCGAACTGCTCGACCAACTGGCGGTGGAGTTCCTCGAAAGTGGCTGGGACGTGAAGCAGATGGTGCGGGTGATCGCCCTGTCGAGTACGTATCGGCAGAGTTCCATCGCGCCGAAAGAACTCCGCGATCGGGACCCCTACAACGAACTGCTGGCCCGGCAGTCACGTTTCCGCGTCCCGGCAGAGGTGGTCCGCGATACGGCGCTTCGCGTCAGCGGACTGCTTCAAGACGAGATCGGCGGCCCAAGCGTCAAGCCTTACCAGCCCGCAGGGCATTATCGGCACTTAAATTTTCCCGCGCGAGAATACGAACACGACACCAACGAGCAGCAATGGCGGCGTGGGCTCTATGTCCATTGGCAACGGCAATTTTTGCACCCCATGCTGCGAGCCTTCGACGCACCGACACGAGAGGAATGTACCGCGTCGCGTTCCCGTTCCAACACGGCGCTGGCAGCACTCACGCTGCTCAACGATCCAACGTTTGTCGAGGCATCGCGTACGTTTGCGGAGCGGATCCTTGCAGGTGCTGAAAGTCAGAGCGAACGGATGGAATACGCCTTCCGCTGGGCGACTTCGCGGGCCCCCACCGAGGACGAAGCTCGCGTACTGAAGGAGTTATTAGAGAAAAGCCGAGCGTATTATGAATCCCATCCCGAAGAAGCCAAGCAAGCGATGACGACGGGGTTGCGTAAGGTCGGCGACGAGGTCGATCAGGTCGACCTGGCTGCCTGGGCAAACGTTGCCCGCGCGATCCTGAACCTGGGCGAAACCACGATGCGAAATTAGCCATGGTAAGCCCGACTCGCCAGAGCTCGGGCACGCAACCAAATTTTCCCGAAATCTGGCAAGTCGGGCTATCACGAGAAAAGACCATGAACAACCCTTTTTCCCATCTGCAAACCGACGCGCATCGCCGGACGTTCCTCAAGGCATCGGGCGTCGGTCTCGGCGCCACGGCGCTGTCGGCCCTGCTGGCTGGCGATGGTTTTGCGGCACCGCAGCAAGGCATTCCGGGCCTTCCTGGCCTTCCCCATTTTGCGGCGCGCGCCAAGCGGGTGATTTTCCTTTGCATGGCGGGTGGGCCGTCGCACCTCGATACGTTCGACGAAAAACCGAAGCTTCGGGAACTTGATGGCCAGCCGATGCCGGCGTCGGTCACAGCCGGTCAGCCTATCGCCCAACTGCAAGGCAAGGAACTGCGCGTCCTCGGGCCAATAAGAAAGTTTGGCAAATATGGCAAGAATGGCCAGACGATCAGCGACTTTCTGCCATGGCATCGTGAAATTGCCGACGATATTTGTATTTTCAAGTCGATGGTTACCGAGCAGATCAACCACGACCCGGCCCATACCTTCATGAACACCGGCAGCGCGATCAGCGGTCGGGCGTCGATGGGGGCATGGATCAACTACGGACTCGGCTGCGAAACGCGCGATCTGCCAGGCTTCATCGTGCTAACGAGCGTCAGCAGTGCCAACCCGCAACCGATCGCGTCGCGCCAATGGTCGGCCGGGTTCCTGCCGAGCCGCTACCAAGGCGTCCAGTTCAACTCGACGGGCGTGCCCGTCCATTACGTGAAAACTCCGCGTGGTGTACCCGATCGTTTGCAGCACCAAGTGGTTGGAAGCGTGCAACAGCTCGACCAACTGCGACACCAACAGGTCGCCAATCCAGAATTGCTAACACGTATCGCGGCTTACGAAACCGCCTTCCGGATGCAAACGTCCGTCCCCGAATTAATCGACATGTCGGGCGAGCCGCAGCACGTGCTGGATCTCTACGGAGCAACGCCCGGCGATGGCTCGTACGCATCGAATTGCCTTTTGGCCCGGCGATTGGCGGAGCGGGGGGTGCGGTTCATCCAGCTCTACCACCGCGGATGGGACCATCACGGCAGCTTAAATAAGAACATGACCACCTGCTGCAAGCTGACCGACAAGCCGACCTACGCGCTCATTACCGATCTCAAACAGCGCGGCATGCTCGACGATACCCTGGTCGTTTGGGGTGGCGAATTTGGCCGCACCCCCATGTCACAAGGAGACAAAGGGGAGACGGCGGGCCGCGATCACCACATTGCAGGATTCAGTATGTGGATGGCGGGTGGCGGGGTGCAAGGAGGGATCTCGGTCGGAGCGACGGATGAGTTCGGCTACCATGCGGTGGAGGACATCGTCAACGTCCGGGATCTCCACGCCACGATGCTGCACCTCATGGGCATCGACCACCACCGGTTCTCCGTCCCGTTCCAAGGCCTCGACATGCGTCTCACTGGCGTGAAGCCGGCGAAGGTGGTGCGCGAGTCGCTGGCGTGAGCAGCAACGGGACACCCGTTACCCGGATAACCGCGGTCCTGACGGGCCGGGCTCGCCAGTTTGGTTCACCCACGCCATTCGCCGCTGAAGACTTCCACGGCGGGTCCAGTCATGTAGACGTGGTTGTCCGACTCGTCCCATTCCAGCTCAAGTTGCCCTCCGAGCAGGTCAATCGTCACTTTTCGCTCGGTCTGTCCCGTGAGCACACCGGCGACGCAAACGGCGCTCGCGCCAGTTCCGCAAGCGAGCGTTTCGCCACTGCCTCGCTCCCACGTTCGTTGTGTGAGCCGGGTGCGAGAATGAATCTCTACGAATTCGATATTCACGCGATTGGGGAAGGCTTCGTGCTTTTCGATTTTTGGCCCAACGCCCAACACCCAATCGTCGGTCGCACGATCGACAAAGAGCACGCAGTGAGGATTGCCCATCGAGAGGCTCGTCACGCGGTACAATTGCCCTTCGATCGACAGGGGCGCATCGATGATCTTGTCGCCAGGGAGCAGCGTGGGGATGTCGTCCCGCGAGAAGACGGGCTCGCCCATGTCGACTCGCACTCGGTCAACAAGTCCCTCCTTGAGTGTGAGGGCAAGTGAGTAGACGGTCCCACCCGATTCGACCTGGAGAATCTCCTTCTTCACCAGGCTATGATCGTACAGGTACTTGGCAACACAACGGATCCCATTGCCACACATTTCGGAGAACGACCCATCGGCGTTGTACATCCGCATCTCGGCATCGGCTCGATCGCTGGGACAGATCAAGATGAGCCCGTCGCCCCCGACTCCAAAGTGCCGGTCGGCCACACGGCGGGCCACTTTCTCGGGGTTGTCAGGAACAGGATGGGTGAAGCAATCGACGTAAACATAGTCGTTGCCCGCCCCGTGCATTTTGGTGAAGTGCATTCGAATTGCGAAGGTAAGAGGTGCCGAGCGGGTCCGATTCAAGGGCCATGGTAACAGGCCCCCATTCTAACCCATCAAGTCGAGTTGGTTGCCCGATTTCGCGGTCGTATTATTGCCCTTCGGAGCCTCCGTGATCGCTTCGGGTTCGGTCTCTTCGGTCGATTCGATTTCGACGGTGTCTTCGTACATTCGTCGGCCATCGGCGTCACGGTCGCTAGCTCCTTGGTCTTCTTCGGTAGTGCCAACGCCGGCGGCCTCTTCCGCTTTGGCGCCGGCGTCGGCACCTCGTTTGGCGGCGGACGCTTGTTGGCTGTTTTTCTCGATCTCGCTCCCTTTGGTTTGTGAAAGGGGCGCGCCGGCTGCGGCACCTTGAAGGCCGCCGAAGGCTCCGATGCTCATGGTTTGGCTCCAGGTTCGAGGTTCACTCCGACGAGCCTCCTCACGATGGTTCACTGCGCTCGTCGGCTAAGAAAAAGGTATCGCTCCTGTTCCTTTTCTTCTCGGTGGGCGGGGACGCCACGGCTCACTTGGGGCGCGGGCGCTGCAGCTCACTTGGAGAGTCTGCTATCGTCTCCAAAAATCGCTCAATTTGTGTGGTGGTGATGCCAAGGGCCCGTCGGTTATTTGTTCGACAAAATCATTCACGACGGGCAACGCCTCCCGGCGGACCTCTGGATTGTCGGCCGCACCGGTCACTTTGATAAGCAACAAGTTGGCGCTTGCTTGTCCGATCATCGATCGAAGAACGGGTAAATTTAAGTCGTTGCGGCCTACCGAAGTGTGGAATGCTAGATCAAGCTGCTTATCAAACGAGATGGAACCTTTCCCATACAAGCTTACCGCATCGCCCAGTAAATTGAGTTCGTCGAAAACGACCTTGTTCCCATCGAGCCGAAACTGGGCGTCGACACCGTTGAAAGCGGTCTTGTCGGGGACTCGATTCCGAAGCACCTTGAGCATCCGGGCCATCACGGGTAGTTCGTACATCGAGGCATCGCGGATCGCGAACTGGCCCCCTCCCTCCATCAGGTCGGGCGATCTTCCCATTCCGGTCAACGTTCCCTTTCCGGTCAACGTTCCGGTAAGGCCTGTGGTTCCCCCCAAATACTCGGTCGACATCCTCTGAAGATCGGCCTTGTCGAGTTGGACTGCGACCGTATACCGGCCGGCAGATTCGAGTTGCACGTTGGCATCGAGCGAGAATTGTCCTCCATAGAGGTTCGCTTCGATCGGTTCTCGAGGATTCTTGCGGTTTTGGATTTGATTGATTTTATCGGTGGCACCCCGCCCCAACCGGCACTCGTCATTGTCGACCCAAAGGGGTCCACGGAGGTTGGTGAACTGAATACCTTTCCAAAAGGCGGAATCAATGTCTAGTTGGCCCACGGTGAAGCTTGAGTTGCCCTCGTGGCGTCCTGCCAGTTGAATGACGCCTGACACGTTGTCGAGGGGAACACCAAGTTCAAGGTCGTTTTGCTGGCAACCAAGCTGGAAGTTCCACTCCGATCGGAGATGGGTCGAACCAGCCCGATCGCGTGTGAAGCGAAGGTCGCCATGATGAATCGAAAAACTCCCTTTCGGCTTGATCGCTTCGATCACCTTTCGCAGGCCGAGAGGCGAAGCCAGCACAAAATCGTAGTTGGCCGTTAGACGATCCACATGCAGGTTCGAAAGGTCAAACTGCCAACCCCCTTGCGGCGTGCGGACCCAAGTGGCGTCGGTCATCATGGTGGTCTGGCCATGGGACGCCCGGAGATTTTTCATCGTGACCTTACCATCGTTCATCGAGATGGAGCCGTCCAGCTTGTCGAGTCGGTAACGAAAGAAGGTCGGCTCGACCGATACCGTCTGGCGCAGCGGATTCACGTCCAGAAGAATCGAAGGTTTCTTATCGCCGACCTGATGGCGAATGTCAGCGCGAAAACCGACGCGCCCGATCGGCCGAAGCGCGGCCCAGGTCTTTTGAAAATCCTTCGGCAAAGCGAGCCGGAGCGAGTCATCGAGCGCGACTTCGGTGCCGGTGAAGAGAAGCGAAAGCTGCCGCCCGTTGGCGGTCGGTTCGCTGGTGCCGTGACACCGAATTTCTCGGTTTCCCTCGGGGTCTCGACTCACGAGATTTTCGAATTTCCATACCCCGCTCCGTTCCTGGAGCCGGCCGTTGATGTGCGTGAGCGTGTAGGGGAATTTGTCGTATCGGACTTGCCCATCGTGAAAGGTAAGGTCGGTTTCCGTTTGCGGTTTTCCTCCAGCAACCATCCGTTCGGATCGCCAACGCACCGAAAAACGCCCATGGGGATCGAACGACCGCACTACCTGGGCCGATTTGGAAGGGAGGGCGTTCAGCAGGTCGTCGGAGATCCAAAGGTTCTCCCCTTGAATCTCAAACCACCCTGGCGGTTGTGGGCGAGGAGGCTCCCCAAGGCTTGCCATGCCGGTCAAGCGACCCGTAATGGTGACCGGGCGGTCGCCCGCTTCGGCCTGAAGGTCGACGTGAAGTTGTCCCCCGGAGCCATCCCCCAGATCGAAAAATCGCACCCTACCGCGACCATGGTCGACCCGATAGGGAAATTTTTCACGATCCTCCAACGCCACGTCCAAGCAATCGATGGTGATATCGGGCTGCCATTTTTGTCCGTTGTAGCGCAAAACGATGGATGCTTTGACCTGACCGACGGGACGGAATCGCTGCCAGATTTTTTCGATGGCTGGAGGGAAAATTTCGCGAAGGCTCTCGTCGATCGTCAAGTCGATGGCCCTCGCTTGCAAGGCAAGGGGTGCCGCACGGGTCCATCCATACCGGTCGCAGGCCAGCACCAATCGGGTCTTGCCAACCCTGGCCCGCGCCTCGCGGATCGCTAGTCGTTGGTCGCTTGCCGAACCCTCCACGGAGAGATCGCGAATCTGTCTCGGCAGCCCCTCGATCACCGCGTGGCCCTCGGAAATCTGAAAATTGGTTTTCCAGGTAACCGGCGCATCCGTTTGCCCCAAGCGCTCCGCCGTTAGTTGGAGATTGGCTTTCCCGGAGAGTTGGCCCCACTCGAGTAGCGCGGGATCGATCCCCGGAAGGGATCGCAGCAGTTCTGGAGAGATCGCGAGCTGGTTGATTTGCGCCTCGACTCCAAACGCTCCGCCGACGGAATTGAATTGGCCTTGGAACAAAAACGACTCGGCATGCGGCCCGTCGATCGCGCCGGTGATCTTATAAAGGCGCTCAGGCCGTTCTCCCGGTTGGGTGGCGATGTTCGACGAGTCGCTCGTCACGTCGAGACGAATTCCACGCACCACCAACGGTTCGGCGATCGGATTACCGCTATCGGTCAAGGTGACCGATGCATCGACAATCTTTATGGCAGCCGGCCTCTCCCCTGCGGAGGGAGGAGGACCCAAGACGCTCAAGTTCCAATGCCCGGAAGCCGAACGGACCGCATGAAGATGAGCTTGGCGGAGAACAATCTGTTGGATTTCCGGCTTCCCCGCGATGAGCGATTCGACGTCGAAATTTCCGTGGAGCTCGATCTCTTCGATTTCAACTAGCGGGCGCAACTCGCCTTGCGGTCCCCGTTTGGAAAGTAATAGGTGGCGAAGTGTCACCCCCTGACCTGCCTCGAATCGTGCGCCGCCAACCCGAACGTCGAGATCGGAATAGTGGTCCGCGAGCAGGCACTCGGCGTACCGACGAATCTCATCATCCATTCGTAGGTAAAAGTACCCCCCAATCGTCAGCGCCGCGATGAGCACCAGGAGGATGCCCCACTTAAAGAAGAACCAACAGGTGTTGACCAGCCAGGCGATGATAGAGGCGATTCCTTGCGCAAACAGCGTGCGAAGATTCGAGCCATGTCGCAAAGCGCAACTCGAACCGGTGAGGTGGGTAAAGAATTTTGAAGTGCCGGATGGTACGTTCGGTCGGCTGCCGGGGTCAAGTCCTCGTCATGGGCAGGTGCTAGCATCCCGGCTCATAGCGGGTTCGGCGGGTGCTAGCACGACGTCCGCTCCCTCGCGGCGAACTCGTACGTTGCTGGGCAACATGAAGGGGGCGAATTCCTCGCCTGCCACGGCGGCGGCCAGTCGCTGCCACTCCGCCATGCCCATCGCCTGTTCGGGCCAGCCGGCCGATCGCCAAGCATGGCGGCAGGCTTCTTGAAGGAAGATTTTGGGGAAGTCCGCGAGCGGCCGCGTGTCGAAGTCGACTCGGTCCGGCGCTACGCGGATCGCGCCGCTCGCCACTCGCTCAACAATCGGACCGATCGCCTCCCGCCATTCCGATGCCTGCTCCCCAAGCCGGAGCATTGCCCGATCGACGTCGCTGGGGAGTCGGTGACGGACCAGGGGAAGTAGTTCTCCACGAATCCAATTGCGAGTGAAATGGGGATCTGCATTGGTGGCATCCGTAAGGTAACCCTGGTCGATCTGGGTGAGGTAAGCTTCGATCTCCCTTCGGCGAATCGAGAGGAGCGGCCGAACGACCGTTACCGACGGGGATAAGGAGCGAACCGGAGGGATCCCCGAGAGTCCGGCGATCCCCGAACCGCGCAGCACTCGCATGAGGACCGTTTCGATCTGATCGTCGGCCGTATGACCGGTTGCGACGTACCGGGCGCCGGTCGCCTCGGCAGTTTGCTGGAGGAAATGGTAGCGGGCGTCGCGTGCTTGCTGTTCGCTGGTCAGCGAACTCGTCGACGGGGCTCTCCCGACAAAAATTGGCAAGTCGAGTCGCTCACATAAGGTCCGAACCCAGGCTTCGTCGGCATCGGCCTCGCCAGGGCGCATGGC
>QIKP01000079.1 GCA_003233055.1 Planctomycetaceae bacterium
AGATGAGTGTTCTTTTCTTTGGCTCCTCCCACGCGAAGTCCTGATGCAACAAGTTGCCTGGAATCAACAACATCTGCGTCTATCTGCGCTTCTCTGCGGCTATTCCTTCGATTTTTGGTTCCCTCTCTTTCGACGCGTGAACGGTCACAATTTTTTCTTCGTGTCCTTGGTGCACTTGGCGGTTCAAGAAACGACTGGGCAATCCCTGCTGTTTGGCACACAAATAGTGCTGGAATCTGCCGGCAAATCGGCTCTAATGGCTAGGTTCGCCCTCACGCAGCATGCGGGAATCGAACCGTTCTTTGGCAATTGAATTCATTCGGTTAGGCGCGCGTCGTTTTGTCACTCGCTTTGTCCCTCTTCGTGCGCGCCAGGGACAAAATGGCACGCGCCTGGTCGGGAACGGTTCGGCCGAAACCGCGGCAGGCGGCCAAATTGCGACGATTCAACCAGTGCTATTGGCGCGCAAACGGGGACCCCCGACAATTCGGGACAAATCCAAACAGCAGACGCCATGGTTTGCCGAGAAAGTACCCGCCGTTTTGTCACTTTGGTCCGCTGCCGTTGGGTCACAAACCGCTCCGTTTCCTGGAAATGAATCCCGAAGAAGCTCGCGGCGTTTCTTTGTAACCGTTCGCGGAATCCAAGGCAGAGGAAACGAATCACTCCTCCAAGCCGCTGACAATTTCGCGTGTTATCGAGAATCCCCTACGGCAGCGTCGAGGAAAAAACGTCGGGCTGGAATCCCAGCCTACAAGACCGTGAACGGGTTTCAAGACGCAAGCGATCAGCAGGTGATATGTTTCACCTCGAGCGATGCCTTACGCGTAGACCAGGTTCAACTTGTTCAGCCCGTTGTAGGCCGCCACTTTGTAGCATTCGGCAAGCGTTGGAAAATTGAAGACGTTGTTGGTGAAGTACTCCGCATCGCCACCCAGGGTCATCACCGCTTGGCCAATATGGACGAGTTCAGTCGCCCCGGTTCCGATGACATGGACGCCAAGAATCTTGTGCGTCTCTTGGTGGATGAGCAGCTTGAGCATCCCGAGTTGGTCACCCAAGAGGTGCGCCCGGGCGATCTCTCGGTAGTTGGCGACGCCCGACTCGTAAGGGATGCCCTCTTCGGTAAGTTGTTCTTCCGTTTTACCGACCATCGAGATTTCCGGCACAGCGTAGATGCCAAAGGGGAAGAGTTCGGTGTTGTAGTTGCCAACCTCGCACTGTCCAAAGGCGTGGCAAATCGCCCGACGGCCTTGCTCCATACTGGTCGAGGCAAGCGCGGGGAAGCCAATCACATCGCCAGCAGCGTAGACGTGGTCGACGTTGGTTTGATAATGCTCATTGACGGAGAGTCGTTCTCGGTCATCAAATTCGATGCCGACGTTCTCGAGCCCCAAGGATCCGCAAACCCCTTGGCGACCGACGGCGTAGAGGAGGGTCTCGGCGAGAAGTGTCTTGCCACTTTCGAGCTGGGCCTCGACAAGGGTTCGTTTGGTTCCCTGGGTGATTTCCACTTCGCCGATCGATTCGACTTTCTCGCCAAGTCGGAGAGTAATGCCCCGTTGCCGCATGAAGTAGTGGAACGCATCACCGATCTCACGGTCCAGGAACCCGAGCGCCTGGGGCCGGCCTTCGACGAGCGTCACCTTCACGCCCAAAGTCGCCATGATGCAGGCGTACTCCGTACCGATCACGCCGCCACCGACCACGATCATACTCTTGGGCAGGTGTTCGAGCTTGAGCAGCTCGTCGCTGGTGAGGATGGAAGAATCGTTGAAGGGGATGTTCGCGGGCCGCGCCGGGCGGGTGCCGACCGAGACGAGAAAGCGATCGGCCGAAATCTTCTCGACCGCGTCGGGCCCTTCGATAAACAATTCGTTCGGCCCGGCAAACCGTGCCGCGCCCCAAAGAAGTTCCACATCGTTTCGGTCGAATTGATTGCGGATGGTCTCCCATTCGTGGCGAATCACCGTTTGCGAAACCGAAACGAGATCGGCGATGGTGATGTTCTTTTTCACCCCATAGCTGGTGCCAAAGAGGCCTCGCTTCGCATCGCCCGTGAGATGCAGCACTGCCTCGCGGAGCGCCTTCGACGGGATCGTCCCGGTGTTGATCTGCGCACCGCCAAGAACTTTGTTCTTCTCGATGATGGCGACACTCTTGCCAAGCTTGGCGGCCTGAATCGCCCCTTTTTGGCCAGCGGGACCGGTACCAATAACAACGCAATCAAAATGTTTCATGGGAGAAGAACCGGGATTTGGGGAACGGGGACGGGATTCCGAGGGCAAGGGATAGCCTCCGATACGCTTTGCATCGACGTACTTTAGGAAGTTCTCGATCCCGAAGAGTTTAACGGGGCGGTAATGTGGGGAATCCGCGAAGGAAGTGCCACTTGGAGTGGTTCTGAGGGTCAGCCGTTCGGAACCGTTTGCGAGTGAAATGGGTGTTCCCCCGTTTTGCTGGGGCTCTCCTCCGGTTCTCCCGCCAGGCATCGAGTTGCCACGCGATTGTTCCGGGCCGGGTTGAATTCGGCGGAATGATTAGGAGGGGCTAAGTCTTACGAGTTCCCGCATGGTCGAACCTCGCGTCGCTCGGTCCGGCCTAGGCGTCTTCTTTCCCAGCAGGCTGGGAGGAGCGTCGGCTTTGCCGGTTTTCCAAAAAACCGGGGCTATTTTGGCCTTTTTTTCTTCCCCGCAAGGCTCGATCCGTGCAGGAAACCGTTCGCCCCATCGCCCCCCCCAGTCGGTGGGACGGCTTGCCTGGTTCCGAAGCCTCAGACGGGGGTTCCGTTCCACGATTCTGCGGTTAGAATCGCCAGCAAATAAAGAAAACGAAAATGAATTGAGGAAGAAGGAATTGACCGAATGAACATCGATGATTTGCTGCACCTGGTTTTCGGAATTGTGGGTGGATTAGGCATCTTTTTGCTCGGCATGAAGAACATGTCCGAGGGGATGCAAGCGGTCGCGGGTGCCGGGATGCGCCGCATGATCGCGGCGGTTACCAACAACCGCTTCATGGCGACCGGCGTCGGCACCCTGGTCACCTGCGTGGTCCAGTCGAGTTCCGTGACGACCGTGATGGTCGTCGGATTTGTCAACAGCGGTGTGATGTCGCTCTCGCAAGCGATTGGCGTGATCCTGGGAGCCAACATTGGCACCACCATCACCGGCTGGATTCTGGTTCTAAAAATCGGCAAGTACGGCCTCCCGCTTCTCGGTGCGGCCGCATTCGTCTACTTGTTCTCCAAGAGCGACCGCTGGCGGTACTGGGCCATGTTCTTCTTGGGCGTCGGCATGGTCTTCTTCGGGCTCGAGCTCATGAAAGAAGCCTGCGCGATCATCAAAGAGATCCCCGCGTTCGAGGCTTGGTTTCAAAAGTTCCAGGCCAATAATTACGCGGGCGTCATGGGTTGCGCGCTAGTCGGGTGCGTGCTGACGATGATCGTGCAGTCGTCGTCCGCCACGTTGGGCATTACCATTGCGCTAACGATGCAAGGCGTCATCCCGTTTGAGACCGGTGCGGCACTCGTCTTGGGGGAGAACATAGGCACCACCGTCACGGCCCTCCTCGCGTCGCTCGGCGCGACCACCAACGCCCGACGGGCCGCCTATTTCCATGTTGTTTTTAACTTGATCGGTGTCTTTTGGATTACCTTGATTTTCCAGCATTATATCGGATTCATCCAGCAGGTCGTTCCGGGGGATGTCACGCGCATGGTGATGGTGACGATTGATGGCAAATCGGTGGAGACCTATCCCGACACCAAGATCATGATCGCGATGACCCATACGGTGTTTAACGTCGTCAACACGCTCATGTTCTTGCCGTTTCTCCCCTTCTTCGGACGGATGCTCGAACGATTCGTCCCGGCGAAACCTTTCAAAGAAAAATCGAAACTGACGGACCTCGATATCCGGATGCTCGATACTCCTTCCCTCGGTGTGGAGCAGTCGCGGAACGAAATTCTCAAAATGGCCGATGGCACGGAGAAAATGCACGATTGGCTCCAAACCCTTCTTAACCAGGACGAGCCCGATCAGGAACTGCTGAACCGCTTGAGGCATCGGGAAAACGTGCTCGACTCGGTCCAAGACGAAGTGACCCATTTCGTGACAAATCTGCTGGCGAGAAACGTTCCCCACTCGGTGGCCGAAGAATGCCGGCAACAGCTTCGGCTTGCCGATGAGTACGAGTCGATTAGCGATTACCTAGACAGCATCTTATCGTTCGATTCCCGGCTCCGAAAAAATGACTTGCGTCTCACCAGCAAGCAACGAAAGGGGCTGGGCGAGTTACACGATCTTGTCGCCGAATACGTCAAGAGCATCAATAAGACCTATCGCGATCGGAACCCCAACGCGTTCCTCAAGCTGGACAGCGAAAGCAAGGCGATCCACAGTAAGATCAAGGAACTGCGGAACGAACATCTGGCCGACCTTTCCAATGAGACCTTCGCACCGCACGTGAGCGTTGCCTTCTTGGGGGCACTCACCTCGTACGCCCGTATCCGCGACCATGCCCAAAACATTGGCGAAGTCGTCGCAGGCGAAAAGTAAGGCGGGCTGGCTATTCGGAGGACGATTCTGGGTCGCTTGCCCTTCGCTCGCGTTCTCGTCGTTCGGGTGTTGCCGATTCCGTTTCGCTCTTCGCCTCCGCAGCAGCGTCGCTTTCGCGGCGTTCCGCTTCGCGCTTTTCGATCAGGCTTTGTAGGTCGTCGGGCAGTTCCATTCGATTCGGCATCGGTCGATCGCTCCAAGGGGGGAGAGGCGTGGGGAAGGCGTGGCGAGTCGGTCGCCAGCCGCGGAACTAACGCCGTAGGGGAGTCGCTGCCTCGGGCTCGGCGACCAGCGCCGGCTGCCGCAGCGCAAAGGGTGCGGAGCAGGGTGCGGAGTCGGGGCGGCCGCAGTCGACCCGCGAAGGCCCCGCGGCCGGGTAGCGGGCCGTTGGGATTCCCATTCGCCGGTCGCAATCCTCCCGCCCCGTCCGGACCGGGTCTGCCAGCCTTGATTCGTACGGTCTCGGGTAGCGTGTCAACGGACCATGGAGAAGCGGATCGCGAGCGCGTCGGACTTCCTCGTCATTCGTCGATTGCTGACACGGATTGTAAGGGAGGATGTGGGGCATCAGCGCCACGATGATTTCCGACCGCCTCCGGATCGTCTGCCTGCGCTGAAACAGCACGCCCGCATAACGGATATCGCCCAGGACAGGGATCTTGCTTTGGCTCACCGTGTCGCGTTCAGAGATCAGCCCTCCGATGATGACTCCTTGCCCATCCATCAGGAAGACGTCCGTTTCCAGCTCGGTCGTCTCTTCTTCGGGGAGTCCGGTGTTGGAGTTGACCGCACCGTCCGAGACCTTGGGGGCGACCCGCATCAGCACCCGACCATCTCGAGTGATCCATGGTGTGAAGGTCAGCACGACGCCGACATCCAGAAAGAGCACCGATTCCTGGGTGCTGGTTTGGGTTGTGGTGGTGAGGCGATAGGGGAGCTTTTCACCGATCTGGATTTTCGACTCCTGCCCATTTACCGCAAGTAGTTTGGGGGAGGCAAGTGTCTTGGCGTCGTTGGTCGTTTCGAGCAGCTCGACGAGTGACGAAAGATCGCCTCCGGTTGCTTCGATAAAGAAGGCTTGAGGGCTCGTCGAGTCGGCGAATCCCGTCGACTCGAACCGAATGCCGGTACCTCCAAGCCTTCCCAACTCCTCAAAATTCACTCCATGCCGCCGGTCGTTGTCGAGATCGACTTGAAGAATCTGGACCTCGACCATTACTTGCCGAGGGGGTTGATCGATTTGAGCGATGTAGCGGAGGACTCGGTCGACGTACTCTGGCAAATCCTCCACCGCCACAATTTCACGGGTGCGGCGGTTATTGTCCTTGCTGCTTTCGAGTATCCACGATTTGCCGATGGGGGATAGCAGGCCTTTGACTGCCAAGTCGACATCGGAGGCTGCCAAGAAATCAAGCTCGATGACTTCGAGTCGGCGACCTTGCACGCTGGGAGTCAACAAGGTCGAGGCGTTGACTTCAGTAATATGGATTACTTCCCCTCGCTGGGCCCAAGTGTGGCCGCAGGTCGAAAGGATGGCGTCGAGTGCGACCGAGAGGGAGACTCGATTCAGGGAGACCGTCACTCTCGCTTCGCTCGAAGTCGAGAAGACAAGGTTGAGCTTTTGCGATTCAGCCAGGAGAGCGAGCACCTGCTGGACCGGGGCGTCACGCGCTACGAGACGGACCCATCCTTCGTCGTTGTCGACCTGAATACTGGTCGACTGAGGATCGATCGCTAGAGGAATATGGTGCTTCACTGGCGAGGGGATGGCCTCGGTACCGGACGGAGCGGCGAGTGTCGGACCGAGTACTTGTCCGAGCACTTCGCTAACCATGCTCGGCAATTCGACCTCTGGGATGCTTCCCGACGAGGGACGTTGCTGCGCAACGGCAGGCAATGCGAGGGCCATCCCCATCGCAAGGAACAACAGTGCGAGGAGAGGCACCGGGAGGGAGCGACCGGCGAAGCAACTTTTTGTCGAAGGGGGAGGAACGTCTTGGATCATTCGGACTCCCCCTTCTCCGAAAGGAGGATACCGGACTCGGTAATGGCCGTGACTTCGAAGCCTTCCAAGTCATCCCCTACACGAATCTGGCGATTCCCGACCAAGGCCAAAGGTTCGCCATCGACGATCATCACCACCGCTATGCCCGACGCGTGTAATTTTTCCAACACGTTCTTCTGGTCCTTGAGGGCGATCGGCTTGCCAGAGGCGACGCGCGTCGTCCCTGCGGTGCTAGCAGAACGAGCCCAAGGGGGGAGGGCGAACGGATCGTGGCGGGCGATCACCGAAAGATCGGGAGCGGGCCAAGGCTTGGAGGTAGCGATTGGGCTCGGGGCAATCTGTTTTCCCGCAGGCTTGGGCGACGACGTGGTAGGGGGCGTCCGCCGCTTGGTAGACGCGGAAGTCACCCCGCCGAACGGAATCTGGCTGACGATGACGTAAAGGAGCACGCACCCCAGGAGGGCAATGAGCTTCAGCTTGCCTGGCGTCGCGCCATGGCGCTCCAAAAAATTGGGTGAGGTGGTGGTGCTCGTCATAGGACCCCCTCCTT
This sequence comes from Planctomycetaceae bacterium, assembly GCA_003233055.1. GTDB lineage: Bacteria > Planctomycetota > Planctomycetia > Pirellulales > Lacipirellulaceae > Aeoliella. The sequence continues at coordinate 7,115 of QIKP01000079.1, forward strand.
AAGGGAAAACTTCGTCGCTGTTTTCATGCCGAATTGCAGGGCGTAGTGGACTTCGAACGGATAGCGATTCGAATCGGTAGAGAGCTCGATTTCCATTTGTCGAATGGTCGAGAGTCGATCGAGTTGATTGACCTGATGAAGGAACCGGCAGATGCTTTCGTAGCTCCCGTGGCCTTGGATCATGACTTCCACTTCCGAATAATCATCGAATTGGTGAGTGGCATTGCGGCGATAATGGTGGATGGCGAGCTGGCCTTCCTGGGCAATGCGTGTCGCATCGCTAAGAAATTCTGCTACCAGGGAATGGTCGGGCACGCGCCGGCGAATCGTATCGATCTGGCTGCGTAGTTCCCGGAGCTTCGCCTGGAGCTGCTGATGCGAGGCCTGGACGTTGGTATGGCCCTGAAGCTGCCGCTCCAAGGTGTTGATTCGAACTTGCCGGGCGCTGCTCGAGGAGACGAGCGGACGGTGGACTAATCCGTAGTATCCCAACAGCATCATCCCCCAAAGGGCACCTCCCACCAGCGCCATGGTGAGGCGTTGTAAACGTCGATCGTTGAGGAAAGGGGAAGTCATGGTCGTTCGTCGTTCGATGGAAGATGTTTTTCTCGAAAATCCGACGAGCTACGCCTCGTCGGAAGCATCCTTCTACAATTGGCATTCCAGTTGAAACGATTGGCTCGACTCGCTGGTGGGGTTGCTCTGGCCGCTGGATCGGAGGGTTACCTGCTGAAACAATTCGCTGGAACGGAGCACCGAGGCAAATTGGGCGATGGCGGTCATGGAGCGTCCGGTGCCGCTGATCATCGCAACGCGTCCCTTGTCCGTCGATTGGTTGGCTACTCGCTCCAACTCGATATCGTGGACGTAGACTTCTGCCGACGACTGGCGAGCCGCTTCGGAGATCGCTCCGAGTAGCGTGACGACCGGCTGCGTGTCGACGAGCCGAAGCGTTAGTTGCTGGGCGTCGCGAAGCAAAGCAATCTCGGTTCGCATTCGAGCGCCGTCGTCTTTGAGCGTCTGAACCGGTGCGTAGTGCGATTCCAAGTCAGCCAGTTGACGTGTCGCCGATTGTCCATGCCACCATTCTGCCGCGCCGACGCAAGCGAGCAGCAGGAGGGAGCCTCCGAGGACGCGCGACCAGATTCGGCCCGATTCACGGAGGATCGCCGTCCGTTTGGCGTTGTCAGTCATGAGGTTGAGGGAAGATTTCATGTCCGGCTCTTCCATCGGAGTGCGGAGAGCGCGACGGCTGGGCCGAGAAGGCATGTCGCGAGCGATTTGCTTGCTGCGATTTCTTCCGACTCGGCGTCGAGTTTCCAAGGAAAGACTTCGCGTGACAACCGTTCGGTCAGGCAATGGCCAATACCTGGCAGCGTCGCGCCGCCTCCAAACAAGTAGATGCGTTGGGGGGCGAGCCGTTTGCCAATCGACTGAAGGTAATGCAGGGTTCGCTCTAATTCGCCGGTCAAGGCGACGATCGCCGGCTCGATGATTTTTTCCAAGACGATGGCAACCATGTCCTCGGCATGGGGCGGGAGTGCCGAAGTGACTCGCAAAAGTTCGCCTGCTTCTTCTTCGGAAAGGTCGAGCTCTTCGGCAACATGGGAGACCGTTTCACGAAAGGCGGTCTGCTTCAACTGCCGAACGTAGACCGGTTGGCCCGCGTCGAGGAGTACGAAAGTCGCTCCGGAGTATCCCCAATCGATCGCGGCGAGCATCTTTCCGGTTGTGCGATCGACTTCGCCAACGGCTCTAGCCAGGGCCAACGGGAGGCCATCGATGGCACGGCAATCGAGCCCCACCCGCACCAAGTCGCCTGCAAGCCGATCGGACCAATCGCAAGAGGTGGAGAGGATGTGAATCCCTTTTTGATTCGTTTTTCCGCCCCGTCCCAGTGGCAAGCCGGCCCAGTAGTCGAAGACCCGGCCGCGTAAGTCGATGCCGATCACGGTAAATTCCTCTGCGATCGCGGAAAGCGGATTCGTCTCGTCCGAGGCAACGGTCGTGTTGTTCCACTCACAGGCGGCTGTAGGCAGCAGTGCAGCCGAGGCGCGTCCTTCGCATCGCGGGGCATTGGCCAGAACCGTTTGGAGTTCGTCGGCCGAGGAGCGGGGGGCCATCTCGGCGAGGTTGACTTCTTGCCAACCTTCCTGCCGCACGACCATGGCTGCCTCTTCCAGTCGCAGCTTTCCCCCCTGCCGAACCACCTGCGCAAGCTTCACCGAGCTCGCGCCGATATCGAGGCCAATCCATCCGTGTTGGTTGCGGGGCGACATGGTTCGTAAGTTGTTCGTGGTTAGTTGAAGAAGGTTCGTGGAGACATGGATGTTCTCCCTGTTTTTCGGAGCCTTAGCGTTTCCCCGAGGCCTTAGCGTTTCCCTGAGAACGACGAGAGGTCGAAGACCGGTAGCATGACCGCCAAGACAACCACCGCGACGATCGCTCCCATGACGACGGTAATCATGGGCTCCAGCACGGTGACGACCTGTCGCGATCGGTTCTCTCCTTCCTCCTCGAAATAAATACCGACAAGTTTCGCGACTTCTGCCAACTTGCCGGTCTGTTCGGCGGTAGCGAGCATTTCGCTGGCGGAGGGGGGGACGATGGGGCTATTGCCAAACTCGCTGGCAAAGGTTCGACCGTTGACCACCGCCTCTTCGATGTCCGCAAACAATTGTTTGTAGAGGGAATTTTTCATGGCGGTGCGCGCCAGCCGAACACTTTCGAGCAAGGTCACCCCGCTTTCCATCATCATGCCAATCAGCCGACAAGCGCGGCCGACCAGGAGCGTTTGGCTGACTTCGCCTAGGAGCGGTAGGTGGAGGACCAGGTAATCCACTAGGCGGTTGCCGGCACGGGTGGTGGGGAGGAGCGCTAGCCCGGCGAAGAGGGCCATGGTAACGGGGCCCCAGGCCCACCACCGGTTACCCAGTTCGTCCGCCACAGCAATCAAAACCTGTGTGATCCAGGGGAGCGTCATGTCGTAGTCGGCAAAGAGCTTTGCAAACTTTGGTAGCACAAAAACGAGCAGCACGCCAATCACGACGGCCGACACGCAGGTCAATAGGACGGGGTAGATCAACAGCGACCGCAAGGTTCGCGAGAGGCGGAGCTGGCTGCGCTGTAGCTCGGCGAGTTGGTCCAACACCTCGGACATATTCCCCGACGCTTCCCCGGCGGCAACGGTGGCGACGTAGGCTGCGTCAAAGACTTCAGGGAACGATTGCAGCGCGTCGGAGAACGACCGACCACCAATCACCGCGTCGTGGGTCTCCTGCAGTACACTCGCCAGCGCCGGTCGGCGGCATTGCCTCGCAAGCGACTGAAGGGCCGACGTCACATCGACTCCCGACCTTACCATGATGGCAAGCTGCGCCGTCAGGTTCGCCACATCGGTGCCGCTAACGCGGACCCGGCGCGTTGGACGGCGCGCAGGGGCAAACGACTCGCCCAGGGCGACGGCAACCAGCGGTTTGGCGGTGTCGAGTTGCATCAATTTGGTTAGTCGTTAGTGGTCCAGTATTTCCTAGTCGACGAGCAACGTCTCGTCCGGTTTTTAGTCATGCATCGCGATTCGGGCGACTTCCTCAAGGCTGGTGACTTCCTGTTTGGCGAGTTCGAGTCCAGCATCCAGGAGCGTGCGGTAGTTCTTCTTGTCGAACCAGTCGCGGACCGACTGTTGGTCCGCCTCGGCTGCGATCAACTCTCGGAGTCCCGCATCGGCGGGGAGTAGTTCGTAGATGCCGTGCCGTCCCCGATAGCCGGTATCAAAGCAGTCGCGGCAGCCTTCGCCTCGGGCGAAGCTACGGTGCGTGTCGCCTTGGTACTGGAGCGACTCGAGAAATTCTTGGCTGGCGTAGTGCGAGGTTCGGCATCGGGGGCAGAGAGTTCGGACGAGTCGCTGTGCCAAGACGCCAATGAGGGCCGAGGCAATCTTGTAGGGTTCGACTCCCATGTCCCTCATCCGAGTGATTGCCCCTATGCTGTCGTTGGTATGCAAGGTACTGAGCACGAGGTGCCCGGTCAGGGCCGCTTGGACGGCGACTTTGGCCGTTTCCGCATCGCGAATCTCGCCGACCATGATGACATCGGGGTCTTGCCGAAGGATGGCACGGAGCGCCGATGCGAAGCTCACCTTTCGGGTCGAATCGATCTGGACTTGGTTAACGAGCTCGATTTGGTACTCGACCGGGTCCTCGACCGTCACGATGTTGCGTTGGACCGACTTGATCAGTTCCAGTGCGGAGTAGAGGGTCGTGGTTTTGCCGCTTCCGGTCGGGCCGGTGACCAGCAGCAATCCGTAGGGTCGCGCAAGGAGTCCCTTGAGGGTCGGGAGCATGTCGAGGGGCATCCCCAGCTCGTCAAGATTGAAGGTGAGCCGCTGCTTGTCGAGAACTCGCATCACTACTTTTTCGCCGAGGACGGTCGGCAACGTAGAAATTCGGAGGTCGACTTCCTTCCCGTCGACGATGACTTGGCAGCGTCCATCTTGTGGGAGTCGCTGCTCGGCGATGTCGAGCTTGGCCATGACTTTGATTCGAGAGACGATCGCCGGATAGATATCGCGGCGCGGCCTCAGCATCTCGACGAGCTGTCCGTCAATGCGAAAGCGAACGATGCCATACTTACGGCCTGGCTCGACATGGATATCGCTCGCTATCTTACGAATCGCCTGAAGGATGAGGTAGTTCACCAGGTTGATGACGGGGCTGCCTTCCACCAAGTCTTGCACCGAGGCGATGTCGGCAGTGCTGATGTCGGCTTGCAGTTCGACGGCGGCGTCGTCCATGTCGGCAGTGACCGCATCGACCTCAAAATCGTCTTCGTAGCCCCGTTTAAGCATCCGCTCGATCGCTGTCCGAAACGCGAACACCGGCTGGACATGGAGATGGGTCACTCGCTCGATCAAGTCGATGTGTGACAAGTTAAACGGGTCGTGCATCGCGACGATCAGTTGACGCCGAACGCGGAAGAGCGCCAGGACATGAAGTCTTTCGGCCAATTCGCGGGGGATCAAGCTGACCGCGACCGGATCGAGGAGTCCCTCACGCAGTCGTGCGGCGGGAACACCGATTTGGGCTTCGATGTAAGGCAGCAGTTGTTCTTCGCTGACCGCTCCCATTTCGACCAGCGTTTCCCCCAACGGCTGTTTGCTGGTCGCTTGTTCGGCTAGGGCTGCCTCAAGGTCTTCGGCGGAAAGCAAGTTGGCGCCGAGGAGCTGCTGGCCGAGGGGACGGTGCTTGACGGCCGTTGCCTGATCGATGGCGGTTTCCCCTTCCATCGGTGCGGTGAGCGCAACAATTTCCTCGGGGGGGTGAGGAGAATCGACGATAGTATTCATCGGGCGAAACTCCTTATGCCAGCACTGGACGTCTCGAACATTTCGAAGCGATCACCGACACCCGAGAGACGGAGGATATCGCTGACCAAGGGAACGGTACCGGTCAGTTTCATAGCGCCCCCTCGCATGGCGATTTCTTCTTGGGCGTCGAGCAGTCCCTCCAGCCCATCGCTGTCAATCAGCGGCACAGCCGTCATATCGCAGACGACGAGCGGCGCACCAGCCTGGATGACCTGCGCCAGGGCGTCGGCTAGCTCGGCCGATTTTTCGGCGTTCAGGGTCCCATCGATCCGCAGCACATCGACCGCACCTTGTGTCTCGGTTGGAATCACAGTCTCGCCTCCTGTTGCAGCGGAAGCGTTACCGTAAACTGGGTTCCTTCGTCTAGTTGGCTCGTGAGGGAGAGTTCGCCACCATGCAGCCGAACAATCTCCCGTGCGAGGGCGAGCCCCAGCCCAGTCCCTGGTTCGGCTTGCACTCGAGGATCGCTGCTTCGGAAGAATTTCTCGAAGACCTTCGGGAGTTCTTCCTCGGAGATTCCGACACCCGTGTCTTCCACCACCGCCGATAGGACTCCAGCGGTCAACTTGGCTTGCAGTTTTACCGTCCCTTTTTCAGGCGTGTACTTCGAGGCATTTCCGAGCAGGTTGACCAGCATCGCCGAAAATTTGTCTTTGTCGAGGTAAGCTTTGCCCAGTTTCTCGGAGAGGTGGACGTCGAATTTTTGCGATTTCTTGCGTAGGAGTGGTTGGACCTTCTCGACGACTTCGCCAAAAAACCGCTGGAGATCCACACTTTGCCGGTGGATCGCGAGCGACCCAATTTCCATGCTGCTCACGGAGAGGAGGTCGTCGACGAATCGAGCCAGTCGGGTCGCCTCTTGGTTGATGGTATTGCAGAATTCCTTCTGTTGCTCGACATCGACATCGTCCATGATGGCCAAGGTCTCGGCATAGGCTTTGATATTTGCCAGTGGAGTCCGAAGTTCGTGGGTTGCGGCATCAATGAATTGGTTTCGGGTCGTTTCTGCCAGCTTTTGCTGCGTGACATCACGAAGCGACCAGACGTGTCCAGCATTCCCTTTGCCAAGCGGTCGTCGAGCGATACGAAGGGATCGCATCCGCTCCCCGGAAGTGCGGTTAATCTCCGTGCTCGTTGGTTTTTCGGTGCCCCCCTCCATGAAAACGTCCAGGGCGTCGGGGTTGTCGATTCGATTCGATAGGTACTCGCTCAGGGAGCAGCCGTTGAGGGGGCCTTCTTCTTGAAACTCTCCCAACAGTGCGGTGATTGCTCGATTGGCAAAGGTGATTTTTCCCTCCGCATCGGTAACGGCGAGTCCGTCGGCGAGGCTTTCGAGAACCTGTTTCGAGGTGTCGTGCTGATGCCTTCGGATCGCTTTGGCCACCCGTTGGCTGATGTCTTGCTGTCCCCCCTCCTGCTTGGCTCGGGCGATTTGGTCAACGATGCGATTCCAACCGGTATGGATGTCGCTTCGCGAAGCGAGCTTTCTTGTTTCGATCGGGGCAGAGGCCGCGGCGCGCCCGATCTTTGAGAGCTGATCGTGAACGCTGGCTATCGGCAGGGTGAGTCGTCGGAGACTAAGGGCCCCCGCACCAATCAAAAGCAGAGGGGTCAGGATGGCTATCGGCGCGGTCTCGGCTGCCGCCTTGGCGGTGGTCCAAAAGTCGGGAGAGGGCAACACGACCCATAACTGGCCGATCGACTCTTCGCCCACGATCAAGGGGACACGAAACTCAACCAATTTTTGTCCGTTGGGGTCTTCGTATTCGGTTGCCTCGACATTGCCCCATCGTTTTTGGGGCCCGCTGTTGGCAACGGCTTTCTTGCCCATTTGTCTTCGATCGGTGTGGGCGATGAACTTCCCGCTGGAATCGATGACGGCGCAGCAGGAGAATCGCCCATCCCCTCGGATTCGATCGAGCAAGCGACCGAGTGCCTCGTCGCCATGGCGGAGGTGCTCGATTTCGACGGCTGCGGCCGCCCTTCCGAGTTGTGACAGGCACTCACTTTCGGTCCGGGTTGCGAGGATCGCATGGACCGTGAAGACGACACCGATCGAGAGCCAAGTCACCGCGATAACGGAGAAGAGCAGGTAGCAGGAAACTACTTGTCTCGGAAATCCAAGTTGAAATCGGCTGCGGGGCATCAATGTTGCGAGTCGAGAGAGGAGATTAGGGGAAGCCGACGGGCTACGTTTCGCGCCGGTCAGGCAACCGGCGCGAGAAGGTTCTGGACGGTGGCGAGAACCTGCGACGGGCTGAATGGTTTAGGAAACGTTGCGGCAATATCCAATTCTTTGCACAGCTGGGGCAGCTCGAGTTCGAGACCTTTTGCGGTAAGTAGCACCACCGGAACGTCGGCATACTGCTCGGAGTTACGGAGACGACCACAAAGTTCGACACCGGTCATCTCGGGCATCTGTTGGTCGGTAAGTATCAAGTCAAAATGCTGCTGGTTGGCCAGCTCCCACGCAATGCGTCCATTCGCGGCCTGCACGACCTCGAAGCCTGCCCGGCTCAGGGTGAATTCAATGACGCGCGAAAGGGCCACGTTGTCTTCCGCCACGAGAATTCTGGGAGGTTGGGATTCCATCGAGATTATTACCAAGGGACGGACAGACCGGCGTCTTGTAACTCTTCGGTTCGTTGCGACGGGTAACTTCGTTACAACCGGCGAGACGGGCTTCAACGGAATAGTCGGAGAAACTGGCCTGAACTGGCCTGCTTGCCCAGCCAGCAAGGTTTGCCAAAAAAAAGGCTAAGCCGCGAGCGGTTGCTCACGACTTAGCCTAGAGATAGAGAGTAAAGGTTTAAGGTCCGCACAGGAGGTCTAGAAAGTATCGTAGTTGCCAGTACCGCTAGCACTCCCAGAATTGTCGTTGACAATAAACGTGCCGTCAACGTTGTTAAACATCCAGCCAGTCAGGCCATCGGCAGTCGTCACTCCCTCTGTCGTTGCCACCGTGATGAGATTGTTGCTATTCGCACCCACGGGGCAAGCGGGGAACAGGCCTCTCAGATAGGGTTCGAGGGCGGGATGGAAGTCGCTGGTGCCATCGCCCGAGCAAGGAGGCAAGTCGCCCTCATTCTGTGCTGTATAGAGCTCGATCGCGTTGCGGATGATCCCCAGCGTTTGCCGGAGGCCATTGTCGGTGGCGTCGGCCGAGGTCCGGAGGAACTTGGGAGCGGCTACGCCGGCCAATATCCCGAGGATCATGATGACGACCACCAATTCTACCAGTGTGAATCCTGTTTTTTTCTTCATGGGTATCCAATGCTCCGAAAATAAATGATTAGTCCAGAGAACGATTTTTCTCGTATCTTTGGTAAGTAGAATCCTGAGACAGGAGGATTGCTGACTGTATTGAGTGTTTCTCTCCGTCTTTGCTGACGGTCTTACTGGCAATACTAGGTCACGATTAACACGAGGGTAGGCTAAAACAGATTTTGGCTCACGGGCCGCATCGTGCTATCGAGCTGCCCCCCCCGGATGATCGTTACCATCCGTCGCAGAGTTGGCAAACAACGGTTGACGTTGTCTTCTCGTGACGTACGGTTTTCGAAGGAACTTTCCCTGCCGTGCGCGTCCCTGCCTGCGCACGGGATATTCGTGTGACAGGTTGATTCGATGATCTCGCGTTTTTTCTGCTGTTCCAGCCCGTCACGGCGGAGCAGCGCTGCTGTTCTTCCTTTTATGCCGGTCCTTTCCCGAATCCATGCCCACCGTCGACATCCACGATCTGAAGCAATCGGTTCTCGAGCCGAAGCAGCGGCAACTGGAGTCGCTGGAAGAGAGCTTTGCGGCCGAGTTCCATTTCGCGGCGCGTGATGAGGTAGGGGTATGGAGGCCGATCGCGGTGGAATTTTTTCGGGAGGATAGTGAGCAAGAACTCCTTCCCGATCAAGCGAAGGCGTGCCAACAGGCGTCGGAGACGAAGTTGCCGCAAGTCTTTGCCCGTCCCGGCGGCGAGTCTGTGCTCGCGATGCCACTACCGGGCGGGCATCCGACTTTTCGGGTGGCGATAGCTTTGATCACGTCCGACGATCCGACTACTTTGCTCCGCATGGCACAGTTATGGCAAAGGGCCGCCGAGGACAAAGAGCGAGCGGATCGATTTCAGGTCGAAAACGATCACTTTGCCCAGCAACTTACCGAGGGGCTCGAAGAGCTCACTTTTTTGAGATCGATGGTCGAGAATCTCGACGTATCAGAGTCCTCCAACGATCTCTTGGCTTTGGCCGAGTCCACTTTGCCGCTTCTCAATGAAACGGTCAAATCGGAGTGCCTAACGCTCTTGATGGTGAACGACGAATCGGATCCACTCGATGCAGCTCCAGTGATGTGTGTCGGACCGAAGCCCGTTCACGACAGTCTCTCCACGCGGTTGGTCGAGTGGTTTGGCTCAGCGGCGCTTCAGCAGCCGGTCGTGAAAAATCGCCTAGCGGGTGCTCCCGAGGGAGCGAAGATGCGGGGCGTTCGTGAGTTCATGCTCGTGCCTATCGCCTCCCGCCATCGGCAGATGGGCTGGCTCCTAGCCATCAACCGCCATTGGCCTGGTCGCGAACGGACCGAAAGTGAATGGCCACTCAGCCAATTGGAGTTTGGAACCAGCGAAGCGTCGCTGCTAAGCACCACCGCCTCACTCCTCGCCACCCATGCCAGCAACCTGGATCTGTTTCGCGAAAAACAGCAGTTGCTTATCGGCGTCGTTCGCTCCCTTGTCTCCGCAGTCGAAGCGAAGGACAAGTACACGTGCGGCCACAGCGAACGGGTTGCCTTGTTTGCCCGGGTGCTTGCGGAGCAATCGGGATACAGCAAAGCCGCCTGCGAGAAGCTCTACCTGACCGGATTGCTTCATGATGTCGGAAAGATTGGCGTGAGCGATGCGGTGCTCAAAAAGGAAGGAAAGCTCACTGAAGAGGAGTTTGCCGAGATCAAGCGGCATCCGGGCGAAGGCTGGGCCATTCTTCAAGATCTCGAACAACTCGGCTACGTGCTACCGGGGGTCCTCCATCACCATGAACACATGGATGGGACCGGATATCCTGATGGCCTTGCTGGACAGGAGATTCCGATCGACGGACGTCTCCTTGCAATCGTCGACGCCTACGACGCCATGACCAGCGACCGACCGTATCGCCAAGGAATGCCAGCAGAGCGCGCCCAAAAAATCCTTCGTGCCGGTGCGGGTACGCAATGGGATGCCAAGCTAATCGACGCGTTTTTTGAGGTGATTCACCAAATCGAGCGGATCCGGCGTCACTACAAGCATCGAGAACGCCCTGTAAGGAAATGCCTGGTCGCCGATTCGCAGACGGAAGGCGTCTGAACGCTACCGTCGCCTTTTCCTGAAAAGTGGCCTAACCGGTTTCTCCCCCGTCTCATGCGCGGCGTTTCTCGTCCCGCACTTGTTTCGCTAGCCAGCGGCTGGTAGGAAGATTGGCCTGCTTCCATCAAACATTTCTTTCGCCGCCGTTCCGGGGGTCGCCATGCTTTCTGCCTTTCGACACGCCTTGCCACTTTTCGTTTTTCTCTTGCTCTCGTTGGCCCCGGCGAAGGGAGCCCTTCTTGCGTTGTTTGACGCAACCCCTCTTAACGGCGCAGGCAACCCCTTTGACCCGCAGCAAGTCTGGGGATGGAACGCTCAGTTTTTAACGGCGTCTGAAAAATCGACCCTTCCTGTTGCTCCCGACGGATCGACGGGGAGGAATGCTTGGCAGGTTTCGGCCAACGCGCAGAGTTTGCTCAACCCTTTCTATGTCTACGCACCGCTCCCGCCCGCATCGCAACAAATCTTGCAATTCGGATCGCGGTTCTCCGCCACGGTGCGGATGGTCGATGACTTTGGCGGTCCGGGAGGAATTGGCTTGGGCGCCTACCGAAACAACCTCGCTTATCTTGTTCGGTTTGATCTCGATACCACGGGGGCGCTCGTCATCCACCTCGATGGCAATGAGCAAAGTTCCTACACGATCACTCAGCCAGGGCAAGGAACGGCTGGTTACCATGGTGTGCAATTGCGCTTCGCCCCGAACGACGAACGGGTCGCTCAGTTGTGGATCAACGGGGAGCAACTCACGCAAAACTGGCAAGGCACCGAAATCATCCACCCGGAAACCGTTCAGTGGGGAGCCGCACCGCTCGGGCGTGGAGCGATGAACTACAGTTACGTGGCATACGAATCAGGACCCTTTGGTGACGATAGGCCAGGCGACTTCAATGGCGATGGGGTTGTCGATGCGGCCGACTACACGGTCTGGCGAGATCGCCTTGGCAGTCCTGCGACGCCTTTTTCGGCCGCCGATCCAAGTGGCGACGGGCTTGTCGGTGCGACGGAGTATGCCTTGTGGAAATCAAGCTACGGCCAGCAAGCAAGCGACCTCCGACTACCCGCCACGTCCGTCCCCGAGCCAGGCTCTATGGCACTGATGCTAGCCGCCTGCGCAGGAGCCGCCACCTACTGGCGCTCGTCTTAGTGCGAGCCGCACACGCATGTTCCGGTCACGGCGCTGCTATTTCAGCGTCCAACGATTGCCTTAGCGGAACATCCGAGCGATCACTGCTCTAAACGGCTCGACCAAACTGCCCGAAGTTCGTTACCCGCAAAGTCTCTCGCGTTGTCTCCGATTCGACACGCATTGCGTTCAAGGCGGGCGAGTTCACCTCACGCTGCTTCCTGCGCCCCGACGAAGATGCATACGGTATCTTTCCCTGGGGTGAATCATGTCGCGATATGGATTCCAGCTTGTTCTATTGGTAGCACTGCTGCCAGGCTGTCGGTCGGGTCGCAACGCATCGCCTGCGCTAGCCATCACCCCTCTTCCCTCTCCCAACGAGGAGTCGGTGGAAGATTCGCACTTGGAGCAGGTCGACTACCAGCAGCTCGCCTCGCCGAGCGACGGAGCGACGACGTGGCCAGAGGGGGACGCGAGCGACAACACGAGCGGCGGGCTAACACTTGACTCGCTTCAGCAGATGGCGCTCGGGGCGAACCCCGCCCTTGAGCAGGCGGACGCCCAAATGCGGGCGTTGCGTGGCAAGTGTTTGCAGGTCGGGTTGCCACCCAATCCGACGGCGGGATACGTAGCAAGTGAGGTCGGCAACGAAGGCACCGCCGGGCAGCAAGGTGCTTTCGCCGGGCAGACTTTTATTACCGCAGGCAAGCTTGCCAAGAACCGTGCCATCGTGGCTGCCGAACTTGCACAGGCGGAGGAACGGCGGGCCGCGATCGAACGCCGAGTCCGAACCGATGTCCGCATCGGTTATTATCAGGCGCTTGTTGCGGAGAAGCGAGTGAAACTGACAGGCGATTTGGTGCGTGTCGGGGAGAATGCGAAGACGACTTCCAAAAAGCTATTGGAGTTGGAGGAGATTCCGCTCTCGGCATTATTGCAGTCGGAGGTCCAATTACAGAACGCGGTCATGCAGCGGCGCGTCGCCGAAAACGCCCGACGATCGGCATGGCAAAACTTGTCGGCAGTCGTCGGCGGTGCAGAACTGGCACCCCAGTCGCTGGAAGGGGACCTCACGGAGTTGCCAACCCCCTTCGATTGGCACGAGGAGCTGGCCCGGATTCAAGCCGAAAGCCCCGAAATCGCTGCAGCAATGGCGAGCGTTGATCGAGCGCGTCGTGTGCTGAGCCGCGCTTGCGTCGAGGCGATACCCAACATCAGCACCCAAGTCTCCCTGCAACACGACGACGGGACCGGCGACACAATCACCGGCGTGCAAGTCGGTGTCCCGCTCCCTTTGTGGAATCGCAATCAAGGAGGCATCCGCCAAGCGCAGGCGAAGATCACGCAGGCCCGGCGTCAGGTCGACCGAGTGGAACTCGACCTCCAGCGGCGGCTAACCATGGCCTACCAAGACTACGCGAACGCGCTGGCGCAAGTCGAGATTTACTCTGCCGACATCTTGCCACGAGCGGAGAAGACGTTGGATTTGGTGCAGCGGGCATTTCGCGAGGCGGGAGAAATTGACTATCTCGACTTCCTCACCGCGCAGCGGACCTACTCGGCGGCCAACTTGGCCTACCTCGATGCGGTCGGCCAAATGTGGGAAAGCTGGGCGAGGATCGACGGCCTCTTGCTCTCCGGGAGCCTCGACGCCCAGGTCGACTTGGGCTACACCGACGGGGGGCAGTAAGGGCTTTCTGCTTTCCTTCGCTAGGTAGTCCCTTTCATTCGGAGGCCGATGAGATATCCTGAAGAATCAAAACGAGAGAGAGACTGAGCTAGGATTTTCAAGCCAATCCCCGTATAATTTGTCAGACTTACCTTGCTTGCGTTGTCCAACTCACACTCCACCGCAATGTTTATCGACTTGCTAACCGCCGCTTCGGTCTTCGTCCATGCGATGGTCGGCTGCTGCGCGCATGCGGACCATGGCGTGATTGGTGGCTGTTGTGAGCCAACGGCAGCGGTGAGCGAAGCGGTGGAAGATTGCTGCCCTACGGGGCATGGTCATTCATCAGTGGGCCATTTATTGGTGGCTGCCAACGCCTTTCATGCGATCCCAAGTCAGCAGCCCGAGCGCCATGCGCCGCACCAATGCCGCCACGCTGACTGCAAAGGGTCTCTTTCAGAAATACGAAAGAGTGATGGTTCGGTGCGTCTCCTTAGTGTTGGGGCCTTGTTGGCCGACCGATGCGTTGGTGGCGGTGCGATTGCGGTCGAACAACAGGGGCCTTCCCTTCTAGGGCCCTATGCGTCGGCGCATAAGATGCCTTTGCGCGCGCATTTGGCCAAGTCAGTACTTCTTCTCTGAGCCTTTCGTTCTCTTGGGGCTTTCTCTTTCTAAGGGCCTTTCCTTTTTGGGGGCTTTGGTTGGCTATCGAGTTGGGCTCGCTGCTCGATTTGAGCGAACCCCCAAGCCAAGCCAAATACTGCTCGCCGGCGATTTTTTGCACGCACGTTTGTCATTCGTCACCCGTCCTACGTCCCCCTTACCTCCTCACCCCTTTCTCTACCAATGTCAACGAATCGATCTAAAAAGCGTTCCCCCGGTTTCTGGGTCCTCATTGGTTGCGTGGTGGCGATTGCCGGTGCTGCCGTCGCGACCAAGGGCCGTTGGTTGCCCTTGTTGCAGGCTCCGCTGGAGGGGAACCAGGCGGGAGAGGCGGACGACCCTCACGCGGGCCATGACCATGCCGCTCATGCCGACCACGAAGCGACTCCGTCGATCAAGCTCAGCAAGAACGGCCTGAAAAATATCGGCTACGTTCCGCTGGTGATCGAATCCGCCGACTATCTACGAAACCTTACCCTGCCAGCCATTGTGGTGGAGCGGCCTGGTCGCTCGCAAGTCCACATCACCGCTCCCCTCACGGGAGTCATCACTAAGATTCATTCCGTCACGGGCGATGCCATCGCTGCGGGGCAGCCGCTGTTTGAGCTTCGGCTGACGCACGAGGAGCTGGTCGTCGCCCAGCGAGACTTCCTGCGAACGGCGGAAAACTTAGTCATCGTGAACCGCGAGATTGCACGGCTCCAATCGCTGGGCGAAGGAGTCATCGCAGGACGGCGCATCTTGGAGAAAAAGTACGAAAAGCAAAAGCTCGAAGCGTCGCTTCATGCCGAGGGGCAAGCCATGCTGCTGCATGGAATTAGCCAGTCGCAAGTCGATAGCATTCTCGAAACCCGTACTTTGTTCAAAGCGATTATCGTGCCAACGCCCGAGCATTCCCACAACGGCGACCATTGCAAAAACAGCCACTTGTTTCAGGTTCAGCGGCTTGGAGTGGCACGGGGCGAACAAGTCGATGCGGGACGCGAGTTGGCCGTGCTGGCCGATCACTGCGAACTGTTGATCGAAGGCTTGGCCTTCGAGGACGACGCCGAAGAAATTCGCCGGGCGACCGAAGGAGGGCGAGGGGTCTCGGCAAGGCCACTCGTTGGCGATTCGCCGGGAGCGGCTATTACGGACTTGGAATTGCTTTACGTTGCCGATCAGATCGATCCCGATTCACGCGCCTTCAAAGTCTATCTTCGCCTTCCGAACGAAGTGGTTCTCGATAAATCCAATCAGGCGGGAGGACGCCATATCGAATGGCGATTCAAGCCGGGCCAACGGATGCAAATCCAAGTACCGGTCGAGACCTGGAAAGAACAACTGGTCCTTCCGACAACGGCCATCGTCGATGAAGGTGCCGAAATCTATGTCTACCGTCAGAACGGAGGGCAATTCGACCAGGTGCCGGTTCATGTCCTTTACCGTGACCAATTGTCGGTCGTCGTCGCCAGCAACGGAGCGATTTTTCCGGGCGATGTGATCGCAGGAAAGGGTGCGTACCTGATCCATCAAGCGCTCAAGAATAAATCAGGCGGCGGCATCGATCCCCACGCAGGACACAATCACTAGCAGAGAGCAGAGAGCAGAGGGCTGAGAGGCGGATTATTTCACTTTTGACAACCGGAGGGTACGAGAATGTTTCGATTTGAAAAATTCGATGTTTGGCATAAGGCAGTTGATTTCGCTAGTCTTGTCTATCGTGCTACCGCCCAATTTCCTGTCGACGAACGGTTCGGCCTCACGAGTCAAATGAGACGAGCCTCTGTGTCTGTTTTGTCGAACATCGCCGAAGGATGCTCACGGTCGTCAGATAAAGAGTTTCGTCGTTTCGTCGAAATAGCTTATGGATCACTCATGGAAGTTGTCTCCCAGGCAGTCATTTCGAAACAACAAGGTTTCATCGCAGACGAGCGATACAGTGAAATCCACAGCATCGCCGAACAACTTGGGCGAATGCTCAGCGGTCTAAGGAGCAAGCTAAGTCTAGGGAATTGAGAAAGGCCCTCAGCCCTCAGCCCTCCGCTCTCCGCTCTCCGCTCTCCGCTCTCCGCTCTCCGCTCTCAGCCCTCAGCCCTCAGCCCTCCCCCCTCCAAATGCTTAACGCCATCATTCGCTTTTCGTTGCAAAATCGCCTTCTGGTGATCGCCCTGGCGCTGTTCCTCTTAGGGTACGGCGGTTGGCAGGCGACGCAACTTCCCATTGACGTCTTCCCCAATCTCAACCGCCCTCGCGTTGTCGTGATGACCGAGGCGCCTGGCATGGCGCCCGAAGAGGTCGAGACCCTCATCACTTTTCCGATCGAGACCGTCCTCAATGGGGCCACCGGAGTGCAAGCGGTCCGGACCACTTCGGGCATCGGGCTGTCAGTGATTTATGTCGAGTTCGACTGGGGGACCGACATCTACAACGATCGTCAAATCGTCGCCGAGCGACTCGCACTCGCAGCCGATACGCTCCCCCCCAGCGCCAAGCCTCAACTCATGCCGATCTCGTCGATCATGGGACAAATCATGATTGTCGGCATGACTGCCGATGGCGACACCTCGCCGCTCGAGCTGCGCACGCAGGCCGACTGGGTCGTTCGGCAGCGGTTGCTCACGATTCCTGGTGTGTCGCAAGTCATTGTGATGGGGGGCGACCGGAAGCAGTTTCAGGTGCTGGTCGATCCCGATCGGCTGATCCAGTACGGCGTGACCCTCGACGAGGTCAAAGCGGCTCTCGCGGAAAGCAATCAGAATACGGCCGGAGGGTACCTCGACAATCAGGGCCCCCAAGAATTCCTCGTTCGGTCGCTCGGTCGAGTCAGTTCGGTCCAAGAAATTGGCAATGTGGTCATCAAACAGCGGAAGCGACAATCGATCACCCTTTCGCAAGTCGCGTCGATTGTCGAAGCGGCGCAGGTCAAACGAGGCGATAGCTCGGCGTTTATTCGTGACGAATCGGGTGAGTTGGTCGGTGGCCCGGCTGTCTTGCTAACGGTCCTCAAGCAGCCCCAAGCCGACACGCGTGCCGTGACCAACAAAGTCATCGCAGCGCTCGAAGAGATGGAAGCCTCGCTTCCCGAGGATGTTCGCATCATGCCGGAGCTTTACCAGCAAAAAGAATTCATCGATGTGGCGATTGAGAACGTCAAGGAAGCACTCCGCGACGGGGCGATACTGGTGGTTGTTATCCTCTTTCTGTTCCTGATGAATGTCCGTACGACCCTCATCACACTCACCGCCATTCCCTTGTCGATCGTCATCACAGCCATTGTCTTTTCGATCTTTGGTTTGTCGGTCAACACGATGACACTGGGAGGGCTAGCCGTGGCGATCGGCGAGCTGGTCGACGATGCGATTGTCGACGTAGAAAATATCTTCCGGCGATTGCGGGAGAATAGGCAGGCGAAGAATCCCAAAAACGCGCTCCTAGTCGTCTTTCAAGCGAGTGTCGAGGTTCGCAACTCGATTGTCTATGGCACGGTTATCGTGATGTTGGTCTTCGTGCCACTCTTCGCTTTGGCCGGAATGCCAGGCCGACTTTTCACGCCACTCGGGATTTCCTATCTCGTCTCGATTGCTTCGTCCCTCTTCGTGTCGCTCACGGTGACTCCTGTCTTGAGCTACTGGTTACTAAGCGGATCGAAGGGGGAGGAGAAAGAAGAGAAGGATAGTTTTTTGCTCCGTTTGCTAAAGAACATTGCCGATGGTGCCATCCGAATGAGCATGGCTTTCGCTTGGCCTGTTTTGGCCGCCGCGCTCGTTGCGGTAGCGATTGCGGGTTGGTCGATTCTCCGGCTCGAAAGCGACTTCTTGCCACCCTTCAACGAAGGGGCAGTGCAAATCAACGTGCTCCTGCCCCCTGGTGCCTCGCTCGCCACCTCCAACCGAGTCGCGGCGCTGGCCGAGCGAAGGCTATCGGAACTCGACGATTTGGTCTCTCTGGTTCGTAAGACCGGCCGAGCGGAACTCGACGAACATGCCGAGGGGGTCAACGTCTCGGAGTTCATTGCCACGATCGATCCCCACACGACCCGTTCTCGCGAGGAAGTGTTGGAAGAGATCGACGAGGCACTCGCCGATATTCCCGGCATCGTTACCGCGGTCGAGCAGCCACTCGCTCACCTGATTTCCCACATGCTCTCGGGCGTCAAAGCGCAGGTGGCTATTAAACTGTTTGGCGACGATCTCGATCAGTTACGCCGCCAAGCCGACCGTATCAAGGGGACAATCGCCAGCGTCGAGGGCATTCGTGGCTTGCAGGTCGAGCAGCAGGTTCTTATCCCGCAATTGCGAATCGAAGTCGACGGCGAAAAACTCAAAGCCTTCGGGCTCCGAAGGGGGGATGTCAACGACTTTGTCGAAACGGCCATGCAAGGCGAAGTCGTCTCGCAAATTTTGGATGGACAGCGGACGTTCGACCTCATCGTTCGACTCGGGGAAGAGTTTCGCGAAGACCTTGATGCCCTGAAACGATTGCAAATCGATATCCCCAGCGGCGGGAGCGTGAAGCTGGAGGATGTCGCTCGAATTTACCAGGCAGATGGACCCAATACCGTTAAACGGGAACAGGTCCGGCGGCGCATCGTCGTGCAGTGCAATGTTTCTGGACGGGGGCTCGTCGATGTCGTGAACGAAATGCGAGAACGCCTCCACCCCAAGGTCTTCAAGCTCCCCGACGGATACTTCATCGAATACAGCGGACAGTTTGAAAGCCAGCAGGCCGCCTCGCGCACCATCGGCATCCTCTTTGTCGTTTCGCTCGTAGGTATGTTCTTGGTGCTCTACAAGATGTTTCACTCGGCCAACTTAGCGCTGCAAGTGATGGTCGCGCTACCGATGGCCTTCATCGGCAGCGTCGCCTCGCTCTACATCACGCAGCAGACACTCACGGTCGCTAGCATGGTCGGTTTCATTTCGCTTTGTGGTATCGCATCGCGGAATGGCATCTTGCTCATCAACCACTACCTCCACCTTGTCACGCACGAAGGCGAATCGTGGACGCGAGAGATGGTCGTTCGCGCCGGCAAAGACCGACTCGCACCGGTGCTAATGACGGCGCTCACCTCCGGCATCGGGCTCGTGCCGCTAGCGATGGCAGCAGGAGAACCAGGTAAAGAAATCCTCTACCCGGTGGCCACGGTCATCATCGGTGGGCTTATTTCCAGCACGCTGTTGGAGTTCCTTGTTCGCCCGGCGCTCTTCTGGACGCTAGGCATCGGTGCGGCGCAGCGCGTCGTTGAGATGAACGCAACCGTCGTCGCCCTCGTAGAGGAGGGGGACGAGTAAATCGTCACTCGCAACAGAAGAGAGAGTAAACCAACGATCGAAGTCGTTCTCTAACCCTCCGAGGAATTACCATGAAAGTCATCGCATTGAAAGTCGTCACATGGATGGTTGCCGTGGCGTTTGCAAGCGTGGCAGCCGAAGTCGTAGCGCAGTCGGAAAGCCGTGGTTCGGCCGCTCCGCCTGTCGCTCGTGAAAATCCGCAGGCATTCGTCATTGCCCATCGCTTAATCGACTGGGAAACGCGGCACTTCGACGATGCGACGAAAGCCCAGCAACACATGGATGTCCTCCATAAACTGGGAGTGGAGGTTCGCGTGGAGCAGCATCAAGGGCATTCCGACGTGATCTACCGCTCGGTCAACTGGAAACCATGGCAGGTCGGGTCGGATGAGCTTGCCCATCAGTGGGAAGATTGGCTGCGCGACTCGGGATTCCAGACGCTCCATGGACATCACCCCAGCCATGACCAGCATGCTCACCACGCCGATCACGGGCATGCAGCGGGAAAAGGGCACGCCGAAGAGCATGCGGAGGTTGTCCTCTACCGCCTTCCCGCCGGGGGAACGCAGCGCTTTGAGAATCTGGCCGGTGCGGAGGAGTTTATCACACTCTTGCAGGCACTCCGGTGCGAAGTCCGGAAGGGTGGACAGGAGGGGCCTACCGATGTCCAATTCCGTTGTGCGGAGTGGACCGCAGTGGAATTCACCGACCACGACTCGGCCACCTCCTGGGAGAAGTGGCTCACCTCGGCCGGATTCGAAGTCGAACACAACCACGACGAGCACAGCCATGACGGGCAGGGGCCCGCTGGCAACGAACATGCGGGGCATAGCCATCCTTAGCGGGGAATAATTTCCTATGAAGAGTGGATCTATTTCGCCGAAAAGAATTTTCCTTTCTTAAAAATGGAGTCGATACGATGAACGTAAAACCCTTGTTTTTGATTGCAGCGATGGCCCTGTTCGTTGGTTGCAATGGCCCCGCCTCCGATACCAAGGCCGACGCGGAGTCGGCGCACGCGCACGACCATCCGTCTGAAGGCCCGCATGGCGGCCAACTGATTGAGTTAGGCGACGAAGAGTACCATGCCGAACTCATCCATGACGACGACGCCGAAACCGTAACAATCTACCTGCTCGATGGCGCCGCGAAAAAAGAAGTCGCCATCGCCGAGAAGGAGCTCACCCTCAACATGACGCACGACGGCCATGCCGACCAATTCAAACTGGCCGCCGAGCCCGATGCGTCGGGCAAAGCCTCGAAGTTCGTCTCCAGCGATGCCCACCTGGTTGAAGGGCTCGATGACGGAGCCGAAGGCCAGTTGGTTGTTTCGATTGGCGGAACGAACTACAGTGGCCACGTCGCGCACGACCACGACCATGATCACGATGACCATGACGATGACGACCACGATGACGACGATCACGACCATGACGACGATGACGACGATGACCATGACGACGATGACCATGATCACGACGATCATTGATCACCTGATTACGCCGACTCGAGAATCATGTTGGCGTACTGTATAATGTCGCCGGTGCGAATCAGCTTGATCGCGCGGCTTATGCACTACCGAAATCTCGCTCAACCCCTCGGCAAACGCCTCTTGCGTTGCCGAGGGGTTCGCGTTTAAGAACTCTTCGGCTATCCGCCTTGCCAATCTCAGAGTTGCCGCGCACCGCCCGCAGCACCGCAAGCGCCGTCGGCACATTGTCGACCACCGACAGATCATCGGCCTCGACGATTACGAATCTAAAAAAAGTCTGGGAGGAGGAGTTCGAGGAGTGCCGTGAGTGGAACCGGCACAGCCTGGAAGGCAAGGAGTACGTCTACGGACCAAGAAAACCAAGGGCTGCGGAAGCCGCGTTGTCTGTTTGACGAGGGCCACCAAGCGGATGATGTCCGCCCAAAAGAAGTGGCGACTGCTCAAGGGTTCTTCCCTATTGCCCGAAGTGATTCAAGGAATCCATTTCATCGACGGAGTGAAAGAAACCAAGGATGCCGCCTGATTTCAAAAATTTCTCCTCCACAGGTTCGGTTAGATCTCGAGGTCGGGGGTATTGACTGGATTCCACGAGCGAAACCTGTCAAAATGTTCGAGATCTACAACGATTCTTAAGAACCGGGCCAACTCCGATACATTCTCCATGTTAGAAACCATCCAAGACAACCTGTACGACCACCCAAAGTATTACGACTTGGTCTTCGGATCCGACTGGAAGGCAGAACTCGATTTCCTGCTGGCGGTCTTTGAGAAGCATGGTGCCGGCAACATCGAACGACTCTTCGAGCCGGGGTGTGGAACGGGACGGCTTATGTTTCGTTTGGCCAAGGAAGGGTACGAAGTCGCCGGCAACGATCTCTCCGCCCCGGCGGTCGACTACTGCAACGACCGACTCGAACGGCATGGCTTTGCTCGGACCGCTGAAGTGGGGGACATGACCGACTTTCGCGTGAAGAAAAAATTTGATGCCGCCTTCAACACCATCAATACCTTTCGCCACTTGTCGAGCGAACGCCTCGCGCGGCAGCACCTGGAGTGCATGGCGGGTGCACTGCGGAAAGGGGGCCTCTATCTCCTGGGGTTCCACCTCACCCCGACCGTTGGTGAGCCGATCGACGAAGAAAGTTGGTCGGCTCGGCGGGGGAATCTGTCAGTCTTGTCCCGGCTTTGGACAGAGAAACATGACCGGCGGCGACGGAATGAGCGGGTTAGGATGAGTTTTGACGTTTATACGCCTACTCAGAGTTTTCGGCTGGCAAATTGTGCCGATTTCAGGACTTATACCTACCCGCAAATGGCCGATCTTATAGAGAGCGTTCCTGCGCTCCGTGTCGTCGAGACCTACGACTTCGCCTACCAAGTCGATCAGCCGGTTAAACTGAGTCCGGAGACCGAAGACGTGGTTTACGTCCTGCAAAAGTGTTAGAAGTGCGCGAGCCAACGGTTGTTCACTAACCCATTTTCATGAACTCCCTTCCTCAATCCTCCGACGCCGACGCCTCTGCGATGTTGGCCTGCGCGCATCGGGAATCACTCGCGTCGTTCCTTCAATTTGCAGCCAAGGCGATTGGAATCGAAAGCCAGCTCAAGGGGGGCGTCCTGGAACTGGCCTTCGAGGCGGCCGAGCACCCAGGTTGGCCCAAGCCGTACCACGTTAGCGTTGCGGTGGAAGCCCAGGCGCTGGAGAAGAGGACGCGACGGCAAATCGATCCGGCTGCGGGGGCGGCCTGGTTGTGGGAACGGGCCCTCCTGGCTGGGGCGGCGATCGGCGCGCGACCCGCCAAGCAGCCCGACGCGGTTCACGAGTTCTCCGATCGAATGTTTCAAGCGTACCAAGTCGATGCGGGGCAAATTCACTTGGCGGGATGTCATCTGACCGACGTGCCGTTCGTTCGCCTCACGTTTTTGGGGAAGGACGACCCGACCGAGGTGGAGCACTTTTTCTTGACCGCCGAGGGTTTGCCCGTGTCGCCCGAGTTGCTCGAAGAACTGAGGCTCGCCGATGTCCGCACGTTAGGCGACCACCCACCTGCCTGCGGCCGAAGGGCAACCGAATCGATCCTCCAGCGGGCCGAGACATCGCTCGCAAGTCGAGATTTGCGATTCATTGCTGCGACGCTGATTGGTGCAAAATGGGCCGACGGGTCGTTGCAGTTCGACATCGCAGATCAATCGGCCCCTCTTGAGTTCTCTGGCTGGACCACCACGCTTTCACCTCCGCCCTTTCATTGCGACGCGAGCGGGTTCGATACGTTCCATGTCGCTGCGATTGATGACGGGCGGATTGTTGCCGCCGAGGCGATCGCTACGTGCGAAGAGTCGGGGAAAAAGGTGCTCGCCTGCGAAATGGAAACGTGCTGTGTTACCGGCAAGAAGGTGGATGGCGCGCTGACCGCCGCCTGCCCGGTCACCGGCGATCCAGCGCTGGCAACGGAGTTCGCCGAGTGCAGCGATTGCCTGCAGAAGGCAAGCAAGAAAGGACTGGTCCGTGGCGTTTGCGGCCTTTGCCGATCAATGGAGCGTCTGCCGTCTGGGGACCCGAGACGGCTTCGGCTAACCAAGCAATACCCGGCGCTCGCCAAGTTTCGCCAGTTCCGCCAAGCCGAGTCGGATGGCGTATCTCGACTGGAGGCGATCGGCAGCTGGCGACGGATTTTGGTCGTCACCGAACAAGAGGGCGATAAGTTGCTGGCCGTCGCCACGCGCAGTCGTTTCAGCAGCCGCTGGCAGCAAGTGCCGAAAGCGGATTGGCCCGCGCTGCTGGGGAATCGCTGAAGGCTGTGTGGGAGGAGCAAGTGCCGGTAGAGAGCCTCCGCTTTATTTCCAGCTGCGCAAGAATTTTGTAGGTCTATTTGTGTCTGCTATCCAGCATGAGACCTCCAGGAACTGCCGAATCCTTAGAGGCCGGTCGGCGTCGGGCTGTGAAATTCTTGTCCGAGGGTTGGCTGATCAAGGAAGTGGCGGAATCCCTCCATGCCGCGGTCATCCCCACTTTCATCACCCAAAGACGATCCGATTCTATATAGATTTCATATTCGAATGTCGGATCGCAATCGGCCCTTGCTAGGATTCCAATGGCGTGGGTTACGGTCTCCTGTGGCTCGATCTGCATAGGAAAAGTATCGTCCGTACTCACGCACCAGCCACTTTTAAAACAGCCCAAGCGGGCCCCTGCGACTCGAATGAGCCTGTTCGATTGATTCGACAAAAGCAGTTTCAGGAACTGCTTTTCCTCCCCATCTTTGACGACTAGAATCTCGCGTGGCGATATCTTAACCGGCTCAAAATTCGATCGGGAGTAGAGGGCAACTCCATTGGCAACCACGAGCAATGCCAGGAAAAGGGTTATCCAATAGAAATTCAAACCATCGCCGACAGCGAATTTAACCTCTGCCAAAATTTTCCGGCCAAGCCTTTTCATCGCGTTAGGATTGCATCACAGTTTGGTTTTCGGTTAAAATTTAAGGCGCAAGTCACGAGCGAAATGGCCTCACATCGCCTTCCCTTTTCTACGCAGGTAGATTCCTACCATTAGAGCGACAATTGCAAAGACGTTAAGGGCCACAAGCGTCGTAGGAAATCTGGGTTTTGCAAATAGATCTGGTTCCGGTAAATCAAAAGCGGTCAATGTAAATTCATTGTCCGGCACCTCTGCCGAACGATACCGTTCAAAATCAAAAGTTCGCCGCTTCCGAACTCCACTATCGAACGAAAAGTCCTGTGTGATTTTTCTAGGAAATAAAAAACCATTCTCCTCCCTCCCGTACTCTATTTTCCCTTCAATCACCCCTTTTTCATCATGAAGCTGAACATCTAACAAGTACTCACAAACACACCAGTGGTGGTTTGGATCTAACTGGACGCGGCCTCCCGAGATTATATAATAATTTTTTCGAAAAACATCGGAAGAAGAAAAGTTGATTTCAACAAGGCCATCACCAACCTCTCGTGCATCATTCAAGCTGAATCCAGGCTGAGAAGCTGTCCACGGAAGCGGTTGCTGGAAAATATTAACACTCATGAGCAAGACCTGGCCTGTATGTTTTATTGCATATTGGACTCGATCCTTCGAGCCAACATGTCGTATGGTCCATGGGGACTGCTCGCTCTTTCGATTGAGCAAAAACGCGTAATTGACATTGATCACATCGGTAGAAACCGGCTGACCTCTGACCTCCAAGGCTCGCAGGGTTTGCACAGTATGGAGAACATTCTCGCCGGCTATTTTAAATTCGTGGATTGCACGATGTCCGTAATCCTTTCCGTCGTCGGGGAAACCAGCGAGAGGCTCCAAGGTATCGATTACCTTCCCTTCCACTTTCTGAAAGAAGGTTTCTATCGCGGTCCAGCCTTTCGGTCCTTCCGAAAGAAACTTCGCTCGAATTTTTTCATCGCCGACTGCTGAGGATGAAAAACAAACTGCAACAAGAATCGTGATTACTCCCGGTATAAAGGTTCTGATCATATGAACGACCTTAGCTGAGAGAACGCACAGAAATGATACCTCACCATAAGGTAGGCAAGGCGAACGCCTAAGCCGCAATTTTAGAATCTTATTCTTGCGAGCTGTTAGGCCTATCTGCAGAGACAATCGGACGGGCTATTGCAACCACTAGTGGTACACGTATCCCAGTCACATTTTATTAAGGTCGATTTGCAATCACCGGTACCTATCCCAAGTTCGTAGTTCGCTTCTGACGACTGAATGCTTATCAAGGAAACCGTGAGAATTAGGATTGCGATGCCAATGGACGGTAGGATTTGCGAAAACAAAAGCATGATTCGACGATTCATGTCGGACACTCCTTGGGAACGAAACATAAAAAACGAAAGACCACCCTGAAAAGGCGATTATAACTCAAACAGCTTGGCAATTGCCGACAAGCAATACAACCTGCCGAGTAAGGTGGCCACTAATCTCTATGTAGAAAACGATGGACCGAGAAAATCGGCCCGCCGACTTTGGGGAAACAACCTGAACTGCCACCAAGCCACTCTCTGACCTAGACAACGTTTTTGGGACATCGCTCGTTGAGAGGCAACCCCTACAACTGCTTGCCGCCCCAGAAATCTTCACTTCGCCCAAACTAAGATTAACAAACCTGAAGTCAATATCAATGAACTTGCCTGGAGCGACATCGCCTAGATCAACACATCTGGGAAGAATCGCAACCTGCTTCCCAGATAGATAATAAGGAGCTAAAGCCAAGTCTCCAAGATGCCACTTCAAAAATAAAGCAAACACCAACAGAGTTCCAGCCGTCCATACGACAAAGGGTTTGACTCGTGCTAACTGTCTTTGCACTTCCACTGCTCAAACACTCCCTCCAAACAAACGGAACACTCCGAGTAACCGACAAACACAAAAGCAAGGTAACCAAAAGTGGCGTGGTTGTGTTACCGTTTGCCCCCTAGCCGCCGATGCTAC
>QIKP01000076.1 GCA_003233055.1 Planctomycetaceae bacterium
CATCGTTTACAGCTAGGACTACCGGGGTATCTAATCCCGTTCGCTACCCTAGCTTTCGTGCCTCAGCGTCAGAAGAGACCCAGTAAGCCGCCTTCGCCACTGGTGTTCCTGATGATATCAACGCATTTCACCGCTCCACCATCAGTTCCGCTTACCCCTGTCTCCCTCGAGCACGGCAGTATTGGGCGCAGTTCCTCGGTTGAGCCGAGGGATTTCACACCCAACTGACCGTGCCGCCTACGCACCCTTTAAGCCCAATAATTCCGAATAACGTTTGGACGGTTCGTATTACCGCGGCTGCTGGCACGAACTTAGCCCGTCCTTACTGTAAATAGGTCAAACTTCGCTCTTCACGAAGCCTTCCTCCTTACTTTCGCGGTTTACAACCCAAGGGCCTTCATCCCGCACGCGGCATTGCTCGGTCACGCTTTCGCGCATTGCCGAAGATTCTCGACTGCAGCCACCCGTAGGTGTCTGGGCAGTGTCTCAGTCCCAGTGTGACGGGCCACGCTCTCACGCCCGCTAACCATCGTAGCCTTGGTAGGCCATTACCCCACCAACAAGCTAGTAGTACGCAGTCTCCTCCCAGGGCGGAATCTCACCTTTGATCCGGGGATATTATCCGGCATTACCTGCAGTTTCCCACAGCTATTCCGGACCCTAGGGCAGATAACTACGCGTTACTCACCCTTACGCCGCTGTCCGCTATAGAAATCAACCGAAGCGTCAATCTATAACTTCTCGCTCGACTTGCATGCCTAATCCATGCCGCCAACGTTCATTCTGAGCCAGGATCAAACCCTTCAGTTTAATGTATACATCAACCCATACGATGAGTGGCGAATCGTTTCGACCAAGGTCGGGAACGACTCGGTTCATGCAGGAGTTAAGGAGCCATTCGAAGTGTTTGACGGCTCTAGTTTGTGACTACCGGCGACTTGAACGCTCCGGTCGCTTACGCTTCCGGGTCGCCATGCCGCCTCGCCACCAAATCTAGCCATCTGAATTACAGTCTTCAGACTGACTTAAGGAATGGAATACTCACCAAATTGTCAAAGAGCTGTTTAACGAACCACTCGAAGGAGTGGGCCGCTCTCGGTCAGGTGCTGGGCGAGCGATGCTTGCCACAACCCCTTCACGTGAGATTCGCCAATATCGCGATTGGACCCCCTTCTGTCAACGGGCCCCCCCGCTATTTCTGAAAAGAAGTGCTGAGCGGCCTTGAAACCAGGCAAAAAAAGGGACGAGCCTCGTTCTCCGAGGGTGGCTAGCCAGGCCGGGGTGGCGGCAATGCTGAAGAATTTGGGTGCTCGAGCATTGTCCCGATGCCATTTTTGGCTATCAGGAGAACAGGGGAGAACAGGATAAGTCCTTTCTGAACCGCTAAGGACGCCAAGAAAAACGTCGACGGAAGCAGGAAAACACCCGGATTGTTAATTTCTGTCACCGTTCACGATTCGAAAAAAGCCACCACGAACCGAAGGAATCCGGCGAAATAGATGCCAATGGGTGGTGGTTTCAGGCAACTTGTCGCATCGGGACTCCGCGTGAGAGGAAGGGGAGGAACGCTAATCTTCGCTCATTGGATTAGCGTCGATTAGTGAGGATTCGTGTTCTCCAAGCGAACCTCTGCGATTTCCTGCGGCTTTTGTTCCTGTTTCCTTAGCGCTTTTGCGACTTGGCGTATTGGACGGTCTTTTTGATTCTGTGACTTGGCAATCGTCCTGTCGTCGGCTATCCGAATTCTTGCTAACGACAAAGCACTCGGTTCACGAAATCTGCGCAGGATTTTCCTCGTTGCCCTTCCATCGGCGAGCGCGAAGCTGGCAGGGGCGGCAGGAGCAACGAGGCGGAACGCCCCTACGCTGTCCGCCCAGAGTGGGGAGCATGCGGAGGCAATTGCGGCATGGCGGCTTCCTCCCCCCTCTCGCGAGGTTCTCTCACGAGGGTATCGAGAAGGGATTGGCGTCCCGCTCCGCCGCTGAAGGTGCCGTAGGCCTCTTCAGCCTGATCCCGGTAGACGGGGCACTCCTCCATCAACTGCGAGTGGGCTCGCCGGAGGCGATAGTGCGGGATGTTGGGGTAAATGTGATGAACGAGGTGAAGATCGTTCCCGTAACCGAGCAGTGCCCAATGGGTAAAGGGGTCGGCGTAAATGATCCGCGAATTGGTAATTTCTCCCTCATCGGTGTTGGCGTGCTGGTAGATTTCTCGAAGCAGCATGAAGTAGGGAAAGACATAGACCAGCGCGGAAATCCAAAGAAGGAGGAAGTAGCCGCCGGCCCAAATGCCGGTGGTCACTTTGACGAAGGCGAGCGTTCCAAAGAGCAGCGTGTAGTAGGTGAGGCGCAGGAGAGCCGATAGTTTAGGGGAGTAGGCAAGTCTGCCGCCTGGCCTGCGGACCCAGTCTTCGGGGAGGAGTAGCCATCCGACCAGTCCGACCAAGTAAGTGCCGCCAGCGACGGCAAAAAAGAGTGGTATCGAGTCGAATCGCTCGCCAACCCGGAGTGCGACAAGAAAGAGGCAAAGGTAACCGATGCCAAACAGGGTCGCGTTCTGATAGAAGTGCTTTGGCTTCCGCTCCTTGGTGTCGCTCGACGTTTCCCCCTCTTCGGGGATCGGGGAGAGCCCCGATCCGATCGTGATCACCCTAAACAAATCGAGAAGGTTGTAGAGCACGAAAGGAGGCCAGAAGAACTTGAGATAGTAGTTGTAGATGAAAGAGGGTCTCGGCATGGGAAAGCGGTCGTAGAGTTTTTTAGCGCGCGTTCCAGCCAGGTTGGGATCTTTGTCGGGGACGTTGGTATGGAGATGATGGCTTAGATGTTTGGCGCGGTACTGGGTGAGCGTCCCAAAGACCGGGAAGAAACAAAACCACTCCGCGATCAAGTCGTTAAGAATGCCGTTGGGGTGGATCATGTTGTGCGAGGCCTCGTGCCCCATCAGCCCAAGGCGATGCTGGACGCCCCCCAGCAGAATGATCGCGAAGAAGCCAACGACAAGATTCGCTATCCAGTGCAGTCCCCAGCCGGCGCTGAACGACCAGAACGAGATCGTCGCAGCAATCACGAGAATCGCGGTGACGTAGTCGAGTGCGAGCCAACAGAGGTTTCGCAGAGGGTGGACCGCCATCCAACTACGGAGGACCTTGGCATCGACAAACTGAGATCTCATGGCATGGCTCCGGCAAGAGGGAGGCTTGAACGTCCTCGCGAACTTCTTCGGTAACCAGGGCCAACCTTGGCTCAAACAACAAAAAGCAGTGGCTCCGATGCACCCAGCGCACCCTTACCTCTTCTATCGATTATTGACCGAACCGAAACCAGTAGTCAACTCATTTTTTGCCCCAATTCCGATGAAACTGTAGCGATTAAAACGATCGTGGCTATTTCGGCTGTCGACACCTGGGCGTTCGCGGCGTGAAGGCCGCTTTCCTCGCTACGGTTTCTGCAATACCTGGTGTGGTCTGTTCGGCTCTCGGCTCCGACGTGCCTGCCGCTGAAGCGGCATCGCCAGGGCGAGGCGGTGGGATTTTCTTTCCTGTTCGAGTAGACTGACCTTCATGCCATGCCGAGGAGTCCGAGGTGCTACGACCGTTGAGGTAAATGATCGCGAGGAGATTCTCCAGGCGACGCGGGAGCTTCTTGCGCTGGTGATTCGTCGGAATGGCATCGAGAAAGGCGACGTCGCGAGCGCGACGTTTTCAACCACGACCGACCTCGACGCGGAGTTTCCCGCGCTCGCCGCCCGGCAGCTTGGTTGGCTCGACGTGCCGCTGCTGTGTGGCCACGAAATAGGCGTGCCGGGATCGTTGAAGAAGTGTATCCGGGTGCTGGTCCATTGGAATACGGACAAGTCGCAATCCGAAGTCCAGCACGTCTACGTCCGCGAGGCGGTCAAGCTCCGCCCCGACCTGTCCGATCTCCCGCCGGTTGACTTGGCAGAGCTCGAAGTCTGGATCAGCGAGCAAATGCGGACGTTTGAGTAAGGCTGTCCGCAGCGTGGCGTCCCGTCCTCCTTCCGCAAATCCTGCCGTGCCTCGCCCCAGCACGGGGCGGGCCCAGGAGAACTGCCAAGTCATTTTTGAATCGCCAAGGCGCCAAGAAACAAGATCGCCAAGAAAAATGTCGCCGGAAGCAGAGAAACCACGAACCCAAAGAGATAGAGGGGGTGTCCTTTTGCCTGCTATTCGTATCGATTCGCACGAATTCGTGGTTTCCCCTGCCTCCGATTCGGTGAACGGTTGCCTCTCTCCTCCAACTCTTCTTGGCGTACTTGACGCCTTGGCGGTTTTTTTAATTCGGCGACTTTGAAAGCGTCCTGGGGGCGGGGCACAAACCCTCGCCAGCGAGGTAGGTTGCCGAGTATACTGCAGGCCATCCCTCGCGAGCTTCCCCCTAACGATCCGAGAACCCCACCGTGAACGTCGGCCTGTTCATCCCCTGCTACATCGACCAGTTTTATCCGGAAGTTGGATTGGCGACGGTCGACCTGCTGGAGCGATATGGCGCGACGGTCGAGTTTCCCGAAGCCCAGACCTGCTGTGGCCAGCCGATGGCCAATACCGGTTGCCTCGACGACGCCCGGCCTCTCGCCCGCAAGTTCCTCGATATTTTCTCGGAGTACGAGTACGTGGTGGCCCCGAGCGGGAGTTGCGTTGCGATGGTACGGAAGCACTTTCACGACCTTGTTGGCGACGACCCACGGCTCGAAGGCGTCGCCGCCAAGACGTTTGAGTTGTGCGAATTTTTGACCGACGTGGTCGGCGTGGAGCAGGTCGAGGGCGATTTTCCTTATCGCGTTGGGCTCCACCAAGCCTGCCATGGGCTTCGCGAATTGCGTCTCGGGCAGCCGAGCGAAATCGTCGGCGAACCTTTTAACAAAGTCTCGCAATTGCTCGCTGGAATGCGAGGGATCGACTTCGTCGAACTCGAACGGACCGACGATTGTTGTGGCTTTGGCGGTACGTTTGCCGTTGCCGAAGAAGCCGTAAGCTGCCGAATGGGGCTCGACCGGCTCGCAGACCACAAGCAGGCGGGGGCCCAAGTCATCGCGTCGGCCGACATGTCGTGCCTGATGCACCTGGGCGGACTCGCGAGGCGCCAGAAGATGCCGGTTGCGATCATGCACGTCGCCGAAATTCTCGCCGGGCGTTCTCCCGAGGAGCCCGTTTCCGGCAAACCTCGTTCTGGCAAGTGCCGTTCCGACGAGGCGTAGCTCGTCGGCTATTTTTCACTATTCCGCTCCCCTCCCCGTTTCCCATGTCTCACGCTGCTGCCGCCGCCGAATTCATTGCCGACGAGGAGCGGACTCGCTGGCACGACCAGGCCGTCTGGTACGTTCGGCAAAAGCGCGATCGGGCGGCGAAGAGCCTGCCGGAGTGGGAGACGCTACGCGAGACCGCCTCGCAAATCAAACAGCATACCCTCTCGAAACTCGACGAATATCTCGAAGAATTCGAGCGCAACGCGACACGACAGGGTGCCGAGGTCCACTGGGCACGGGACGCCGACGAACACAACGCCATCGTCCTGAAACTCCTGGAGCAAAAAGGGACCAAGCGGGTCGTCAAGAGCAAGTCGATGCTTACCGAGGAATGCGGGCTCAATCCTTTTCTGGAAAAGGCAGGGATCGAAGTCATCGACACCGACCTGGGCGAACGGATCGTGCAGCTTCGAAACGAACACCCGAGCCATATCGTCCTACCGGCGATCCATGTCAAGAAACAAGAGGTGGGGGAGCTGTTTCACGAAAAGCTGGGCACCAAGCGGGGGGCGACCGAAGCCGACTACCTGACCGAAGCCGCTCGGCACCACCTACGAGAAAAACTACTCGCGGCAGGTGCCGGTCTCACCGGTGTCAACTTTGCCATTGCCGAGACGGGCGGCATCGTTGTCTGCACGAACGAAGGGAATGCGGATCTGGGGACCGCGCTCCCGCCGGTCCATATCGCCTCAATGGGAATCGAGAAAGTCATTCCTCGGCTCGAACACCTGGGTGTTTTCTTGCGATTGCTTGCACGCTCAGCAACGGGGCAACCGATTACGAGTTACTCTTCGCATTTCCACGGGCCACGGGAAGGTCAGGAGATGCACGTGATCTTGGTCGACAACGGTCGCAGTCAACAGATGACCGAAGATGATCTTCGCCAGTCACTCAATTGCATTCGCTGCGGGGCCTGCCTCAACACGTGCCCCGTTTATCGCCGAAGTGGTGGGCATAGTTACCATGCGACGGTCCCCGGGCCGATCGGTTCGGTCATCAATCCGGCGCGCGATCCCGCGAGACATAAGAGCCTCCCCTTTGCGTGCAGTCTTTGCGGTTCGTGCAGCGATGTCTGTCCCGTGAAAATCCCTTTGCACCACCAGTTGCTCTCTCTCCGGGGAAAAATAGTCGATCGCAAGCTCTTGCCCGCGAGCAAGCGTTGGTCGATGAAACTCGCGGCGATGGTCCTGAAGAGGAGCTGGCTCTATCGCATCCTTGGGTTCGGAGCACGGTGTTCCTTACGTTGGCTACCACGGTTCTTGCTCTACAACCCGCTCAACGGCTGGGGCCGCCAGCGCGATCTGCCCGAGCCGGCGACCAAGTCCTTTCGCCAAGCCTTTCGCGATCGGAATCGCAAGCCGGGAGACAAGTGATGAGCGACAGCCGACAACAAATCTTGGAAACCGTTCGTGCCAACCGCTCCACCCCATCGGAGATGCCGAGCCTCGATCAGTCGTGGACCTGCTACGACGACCCGCTCTCGCAGTTCCGCACGATGGTCAAGGCGGTGGGGGGGCAAACGGAAGTGCTGTGCGATGCGGTCGCGGCGAGCGAGTGGCTCGCGTCGCAGCAGGCCTACTCCGAGTCACGTCAACGGGTTTCGCTCGTCGAAGAGGTGGGAACGTCGGACTTGTCGCTCGACGACCTGGCCCGTCCACACGATTTGGCTTCGCTAGAATGGGCCGTGCTGCCAGGCGAGTTCGGCGTGGCAGAGAATGGAGCGATCTGGATCACCGATCGTTCCGCCCGCCACCGGGCGGTTTACTTCCTTTGCGAAAACCTCGTGCTCGTTCTTCCAGCTAGCGAGGTGGTGCATCACCTGCATGAAGCGTACGAGCGGCTCGGCAAATTTGCAGCATCGGAGGAGGCCCCGTTTGGTGCGTTCGTCTCCGGGCCGTCGAAGACCGCGGACATCGAACAATCGCTGGTCATCGGCGCGCAAGGGCCCCGATCGCTGGTGGTGCTGCTGATCGGGCAGCCATAGAGCCGTTTCCCGTGGGGCGTTCTGCCTTGCAACCGTTCACGGCCGGAAGAAGCAACCCCAAGCGGAGGGCTTCGGAGCAAGAAGGTCCGGTAGGGCGAGAGAAAAGGGAAAGGGGAAGTCCCCACCAAGAGTGGCATACGGGTGCCTGAAGATCCAGCGCGGAGGATCCGGCGCTGCTGGGTGATAGGACTGGGCGGCATCGGTATGATCCGCACGCGCGGAGGGATATGTTGAGATAAATGAAAGGGATGGCTAAAATGGGAGTCCTGCGGGATCCGACCTAGTTGGATAGGGGTCGCTAGCGACGGCATTAGTTGCCAAAATGCCGCCAGACTCCGGCAAGTCCTCGTTTCCATTGTCCTCCTGTCTATTTGTCCTCCTGACCCATCCACCCTTTCCGTCCAGAGTGGTTCGCCACTCCCCCTTCGAGGTAGCGACACTTGGACGACGTTTTGATTACTGGTTTGGGGATCGTCTCGCCGCTTGGTATCGGCCGAGAGGCGGTATGGAAAGAGATCGAGGCAGGACGGAGCGGCGTGCATGCGATTCCCGAGTTGGCTGCCGCTCGATGGCTGGCGCCGTTTGGTGGAAAGGTCGTGGACTTTGATCCCAAACGCTATGTTCAACCTCGCAAAAGCCTGAAGGTGATGGCCCGCGAAATCCAGTTCGCCTACGCTGCTGCCGAACTCGCACGACAGGATGCGAACCTGGCCGAAACCAACGTCGACCCCGAACGAACCGGTGTGGTCTTGGGGGCAGGGATCATGCATGGCGCGCTGGAGGAATTGGTCGATGCCTTTGAGGTTTGTGCGACGGAAACGGGTTTTGATTTTTCCCAATGGGGCGAAAAGGGAATCCGCCAATTCTTTCCGTTGTGGATGCTCAAATACCTTCCCAACATGCCGGCCTGTCACATTGCGATTCGGCAAGATGCTCGCGGGCCCAACAATACCATCGCGCATGGCGACGTATCGAGTTTGCTCGCCCTTTCCGAAGCGACCAACGTGATCCGGCGAGGTCAGGCGGACGTGATGTATGCGGGAGGTGCGAGTTCGCGGCTCTCGATCTCCGACCTCGTCTGGCATGGCGGCGCGCAGCTTGCCCAATCAACCGATCCGCCGGAAACGATTTGCCGACCGTTCGATGCGGATCGCCAGGGAATGGTTTTGGGGGAAGGGTCGGCCATGTTTGTCCTCGAAAGTGCTAGCCATGCCCAACGTCGCGGGGCTACACCACTCGCCAGGATCGCGGCGATCGCGTCGCGCAACGAAGCTTCGACCGACCGCCAACCACCAGGCAAAGCGATCGCCGGTGCGTTGGCCGCCGCACTCCAAGCGGCCGAGTTACCTGCGGGCCAGTTGGGGCATATCAATGCCCATGGCTCCAGTACGCTGGACGATGATCGGGTCGAAGCAAGAGCGATCGCCCAAGTGCTCGGCGACAACAAGGTTCCCGTGACCGCCCCCAAAAGCTACTTCGGCAACTTAGGGCCAGGGAGTGGCGCGGTCGAGCTTGCCGTGAGTCTGCTGGCGATGCAACAGGGGGTTGTCCCCGCCACGCTTAACCACCAACAGACCGACCCAAGCTGCCCGGTCCACGTCGTGACGTCTCCTCAGGCGGCCCTCCATCCCACGTTTGCCGCCCTCAACCACGCATCGACAGGCCAAGCGGTGGCGGCGATCTTCATGGCAGAGTCGTCGTAGGGGCAACGGCGAAACTTCGTCACCGTTCACGAATCGAAAGAGTGGCCGCAGGCAATAGGTAGGCGGGGAACGAACCGATTGCCCGCTTCTCGACCTCACCGCCATTCATCGTGGCAGTCGCTACATGCTTTCTTCATCTGCCCCAGCGCTTGGCGAGCGGCGGCAAAGTCGTTCTGCTCGGTTGCTTGAGAGAACTCGACCGAAGCGTCGCGAAGCTTTCGAGCTTCGGCGAGGTAGCTCTCCTCGTCGGAGTAGTCCCAGCCGTCTTGGGCAATCACCTGAGCGAGCAGGGCCAAGAGCTGTGCCTCATGGTACAGGTCGTCGGCATTCTTTTTTAGCGAGCGCTGATCCGAGACGTTGGGTGAAATCTGCTCGCCGATCGCTCCTTCCATTCGACGCATGAGGGGCGCAAGATCGGCAATTTGATCCCAACCAACATCGGGACGGACCGACGGTAAGGTCGGACGGCCACCTCGCACCAAATCGGCCAGGTCTTGCACTCGAAGTTGTGACTCACGAAACGATTGATCGGTGCCGACTTTGCAATTGAAACCAGCCCGTGCGAAAAGCTGTCCCCAGGCCTCCGCCGGTTTTTTCCAACGAATCGGTTCATCGAATTGACCCGCAACGGTAAAGAGGACCGCAAGCCAACTAAAATGGTCTCGGCAGTCGCGATACCCACCCCCCTTGAAAGCCGAGGGAGTGGCAACCAGAGGGCCAAGGGGTGAGGCCAATCGCTTAATTTCCGACTCGATCGTGTCGGCATCGATCAGGTCCGACCAACGATAGCTCGAGCTGGCCGATTCCACTGCACCCCCCGTCGCGAGGGTTTCCGTACCTGCTTGGGTGGCGGGATTCGGTCGGTAGTTCGGACGCGATCCCGAGAGGGCCTCACGGGCGTCGTCGAAGAAGATGTCCAAGACATCTTGAGGCCACTCGGGCGGGGTCACCCGGCGATCGCCGGGGCCCTCTGCGAGAACGAAGGAAGCGAACAGAAGAACCACCGCGGCGAGGGCCATCGGACTACGGAATGGATTCATCTTCACTTCCTTGCTTCCTCAAAAGGTGTCGTCGCAGGGAGCCCCGACCAAGCTTGGTCGGGGCTCGTTCTTCGGGCCGTGAACGGTTACCTCTAAAAGGGCCAGATCAAGGGGATGAGGACCACCGATAGCAGCATCAGCAACAGCGTGAGGGGCAAGCCGACGCGGAGGTAGTCGCTTGGACGATATCCGCCCGGGCCCATGACCATCAAGTTTGTTTGGTAACCGATGGGCGTCGCGAAACTTAGCGAAGCGGCAAGCGCGACGGCAATGACGAACGGACGGGTCGCGTATCCCCCGTCCGGGCCGGCGAGTGCAACGCTCACCGCGATTGGCATCATCATCGCGGCGACGGCAACATTGGTAATCATTTCGGTAAACAAAGCCGCCACCAAGTAGACCAAAGCGAGCAGCGCGTAAGGAACCCAGTCGGGCGGAATGCCTGCATTCGAGACTCCACTGACAAGATTGTCGGCAATAAAAAGGGCCGCGCCACTCGTTTTAAGCGCTTGGCCCAAACCGATGGCCGCAGCGATGGTGAGAATCACTTGCAGGTCAATCGCGGAGGTCGCTTCGGAGGAGGTGAGCGATCGAGTCGCGATCATCAGCATGACGATGGCGATGCCGATGATCGCCTGCGGATTCCCTGCAAATAGATGCCCCGCCGGGATCCGATCGCCAAAGAGCCCGCAGACCGTAAGCCAGACAATCATGAGCAAAAACAATCCTCCGGCCACCAGCGCGCGATCATGTCGTCGTGCCGAAGTCTCTCCGACGGTACTTACGAGATAGAAATCGCGACTGTTCCGGTAGGCTTCCGCAAAATCCGCGTGGGTTTGCAAAAGCAAGGTGTCGCCCGGTTCGAGG
The DNA here is from genome assembly GCA_003233055.1 of Planctomycetaceae bacterium. Classification (GTDB taxonomy): domain Bacteria; phylum Planctomycetota; class Planctomycetia; order Pirellulales; family Lacipirellulaceae; genus Aeoliella. The sequence goes on from QIKP01000076.1 coordinate 10,860, forward strand.
CGGATATTGCCAATTTTGTTGGTGAGCCGCTCGCCATTTCGATGAACCGCGACGATGGCGGCGTTGTAGCGCTGGCGGAAATTGGCCTCGCGGACGTTTCGTCCGATCAGCGGCGAGGTTCGAGAAAGGACCGCCTCGGTGAGACGCCGGCGTGTTTGCACGGCGGGCTGGAATTCGTAGGACATGTCGGCTGCGGGAACCAAGCCCGGGATGCGCTCCAGGTCGGCAATCGTTTGCACCACGCCGGTGAAGACCATTCGGTCCCCTTGAAGGATGACATCGTCGGGGGTAACTGGCGTGACGATCTGATCGTCACGGGCGATCTCGATTAAGAACAACCCGGGCAACCGGCGCAGTCCCGCTTGCTCGACGGTGCTGCCTATCAGCGAGCAGCTTGGTTGCACGAGCATTTCCAAGAGGTATTCGCGTCTCCGCTCGCCCAGTTGATCGATCAGCTCCGAGTGATTGGGCAGCAAGCGGGGCGCGATCGTGAGCATGTAAATCACGCCGGCGATGGCGATCGGTACTCCCACCAGAGAGATGTCGAAGAACGCAAGCTCCTCGACGGTAGGGTACACCTTGGCCAACTCCGCCAGTTCGGCGTTGCAGACAAGCGTGGTGCTGGTGCCAATCAGGGTGCAGACACCGCCAACGATCGTGAGGTAGCTCAGCGGCATGAGCAGCCGCGAGGGGGAGATGTTTCGCTTACGACACCAATCGATGACCACCGGGAGAAACATCGCAACGAGCGGGGTGTTGAGGACGAACGCCGAGAAAGGGACGACGGTCGCTGCCAGCCGAAAGAGGGCCGACCGCTCGGTCTTGGCCGAACCGAGAATTATGGTGCCGATCCAGTCGAGCGCACCGGTCGCTCGCAAACCGGCCGCTGTCGCGAAGAGGGCCGCGATGAAGAGGACCGCCCGACTGGAAAATCCCTCGACCGCCTGTTCAGGCGTAATGACCCCCGCGAAAGTGACCGCCACGAGGCCGGAGAGAAACAACAGCTCAATCGGAACGCCCCGGAGCCATACCAATCCAGCAAACACCAGGCCGATCACCGCCAGAGCGATCCAGGCTTCCCAGCGGAGCTCACCAGCAGCAAGCGGCAATTGCATGGAGACGAGGAGAGGCATAGCGAGATACGAGACAAAAGGTCAGACGGAAGAGCGGGAACGACTCGAGACCGGTGCCTCCACGGAGCCTTCTTCCCGGACGCCTCTCCAAGGGAGGAGTCCGGGGAGAGGGTTCCCTCGGGGCATAGCGGTCCATAGGCCAAGTCTTCAGTTTAGTCCAATCGAGTCGGAATAGAAGTCCTGCCGGCGTTCCAAGGCAAGAAACGAGGTCGGCAGCGACCCCCGGTCTGATTTCTCTCGGCTAGCTACTTGCGGAGCGAATCGGTCATATAAACCGCCATCGGTACAAAGAGGATCAGGGGAAGCCAAGCGGCGAGCGTCGGACGAATCCATCCGGAGTTGCCCAGCGACTGGCAGCCGAGTGTGACGATAAAGAAGGCGGCTACGACGCCGACCGCCATTCCAATGGCAATGAAGGGGTTTCGGTTGTTGCGCGAGATGATGAGCGGGAGCCCCAGGAAAATAAGCGTGCCATCGAGGAACGGTTGGAGCAGTCGCGAGTGGATGGCCACCCGGGCGTCGTTGCCCAGGTTGACGCTCGGGCTTCGGAGCTCGGTAACGAGTTGGGCGGTCGAAGCAAACTGCCGCCATGCCGAGCCGCCGGTCAGTAATTCGAAGGGGACTTCGCTGACGACGAACAACTCATCTTCCGCCAACCAAGGAGCATCGTGCGGGGTAACCAAGAGAGCCTGCCCTTCGATCACGACCGATGGCTTGTCGGCCAAATTCTTAGGACTCGTCACGCCGCGCATCCAATACCCGCTGGGGCGATTTCCTTCGGCCACGACGTATCGGGCCTCGACCGCGGAGAGTTGCTTGCCATACTTGGCCATCCGCGAGGGAAGTACAAAATTGGGGCGGACAATCTTCTTCTCCGCAACGATCGCCTCATCGCCATCGAGCAGAATATCGGTTTGGCTATCGTAGCGAGAAACCACCTTTTCTGCCCGTTTGCCGCCGAGGTTCTTCGAGTCGATCGCCAAGTGATCGCGAATGTTGGGCATCACCAATTCTCGATTCGTTGCCGCCAAGACGGCGAGCAAGAGGGCCGCGACGATCACCGGCCGCAGCACGCGGAATCGGGAGACGCCCGCAGCCATCAAAGCGGTCATCTCGTTGTGACGCTCGATCCACGTGACCGTAAACATCGCCGCAACCAGTGCAAGAACGCCGCTTGTTTGGTCGAATAGGCCAATAGCCCGATAGGCGTAAAACTCCGCGAGTACCCAGGCGAGGCTTTGGTTCTGCTGGCGGGCGTAGGTCATGAAGTGATCGATATGCCCAAAGGCATCAATCACCACAAACAGCCCAGTAATGCTGACGTAGCAAATCAAGAAGACCTGCACGTACTGCATCAACAAGTAACGGTCGAGTATTCGCAACATGGGGAGAGGACTCCGTGGAAAACGGGCGGAGCAGGGAGAGGGGAAGCGTAGTAGAGCGACCCACCACACGTCAACCCAAAATGGACCAAAGAGCGGCCTGGCGATTCTGGGGACCTACACCGTCGAGGGCAGAAAGAAGATTCTCGCCCCGACTCCCGGTTCCAGTTCCAGGCTGCCGAAGCGGCAGCGCTAGATGCTAGCATCGATGGAGGATGGTAAGATGAGTCGGTCATGTCCCTGCCCCCTTCTCCTCTCCGAACCCTGACCAGCGTTGCCGTTCATTGCCGCGATCAGATGCTCGGCTTGCTTTTTCCGCCCGTCTGCCTCGCTTGTCGAGCTTCGCAGGAGGAAGAGGAAGCGACGCGATTCTGTCTGGATTGCACCGACGAATTCGCCATTTTTGGCGGGCCTTTTTGTAACGGTTGCGGCAAAACCCTCCCCCTGCCCCTTCCAGCAGGCCAACAGTGTGGCACCTGCGGCCCGAGGCCAAGGCGATACGATCGCGCGGTGGCTCTTGGTCCCTACCATGGATTGCTTCGCGAACTCCTACTGAAGGCAAAACGGCCGCCAGGGGAAGCCGTGATGCGGGCGTTGGGGCAGCTCTTGGGGAGAGAACGCCGCCCGGAACTAGCCACACACGATTTTGACGTTGTTTGCCCGGTGCCGATGCACTGGCGCCGACGAGTTCAGCGTTTGACAAATTCGGCGAGTGGGTTGGCGGAAGTGCTCGCGCGCGAACTTCGGGTTCCTTTCGCCGATCGGCTGATGAGGCGTCGGCGTTACACCCCGCCCCAATCCTGCCTGCCTCCGAGCGGACGAAAGACGAATGTTCGCCATGCCTTTGGGCTAGGAGCAGGGTACCGGTTAGATGGCGCTCACGTGCTCCTGGTCGACGATATCCTTACAACCGGTGCGACCTGCAATGAAGTGGCAAGTGTTCTGAAGAGAAACGGCGCCGCAGAAGTGACAGTTGCCGTGGTGGCACGTAGCTTTTCAGGAAGCGGATGACCGATAAAACTCGGAGTGGCAGATCGACTCGACCTTCCCCTCGGTTCCCCTCCGTTTACTTAGGCGACAGACGCCTTGCCGATCACCCCAGAATCGCAAGAATAGAACTATCAGGTACCGTCTCTCTGGCAAACGAAATTCATGGCCACGAAGTCCCCCACGAAACCGAAATCGCCCAACCGACCTCTCGACCCCTTTCGTCGAGCGGTGCTTCGCGGTTTGGGTGTACTCTTACCACCGTTGCTGACCGTCGTCATTTTTCTCTGGGTCGGAAAGACGGTGATCAATTACGTCCTCGAACCGATGGAACAAGCGGCCAGGTATATTCTGGTCGAGTACGCGACAGATATTCGTTCCATCGAAGAGGTGCCTAAGGAGACCATCCAGGAGCTTTCAAAAGTTGGCGGACTTTTCAGCATCGCCGGCGATCTGTTCGTGAAGACCATCGACGGGAAATTTATTCCCGAGTACGTCGACACCGGCGTGCGGCAACACCTGGGAAAGTCGGCAATGCCGACCGGTGCTCACGACATTTACGAAACTTACATCGACCAGCAGTACCTCCAGCGACAGTACGTCATTCCCGTTTTTCTTGGAGTGTTTATTCTTGCCCTCTACCTGCTGGGGAAGTTCCTGGCAGCCGGCGTTGGGAGGATTTTGTGGGGGCAGCTCGAACGCCTCATCACGACCCTTCCGCTTGTGAGCAATGTCTATTCCTCGGTCAAACAGGTGACCGACTTCATGTTTACCGAGCCCAATCTCGAAGCGACCCGGGTCGTTGCCATCGAGTACCCGAGGCGAGGGATTTGGACGCTCGCGATGGTGACGGGCGAGAGCATGCTCGATATTCGGGCTGCGGCCAACGAGCCGGTGCTGTCGGTGCTCGTGCCGACCTCGCCGATGCCGTTCACCGGTTTTACGATGACCGTCCGAAAGAGCGAGACGATTGACCTGGACATCACCGTCGATCAGGCATTGCAGTTTATCGTGAGCTGTGGCGTTGTGGTGCCCCCCCATCAACTGGCCGAAGCTCTGAAGAACCAAGAGCGAAAGCTGCCGGTCGACGCGACGTTGGCCGCTTCCTCCCCACTGCCGGCAGCGGCGAGCGTCGCTAGCGAGGAGTAAAATTCGAGTGAACCAGCAAACTCTGCGACTAGGTGCCCGAGGCAGCCAGCTAGCACGTTGGCAAGCCGATTGGACAGCGCAGCGCCTCCGCCAGCAAGGCGTTAAGGTGGAGTTGGTCGAGATCAAGACGCAGGGCGATGTCCAGCAAACACGCCCCGTCGGCGAGCTAGGCTCCACCGGTCTCTTTACGAAGGAGATCCAAAGGTCGCTGCTCGACGGCGTGATCGACTTGGCTGTCCACAGCCTCAAGGACCTACCGACGACACCGGTCGAGGGACTCGTGCTGGTAGCGATTCCAGAACGCGAAGAGGCTTGCGATGTACTGGTGTCGAAGAAATGGCGATCGCTAGACGACCTACCCCAAGGCGCGCGGGTTGGCACCGGGAGTCCTCGGCGACGGTCGCAGCTCCTCCGGATGCGTCCTGACCTCGACATGCGAGGCATCCGGGGCAATGTCGATACTCGTCTTCGCAAGCTGGACGACGGGGAATTCGACGCCATCCTTCTCGCCGCAGCCGGCCTCAAGCGACTCGGCCTCGCGGAACGAATCACCCAGCGTTTGCCCGTCGACCAGGTCCTTCCCGCCCCGGGGCAAGGCGCGCTCGGCATCGAATGCCGGGCAGACGATACCCGTCTAATTCCGACGCTGGCACGACTCAATCATATCGACACGAGCGCTTGTGTCCGCGCGGAGCGTGCGATGCTAGCTTGCGTAGAGGGAGGCTGCCTTGCCGCGATTGGGGCTCGGGCGGTCGTCGATCAAGGAAAACTTCATCTTGCCGCAGCCGTTTTGAGTTTTGATGGCCGCGAGCGACTCTTCGCCGAACAGAGTGGCGAAGTGAACGATCCCCTTGAACTCGGAATTCAGGTGGGGAAGGAGCTTCTCTCGCAAGGGGCGGCAAAGTTCGTATGCGAACGCCAATAGCCGACGAGCTACGCCTCGTCGGGGGGGCCCCGTCGACTACGTTGTCTACCGTCTGGTGCAACTAGCGAACCCCAACCGAACTCTGCTAGCGGCCAACGCTGCCGATCTTTGCCGCTTGCGTGCGCCGAAAATGCCGGTTGAGTCTTCTCGCTAGCATCCGTTTCTCTGGAGACATTTTCTTCTCTGGAGATATTTGCGTCGTTGCGCCCCTGCCTGCAACGGTTTCGACGACTCCTCGTGCCTGTTGCTCCGGTTTGGCACGGGCGTTGCATTGAGTTGGTCTCGTCATCCTCAGGGGAGCATGATCCACACAAGCGTTCGTCGTCATGGCATTCGGAATGTACGTTTCGGCCGAAGGGGCTCAGGCCCATTCACAGCGGCTCGAAGTGATCGCCAACAACTTGGCCAACGTCAATACGGTCGGCTTCAAGCCCGACGTGGCCGGTTTTCAGGCGAGGCTCACCGAGGCCATCCTGCAAGGGAGCGCCTCGCACGGCGATCGCTCGAATAACGACATCGGTGGCGGGGTGAGCCTGATCGATGTCACGACCAACTACTCGGCGGGGCGGTTACAAGAAACCGGCAACCAACTCGACCTCGCGATCATCAGCGACGGGTTCTTTCAAGTCGACGGCGGGAACGGCGAGCAGCTCCTTACCCGGGCAGGTAACTTCTCGCTCGACAGCCAAAACCGCCTCGTCAATCAGGGAGGTTTGCCCGTACTCGATGCATCGGGGGGCGATATTACCCTCTCTCCCGACCTGCCTTGGGACATCTCTGCCGCTGGCGAGATTCGCCAGGGTGGCGCTCGCATTCCTCTCGGAATCATCACGCCCGCTTCGCTTGGCGACTTGGTGAAAGTTGGCGGCAACCTGTTCCGCCCGATCGCGTCGGTCAACCCAGTCGCCTCGAATGCCCGGGAGGTCCGGCAAGGATTCCTCGAAATGTCGGCGACCAATCCGACTCGCCAGATGATGACCATGATCGAAACGACCCGAGCGTTTGAAGCCAACGTACAGATGATCCAAAGCCACGACACCATGTCGAGCAACCTCATCGGCCGCGTGCTGCAAGCGTAGTAAGCAACGGTCAGCGATTCACGAAGTCCCCACTCCCCTATTTTCAGCCCCTAGCCTCCTCACCATGAGCGTACAAACCCTTTATACCGCTGCGACAGGCATGGAAGCGCTCGAGACCAAGCTCGACGTGATTGCCAATAACATGGCCAATATCAACACGACCGGATTCAAAAAAGACCGGGCCAACTTTGAGGACTTGTTCTATCGCCAGATTCGTGCTCCCGGCGCACAGAATGCCGACGGGAGTTTGACGCCGACCGGCGTGGAGGTCGGCCTCGGGGTGCGCGTCTCCAGTACCCAGAGCGACCATGGGCAAGGCGCGTTCCAAACGACCGAGAACGCGCTCGACTTTGCCATCGAAGGGAATGGTTTCTTTGCCGTGACGAATCCGAATGGCGGACTCCCCTTTTATACCCGAGCGGGGAATTTCAATATCAATGCGAATGGCCAGTTGGTGCTCGGCTCGAGCAACACCGGTTTTCTAGTAGAACCCAACATCACCATTCCTCAAGAAGCGATCAATGTGGTGGTGACGGGGAATGGCAACGTGCAGTTCCGAACGGCAGGAAACGCCCAGTTGCAGACCGCCGGACAACTGACCCTCGCCTCGTTCATCAATCCAGATGGCCTCTTGAAGCTGGGCGATAACCTGTTTCAGGAAACGGCTGCTTCCGGCACCGCCATCATCGGCAACCCCAACGATCCCGGTTTCGGTAGCCTGCGACAAGGATTCCTGGAAACTTCCAACGTCGAGCCGGTGACCGAACTGATCGACCTTATCACGACGCAGCGGGCCTTTGAGCTCAACTCGCAAGTCGTCCAAGCGGGTGATCAAATCATGCAGGTTGTCGCCAACCTTCGGCGTGGCTAACTCTTCGCTCTCGCTCTAGTCGTCCTTCCTGGAAATAAGAAAAACACTCGATCCAACCATGAAACGCAGCACCCTAACACAATTCCCGATAGCAATGGCGATCTGCCTACTTGCGATATTCGGCAGTTCGGATCTCTTGGCGATCGATATTGTTTTACGCCAAAAGATCGTGCCGACCAAGTCGGTCGTTGTGCTGGGCGACATTGCGGACATCCATGCGGACGGGGAGAGGGAAACCAGGCGTCTGGCGCTCACGCCGCTTTGGCCTGTGCCGGCCGACGGGGAACAGCGATTCGTCACGGCGCGCGAAGTTCGCGACCAACTCGTCCAGCATGGTTACGAAAGTGCCGACCTGCATTTTTACGGAGCGTCACAGGTCGCCATTGGCTGGAAAGCAGACCGCTCGACGACGCACGCCGGCAACCGGGGGCTCACCCGAGCAATGCGGCAACCGAGGGCAGGCGGATCGACTCTTCCCACTCCTTCCGGCACCGGCTTTCGTTCGGGAAGCACCACCTCTGGCAGTGGCACGTTGCTCAATCGGTTGCAGAAGACTCGCCATTTCCTTACTGCCGTCCAACGCGATTCACTGAAGGATCAAGTTCACGAAGCACTGATTGCCTATTTGGAAGCAGCAACCGGAAAACCTGGGACCATCGATGCAGAATTTCAACTCCCGACTCGTCATGGCAACTTGCTGGCGCTACAAACGACCGAGCTGACGATTTCCGGTGGCCGTGGTCCCTGGCTTGGAAGGCAGGCCTTGATGGTAGAGTTCCAAAGCGAAGCAGGCCCACAAAAACTGCCCCTGAGGGCCAACGTCTGGGATACCACGCCGGTGGTGATGGCACGGCGAGCGATCTCCCGGGGCCAGTTGCTCACGGCAGCCGATCTCGTCGTCCGATCTCCTCGCCATGACACTCAAAGGCTCCTTGGCCGCGTCCAGCTTTACTCGCTTGAGGAGGCCCTTGGCAAAGAGGCATCGCGATCCATCCAAGCGGGAGAGAACGTGACAGCCGACGCTTGCCTCGCGCCGATGATGATCGATCGGAGTCAGATTGTCACCGTTCTGTCGGCGGGCGGGGGCATTGTCGTTCGTCGCCAGGCAAAGGCACTTGCGAAGGCTCGGCAGGGAGAGATGGCGGAAGTGGAGCTGATTGGAACGAAAGAGCGACTCGCAGCACGGGTCGTCGGCCCGGGACGGTTGGCGATTTCGGATGGCCGTTCAACGCCACGCTAGAGCCGTGGCACTTGGTGCCGAACAGAAAATCATGGGAACAATCGAATGACCAATACCTTTTTCCACCATCGACCAATCGCCGCATCTCTGCTGCTTGCCGTCAGCTTGACCGTCAGTTTAGGTGCCACCCATGCCTGGGCCCAGGAGGGGAGTCTCCTCGCACCCGTTCCGACGACCGGCGATGGCCTGCCGGTCGCGGCGACGCCGCTGACACTGGAAAATACCTCGTTTCTCTATCAGCCGTTGCCGCCCGAAGCACAGCGGGAACTTAAGAAGGAAGATACGATCATCGTGCTGGTCGACTACCGGACAAGCATGTTGAGCGAAGGCGATGCAGAGAGTCGCAAGACCTCGAACATCAACGCCGTCCTCTCGGATTGGATCGGCTTTGATGGGAGCGATATTTTTGCAGCCCCGCAAACCCGAGGCGACCCGCGGATTTCTGGTTCCGTGATCAGCCAGTATCGAGCGGAATCGGACCTGGAATTGCGAGACTCGCTGACTTTCCGTATCGCGGCGAGAATCGCGGACATCCGCCCCAACGGCAACCTCGTGATTGAAGCGCATCGGACCATTCGTATCAACGATGAAGTCTGGCAACAGTCGCTCACCGGTGTCGTCGCCCGACAATTTATCGGTGCGAACCGCGAGGTGCGTAGCGACTCGATTACCGATTTGCATATCGACAAGCGCGAGCTGGGCCAAGTTCGCAATGGGTACGCACCTGGGTGGCTCACCAAATGGTATGGGGAATACAAGCCCTTCTGATCGTGCAATCGCCCTCATCCCTTGCCGCTTAGCCAATCATTCAACGAACGTCGGATCTTTACCCAATGTCGAACACCACCCTAACTCGCTGCCTCGCCCCCGTCATGGTCGCACTGACTCTGGTTGTCACGGCGATGCCCTCCGCGACCGCTGAAACACGATTGCGGAACATCTGTCGAATTAAGGGCCAGGAAGAAAACGTGCTACGCGGCGTTGGCCTCGTGGTTGGGCTCAATGGCACGGGGGCGGCCGGCGATGGACCGACGATGCGGGCGATTGCTCGCGCCATGGACCTGTTGGGGAGCCCCGTTGGCACCAACGGCCTCTTGGATGCCGCCGCGATCAACGAGCTCAAGAAGATTAAAAATGTTTCGCTCGTCATCGTCACCGCGACGGTCCCCGCCACCGGCGCGCGACGGGGCGAGAAGCTTAATTGCACCGTCTCGGCCCTCAACGGAAAAAGTCTCATGGGAGGCGAGCTTACCTTTGCCGCGCTCCAGGGCCCCAACTTGCAAGATCGCCGAGTCTTTGCCCTTTGCAGCGGTCCGGTAAACATCGAGGACTCGGAACTCCCCACGGTCGGCCGAGTCCACAACGGCTGCCAGATGGAACAGGATGTCTACACGCCGTTCTTTGTACGGGACGAAGAGGGGATTTACATCACGCTCGTACTCGACAAATACCACGCCAGCTTCCATGCCGCTGCCGCCATCGCTGAAAAAATCGAAGACAACTACGGGGCTTATTTCGCCACCACTCAGTCCTCGCAGCCTGAAGACCGAGTGGAGCAACACTACGTCGTCGCACACGACGCGACGAACATCCGTGTTCGAATTCCGAAGTACTACGAGTCCCGCCCGGTTGCGTTTACATCAGAAATTCTTGAAACGATCATCAATGACGAGGATGCGGAGGCTCGTGTCGTGATTAATACGCGAACCAATACGATTGTGATCAGTGGCGACGTCCGGATTGGCGACGTGGTCGTGGTGCATGACAGCATTGTGATTGAAGCAGGAACATCGGCGGAGTTCACGGCACTTGTCGATAGCGATTCCGCCAACCCGAGCCTCGAACGCCTTGTGACACAACTCAATCTGCTGAAAGTCTCCGAAAAGGACGTGATCGAAATCATCCGTCGCATCGACGTGGCCGGCAAGCTGCATGGCAAATTGATCGTTCAATAACCCTCCCCTCTCCGAATCAACGAAATGAACCTCCTTACCTCACTCACTTCGAACGCTCCCTCGCTTGCCTCGTTTCCGGCAGCGAAGCCCGATGCGGGGCTCCGTGCTGCCGAAGCGAAGTCGTCGACGGAGGCCGTCGCTAAGGCGGAAGATATCCGCCAAGCGTTTACGTCCTTTGTGGGCGAAACCTTCTTCGCTCAGATGACCAAGGCGATGCGTTCGACTGTCCAAAAACCAGCCTACTTTCATGGCGGACAAGCCGAAGAAGTTTTTCAGAGTCAACTGGACCAACAGTTGGCTCAGGAGCTGACCACTAGTTCCGGCGATCGTTTTGCTCAGCCGATGTTCGAGCAGCAATTTCCCGCCGAAGCACGACTTCTCCGCGAAGTGAGGCTTGCCGATTCGTCCAACGGGCTCGACCAACTAGGAGACTTACGACGACGATAAGCCGATCGGCCGAAAGGCTCTCGGCGTTGTTTCGACTTTACCAGCGATCGGGGTGAAGATGCCGGGACAGCGTCGCGGTAGACCACTCTGCTAGAGGATGTAGTTAATTCGCGTACCCAACGCCACCCTGTTGGGCCGACCTGAGATTAAACGAAATGGATGCCATGACGACTGCACAACCTGAAGCTGTTGCTGAAACTTCCCCGGCCAGTTGGGAAAATCAGATCGCCGAATTACTGGCGAGTCTCTCGCAGGTGCAGGGGGACCTGCTAAACCTGCTTGAAGAAAAGCGCCTTGCGCTTGCAGCAGGTGACTACCAAGAACTCCAGCGGTTTACGCTTCAAGAGACGGAGTTGATCCAGCGGCTCGAGGCGTGTCACGCCCAGCGGCAATCGCTGCTAGTAGCGGCAGCACGCGAAGGACTTCCGTCGGGAAGCGTGCAGTCGCTGGCGCAGGCATTGCCAGCAGACGCAAGAGATAAAATCAACCCCGACGTGGAGGAATCTCGCCGGCGGAGCCGACTATTGCAGCACCATAGCCTTACCAATTGGGTGGTTGTGCAAAGAACGTTGATTCATCTTTCCCAGATGATCGAGATTATTGCGACCGGAGGTCGCATGAAGCCGACTTATGGAAAGAGTGACAGTCCGATTGACAGCGGCACGCTGGTCGATCACTCCGCGTAACTATCGAGAGTCAAGCGTCGAGTGCCGAGAGGGGTGCTGGCGCTGCTTGGCTCTAGTCTCTGGACACACCAATTTAGGCTCCAACACATGTCGCTTTTCGGCTCCATCCAGTTGGCGGGCAATACACTGCAGGCAGTGCAGGTTGGCTTGCAGGTAGTCGGCAATAACATTGCCAACGCCAACACGCCAGGATTTATCCGTGAGGAGGTGGTCTATAGCCCCGCGCCCGTTCAGAGGCAGGGCCGATTGATCCTAGGGCTCGGAGTCGAGGTCGACGGGATCGTTCAGAGGGCCGACCGTTTCCTTCAAGAGCGGCTCCGGAATGCCACGAGTGACCGAACGGGTGCCGAAGTCTCGGAAAAAGCCTATGCCGACCTCGAGTTGATTCTAGGCGAGCTCTCCGATACCGATTTGAGCACCTCGTTCAGCAGCTTTTTCTCCGCTGTCGATGATGTCCTGAATGACAACAGCAATCTCTCCGTTCGAAACCTGGCGGTACTTCAGGGGAGGTCTCTTACACAAGACATCAACCGCATTTATTCCCGGGTGGACGATCTCTTTGGCCGCCTCGATACGCGTGTGGAAGCCATTGCTGGGGAAATTAATAATCTGGCGGAGGAAGTTCGGAATCTCAACTTACAAATCACGACCATCGAAGGAGGGGGACTATCGGGCAGCCAGGCCGGAGGTCTCCGAACGCAGCGAGACAACGCCGTCTCCAGGCTAGCGAACTTAGTCGATATTCGCGTCAGCGAGCAGCCGAACGGGTCGATCACGGTTTCCCTCGGGGGAGACTTCCTTGTCGTCGATGGAATTCGGCGGGAAGTCGCTGCCAACGACATCACCGATGGAGTGCGGGGTCCTGCGACGATTCGTTTCGTCGATCTCAACTCGCCGCTGACACTGAGCAGTGGAGAGCTCCAAGGACTCTACACCGCACGGGATGGTATCCTGGGCGGATTCCTTACCGACCTGGACGACCTGGCCGGTACCTTAACGTTTGAGTTCAATAAGCTATTTTCCCAAGGCCAAGGATTGGCCGGATTTGATCAAGTCACTAGCCAGGAACCGGTCTTTGATGTTTCCGCACCTCTCGACGCCGCCGGGCTGGCATTTACCCCCGAGAATGGCAGCTTCGATTTGTTGGTCTACAACACCAACACTCAGGTCACGGAGACCAACACCATTCGCGTTGACCTCAATGGGCTCGACGACGATACCTCGCTAACCGATCTCGTGTCGCAGCTTGGGGCGATTCAAGGGATCACTGCCTCGATAACGCCAAGCGGTGCCTTGACGATCGCTACCGATGCGACGGACACGCAATTTGCCTTTGCTCGTGATTCGAGCGGTCTGCTCGCGGCGATTGGGATCAACACCTTCTTCACGGGCTCTACAGCGAGTGGGATCAGTGTCAACAACGCGCTCAATGGCATTGGCAACGCCGCGAGATTTGCCGCCAGTTTGGGTGGCATTGGCGCAGACGCCCAGAATGCGGAACAACTGGCCGAATTCTTTTCGCGGTCTCTCGACGGGGAAAATGGTGCGTCCCTTGCCGAAAGGAATGAGCAATTGGTTAACACCGTCACCCAAGGGGCGACTGTTGCTCAGGCAGTGGCCGATGGGCTTCGCGTGTTTGAGGCAACTCTGGAAGGGGAAAATCAAGCGTTCAGCGCCGTCAACATCGACGAAGAGGCCATTCGGATGATTACCTTGCAGCGGACATTCCAGGCCTCGGCAAGATTCATTCAAACGATCACGGAATTGCTGGACACACTCATCAATCTGTAGCCTACGAGAAGTCGCCCCTGAATTCCCTGCCCTCGAATCTCCGCTCCCGAATACCCTTTCCTGAATCCCTGTCATGTCTACAATTCTTCCAATCCCGACCGGTCGCGTTAGCGATTTTTTAACCAGCCAGCGGCTGGTACGACAGATTCAATCCGATCAACGCGATCTGTTTCGCATTCAGACTCAGTTGAGCACGGGGCGTCGGGTCATTTCGCCTAGCGACGACGCACCCGCCGCGCTCCGGGCCATAAACATTCAGCGACTGCTCGAAAGGAAGGCACAGGCGCAAACGAGCCTAAGTAGTACGGTCTCCTACCTGAGTGCTACCGACAACGCGATTGGATCGGTCACCAATACGCTCAACGACATTCGCTCCGCCGCGCTCGGTGTGGACGATTCGGTGACCACCAACAGCGCTCGCCTAGCGGTCGTCGACCAGATCGATCGAGCGATTCAGGACCTGGTGAATATCGGCAACACACGATTTCGGGAGAGGTATCTCTTCTCGGGTTCCCGATCGCTCGAAGCACCCTACGAGTTTCAAGACAACTTTGTCGAATATCGTGGCAATGAGGGAGCACTCCGTAGCTTTGTCGACATCGGGTTCCTCTACGAAACAAACCTGCCTGGCTCGGAAGTCTTTGGGGGGCTCGCAGAACAGGTTCGTGGCACCGTCGACTTGGATCCACAGCTCCACCGCGACACGCAGTTGCGTGATCTCAATGGTGGCGCTGGTGTAAGCAACGGCGCAATCGAACTGGTCTACATTGACTCCGATAACAACAGCACTTCGACGATTATTGATTTGAGCGCGGCATCGACGGTCGAGGACGTTGCAAGGTATCTTGAGGCCGGCGCGCCGGCTGGGTCAGGGATTACCGTGGAAGTCACCTCCACGGGACTCACTTTGTCGACCGGGTCGGCATCCGAACAACTTCTCACAAGGGAGGTGGCCGAGGGGCGCACTGCCAGGGACCTTGGGATTCTATTCGATACACCCCAACCAGTCGCTGCTGGCCAGGACATCACCCCCGCGTTACTCAAAACAACTTCCTTGAGCGATCTGCTTGGCACCAGAGCCCAGACAACTTTGGTCTCGACGAACACCAACAACGACTTGTTGATCTCCGCCACACAAAATGGCGAACGGGTGGACCCCGACGATCCCCTTTCCGACCCACTCAACGGCGTGACCGTGCAGTTCGTCGATGGAGCGACCCAAGGGAACGAAACGGCCCTTTACGATCCGGGCACCGCGACGCTAACGGTAACGATCGATGCGGGGCAAACGACGGCTGCGGAAGCGGCTGCGGCGATCAACGCAGAGGCCTCAGGGCGATTTTCTGCGGAGATCGATTTCCGAGATGCCGACTCGCCGACGTTGGCCGGGCAGGGGCCGATCCAGCTCTCCGCCACCGCGACCACGACGGGTGGCTCGGGCGAGGCTTTGGACCAAAATTCCGGGCTCCTGATCTCCAACGGAGGCGACCCCGTAACGATCGACATCAGCGCTGCCGAGACCGTCGAAGACCTGATCAACATTCTCAATCAAGCGGGCCTTGGGTTACAGACCGAGATCAATGCCGCCAAGAATGGCATTAACATCCGCTCGCGATTGAGCGGTGCCGACCTGACGATCGGCGAAGTGGCCGGCGGACAGACCGCGACCCAGCTAGGGGTTCGCACACTGACGGAGTCGACTCGACTCGACGGTTTCAATCGAGGATTGGGAGTGGTTGTGGATGGCGAGGCAGAGCTCGTCATCGAACTGACGACTGCCGGTGTGCCCACGACCTACGCAGTTGACCTAACCAGTGCCAATACGGTCGAGGACGTCTTGGCCGCCATCGCTGCCGAGACAGGTGGCAACGTCACGGGCGCATTGGCTGCCAATGGCAATGGGCTCGTATTGACCGACAACACCGGTGCTGACTCACTCCGTGTGGCAGGTCAAGCGGCGCAGTACCTCGGATTCTTTGAACAGGGAGATACCGATTCGACCAGCACCACGGGTTCGTTGACGGCCAGTGATCGCAATACCTTGGAGGTGGAGAGTACCTTCAATACCTTGACGCGTCTCCGTGAGGCGCTGATCAACGACGACTTCCCCGCGATCGGTCGGGAGATTTCACGAATCGACCAGGACTTGGATCGTGTGAACTTCGCTCGTTCGGAGATTGGTGCCCGGTTGCAGAGTCTCGAGGCCCTTCAGGCACGGCAAGAAGACGAAGAGATCGCGCTCCGCAGTGCCCTTTCCCAAGAAATCGACGTCGACTTAGCCGAGGCAATTTCGGAGTTTACCAACCGGCAATTCGCGTTACAGGCGTCCCTGCAGACATCGGCAAACTTGTTGCAGCTGTCGATTCTAAATTTCATCTGACGGGACGCAAGATAACCGTTCACGAGTCGAAAACGCGTGCCCTGCAAACGAGACGCTCATCGCAAAGGTCCCGGCTCCTAAGGCAAGAAGGAACCACGAATCCCGCGAATCGATACGAATAGCGGCAAAAGAACACCTCCTCTATCTCTTGGGGTTCGTGGTTTCTCTGCTTCCGTCGATATTTTTCTTGGCGCCCTTGTTTCTTGGCGCCTTGACGGTTCAAAAATGACTTTGCAGTTCTCCTGCCCTATTTCCAAGATAAGCGGCGGTTCGGTCCGTAGGGAACCAACACCAACGTCTGGGCTGAGAATGGGACGCAGCCTCCGGCCGTTCACCAAACGGAGTACCCGCTCTCTGGGTGAATCGGAGTGGCATGCCCTGAGACAGGCGAAGACGCAAGTGACGAGGTTGCCTGTTTCGGTTAGGCGGAGGCTGGCTCTTGGGCCGCATCGCGCTTCGCTTGGCGCTCTTTCCAGACCTGCTCGATGATGTCGCCGCCGACCATGCCGTAGAGCCTGGGGCGAGGCGGGATCAGTGAGGTGTCGACCTCTTCGTAGGTCAGCGTCGGTTCGCCTCGGGAGTCGAACGTCGCCAGGGTGGTTTTAAGCCACTTGTCGTTTTTCTTCTGAAATTTATCGCACCACGCCTCTGCTTCGCGTCGCTTCTCCGCCGGATCGGTCGACTCGACACCAGGCATGTCGAAGTCGGGCTTGTAGTGGGCGCCGCGGCATTCGTCACGGGCCCGGGCACCGGCGAGGAGCGCCTTGGCGATGGGGAACATGTCGAGTAGCGACTTGGTGAACATTACATTTTGGTTGGTCCACGCACCGGTGTCGGAGAGCGAGCAATTCTTAGCCCGCTCATGCAGGTCCGCAACGGTGCTCATGGCCGCGTCGAGCTGAGCGTTGTCACGGACGACGGTCGCTGCCTTGGTCATTTCGACGCCAAGCTCTTGGTGAATGAGATAGGGGTTTTCGCCGCCGGCAGGTCGCTGCAGGAGTTCGTTGTGTTCGATTTCCTTGCGCGAGCGCTCCGCTCGATGGACCAGGTCGAATTGCGCATCGCTGGCCGACCCCTTTAGCGATTCCATCATGTTTTTGACGCCCGGGGCAACAAAGAGTCCGCTGAAAATGCAGGACAGCAGCGAGTTGGCACCGAGGCGATTGCCGCCATGGTATTGGTAGTCGCATTCGCCAATGGCGTAGAGGCCCGGGACATGGGTCTGCTGATTGCGCGGCGAGCCAGCAACCATCCCGCCGGAGGCGGATCGTTCGTAGTCGGCCCACACCCCCCCCATGGAGTAGTGAACGGCGGGAAAAATCTTCATCGGTTCGTCACGAGGATCGACCCCTTGGAATTTCTCGTAGATGCTCAGGATACCGCCCAATTTGCGGTCGAGTTCTTCCCGGGAAATGTGCGTCAGATCGAGATAGACGCATTGCTTTTCTGCCTCGACGCTTAGTCCTTCGTTGACGCAGACGTTAAAAATTTCACGCGTCGCAATATCGCGAGGCACGAGGTTGCCATAGGTCGGATAACGCTCTTCGAGAAAATAATAGCGGGCCGACTCGGGGATGTCGCCCGGCGAGCGCATGTCTTGCGGCGTGCGAGGCACCCAAACGCGGCCCCCTTCGCCCCGGGCACTCTCGCTCATGAGTCGGCACTTGTCGGCCCCCGGAATCGCGGTGGGATGGACTTGGATGAACTCGCCGTTGGCGTAGCGGACTCCCGCTTGCAGGCTTCGGCTGGCGGCGCTGCCCGTGCAGGCCATGCTCATGGTGCTGCGGCCGTAGATCAGCCCGCAGCCACCCGTGGCGAGCAGCACCGCGTCGGCAGGGAACGCACGAACCTCCATGGTCACGAGGTTTTGTGCGATCGCGCCGCGGCATCGACCGTCGTCGTCGACGGTGGGGCTGAGATAATCCCAGCCTTCGTAAAGGGTCACTTTGCCCGCGGCGTGCCAGCGCCGAACTTGCTCGTCGAGGGCGTAGAGCAATTGCTGGCCCGTCGTGGCACCGGCGAACGCGGTTCGCTTAAAGAGGGTGCCGCCAAACCGACGCTGGTCGCGAAAACCTTCTTGCGTTCGATTGAACGGCACGCCCAACCGGTCCATCAGGTCGATGATCCGAGGTGCCCAGTCGGTCATTTCCTTGACCGGCGGCTGGTGTTGAAGGAAGTCCCCACCATAGACGGTGTCGTCGAGGTGGAGGTACTCGCTGTCGCCCTGCTGGCGGGTCGATTCGTTGACGCTGTTAATGCCGCCTTGCGCACAAGCGCTGTGCGACCGCTTGACCGGAGCTAGGCTCATGAGGTCGACCGAAACGCCCAACTCGGCAAGCTGCATCGTCGCCGCAAGGCCAGCAAGGCCCCCACCGACTACCAAAACACGTTGTTCAGCCATCTAAGTTATCTCCTGAATGGGCATTCGCTGGCCTACCGACCGTTGAGGCACTTCGCCCGCTCTTTTCGCTTGCGTCTTCGCAAGCGAAAAGAGCGGGCGACAATCGTGATCAATGGGGGAGTTGGTCGGTTGTCGAATTCGATTCGCCTGGGCCTTCCGTGGTGGCAGGGTGGCTCCGCTTGTGTTCGTTTCTTGGGAGGAGTCCCGACTCGACTTTGGCGTCGTACATGCGGTCTTCGGCGGCTATCGCGGCATCGATGTTTTCAGGACGACCGACCTGTCGCATCCCCCAAATCGCTCCGAGTCCTGCGGTACCAAGCGCCATGCCAAGGGCCATGCAGGCGGTGAGCGCCCGAGCTTGGGCCTCCGGCCGGGTCCAAACGCCCCAGGTGACACCGGCAGACCAGATTCCATTGACGAAGTGAAACACGGCCGCCAATACCCCGATGGCGTAGATCAATGCTACCAGCAGGTTTTGCAAAGCCAGCCCCGCTGTCGAGGCGGCGTTGTAGGGCCGAAACTGGTAGCCCCCCCATTTTTCGACCACGGCAATCCATGCGTCAAAGTGAAGCCAGCCATGCATGTGGAAGACATGGAACCCGATGAAGAGAAACAGAATGAGTCCGGTAATCCGCTGCACTGTGTAGCGCCAGTTGGCACCGTAGGGATAGTTGCGCATGTTGGGGATCATGCCAACAGTGATGCCAATCCCTATGAATGCGTGGAAGAGGATTGGCAAGAAGATCAACGTCCACTCGAGGACCACCAAAAAGGGCCCTGGAGCGTGGATCGCATGGACGATGTTCTGAAACATCTCGGCACCGCCGAGAATGCTGGCGTTCGCCAGAAGGTGAACGCAGACGTACCCGCCAAATACCAAGCCGGTCAGCGAATGCAGACGGCGTATCAGGAATTCATGGCGAACGAAAAACGACGGTTCAGCATCCGGCACCGCAACACCTCATTTCCTACTCGGGTCGCAAAGCGGAGACGGCCCGTCCAGAGCGCGTATGGAACCTGTGCAGCCGGTTCGTCAGGATTCTGGGTCGGAATCCCGACGAGTCTCGGCTACAAAGCGTGACGACAGACCCCAATATAGAAGGCCTTGGGGAGATCGCAAGCCTCGGCTCGGTCCGCTCAGGAGAACTGCAAAGTCTTTCTTGAACCGCCAAGTCGCCAAGGGAAATGTCGACCGAAGCAGGAAAAAACCCGGATTGGTAATGCCTGTCACCGTTCATGAGTCGAAAGAAAGGGTTCTTCACCGAATTTAGTGGGAAATAATCCAACAACTCCTTCGCGCCTTGGTATGAGGCTTCTTTCCTTGACGTTTGGAGCCAGGAATTGCCTCACGCAAAGATTGGCCATCTCATCGTATAAGGCGCGGAGGCGCAAAGGAAGAAAAGAATGGGCCGCAGAGAGCAGAGAAGCGCCGATGAACGCGGAGGTTCGGTTGAAGAACGCTAATTTTCACTAATCGACGCTAATCCGATTAGTGAAGATTAGTGTTCCTCTGGTTGCCTCCTCTCACGCGCAGTCCTGAGGCAACAAGTTGTCTGGAACCACCAACATCTGCGTCTATCTGCGGCTATTCGTCCGATTCGTGGTTCCCTCTTTCGACTCGTGAACGGTTACCTTTTCGCCGCTATTCATGTCGATTTGCGTGATTCGTGGCTTTCCCTGCCTCCGATTCGGTGACGATGCAATCGTCCTATGGGTCTGCCGGCTTACGAATCGGCCATCAGCCACCAAGGCCAGCTCGCTTCTGGCGGTACTCGTTGGCAAGTCCGTTGCGTCCTTGCGCCTGCAACGCCGGAATAAGCAGGTCGTAGGCGGGCGCGTACCGCTCGTTGAGCTGAATCGCGTTGATGTAGGAGCGTACCGCTTGGTCGGTTTTGCCCAGGCTCTCCTGGCTGATGCCCCGCATGTGGTAGTGAGAGGCCTCGGTCGGTTGCAACCGAATGCACTCATTGAAGCTGTCAACCGCGGCCTTGTAATCTTCCAGATGGTAGTAGGCAAGCGCTCGGTTGAGGTAGGCATCGACGTAGCGGTTACTGGCGGAGATCGCCTCGTTGTAGGACCGGATGGCGTTTCGATACTCTTCCATTTGGGCGTAAGTGAGCCCCTCCCAGAGGAAGGCTCGGGGATCGCCAAAGTTGAGCGCCTGCGCCGCCTCCAGATCACCCAGGGCCAGTTGCTCTTCCCCCATTTCATTGAAGCAAATTGCCCGCCGGAAGTAGGCTTCCCCCATCTCGGGGTTGATGTCGATCGCGTCGGTAAGCGACTTGACCGCTTGGCCAAATTGCCCCAGAAGCCGTTGGTTGACGCCTTTCCGAAAGAGGGCCGCTACTTCGGTAGGTTGGCTTTCAGGCCGATCGGGTAGCAACGCAAGAAACGCGTCGCAGGTTTTGACGGCCTCTTCGTAGGCCATTTGCCGCTTGTTGGGGTCGTGCGTCTTTTTTCCAAACTCCTCGAACGCCAACGCCTTTGTCAAATAACCTGCTGTGTAGGGGAGGTCGTCATCCTCTTCCTGAGGCGTGTAGTGGGCGATCGCACGGTCCAAGGCGGCCACTGACTCTTCGTACTTCTCTTGCTGCAAAAACATCACACCCAACACCGCATACGACTCATGTTCCTCGGGATCGAGTTCGATCGAACGATTCAGGTCGGCCAGCGCGGCATCGTAATCCTGGAGGGCCGCGAGGGCTTTGCCCCGATGCCGGAGTGCTTCGGCATGGTCAGGGTTTGTTTCGAGGTAAGTCGTCAGCAGTTCTTTTGCCTCTTTGGCAGCCCCCGGAGTCGACGCGCTGAGCAGCGAGTAAACCTTCCCAAGCGAAAAGAGAGAGTCGGAGTTGCTGCGGTCTTCCTCGTAGACTGCTTGGAGGTCCGAGAGAGCCACGCCGTAGAACTGCTCCCCCAGCTCCAAGTACATCTTCCCTCGAGTATAAAGCAAATCGACATTCGTATCGCCAACCAATTGGTCTTCTGCCGATTTGAAGTCTTTGAGCGCCTCCTGGTATTCTTTCAGGCCAATGTGGGCTTTCGCCCTGCCGATGTACCCGCGAGGCTCCAGCGCGTTTTTCGCCATCTCCACCGCTTGGCCATACGTCTGTAGGGCGGCATCGAATTCTTCCTGGTCGAGTTGCTCCTGGCCTTTTGCAAGAAGCTCGCCAAAACTTGCCGCCGCGTCCCCCTGGGCGAAGAGCGGAGTGGAAATCGATAACAGACAGGCAACCGTTAGGCTGAAAATCGCGGAAGCCGATCGGCGAAAGCAACAACTGGTCATAGTTCACTACCTCAATAGGCCCCGCTCAGCTGGGCTGGCATCGACTGGAAACAACGGTGAAGGATATCACGTTGGACTGCCCTGCGCAGCCAAGGAATTCCTGGCCAAGCCAAAAGGGCCTAGGAACAACGATCTCCTCACCTGCGAAGCGCTCCCTAGGAGTTTCCCCCAGGGCTACAACCAACGCAACCAATAGTCGAGGATGCGGCAAACCGAACCCTCGGTACGTACGCTGCTCCTACCGCTTCATCGTACAACGGAGGGGCGTCCCAACGCCGATTCGGGCTCTGCCCAGCGTTTTCTCCGGCGAACAGGTCGGGTCAACGGGGTCAAACTGGAAAAGCCGGTGCGAGGGGAGGATCGCAAGGGTCCTGGGGGCCGGTGGGGAATCGTCCACCCCGTGCCAAAGCGTCGATTCGTGGTTCCTTCCCCCTTCGTCCGGCCTTGAACGGTTCCCTCCCTACGTTGGCCCAAAAATGCTTGTGGTATCGGCGGGGCAGTCTGCTCTAATAGGGTCGTGCGGGGCTGAGCGACCCTCGTACAGCGCGCTCGGTCAGGACAAAACCAGGCAGGAATCGTCGACGAGTAAAATGCGTAAAGGTTTGCGAGGGCCGAAGTTGCCGAGAATCGA
>QIKP01000044.1 GCA_003233055.1 Planctomycetaceae bacterium
AAAGTCGGCACGAAAGGGCCATGCTTTAACGGGCGAACGAGTAATTCTCGGACGCTTCTGTCAACCGAGGAACCTTCCCGGCAGGACAAAGTAGGTCAGGCCTTCTGCCCGTAGCCTGGGGCTAAGCTTGGTCGGGGGGCGTTCCACATTCGCTACCTTTTCGGCTTGAACATTACCGTGCCGAGTGGCGGAAGGGTGATCTCCATCGACGCGGGACGACCGTGGCTCTCCGAGGCGATGGCCTGCACGCCCCCATCGTTGCCGATGTTACTTCCGCCGAAGTAGGACGAGTCGCTGTTGCTAATTTCCTCGTACCAACAAGCCTCGGGCACGCCAATTTTGTAGCTTTGCCTTGGCACAGGCGTGAAGTTGCTGCAAACCAGGAGGAAGTCATTCGGGTCTTTGCCTTTCCGCAAGTAGGCAATGATGCTGTCTTCGTGATTGTGGCAATCGACCCAATCAAAACCTTCGGCCTTGAAGTCGACTTGATGCAGCGCGGGCTCTCGCTGATAGATATGATTGAGATGGGCAACGTAGTTCTGCATCCCCTGGTGCGACTCCCACTCCAAAAGGTCCCACTGGAGCGATTGGTTGCAGTTCCACTCGTTCCACTGCCCAAACTCACTTCCCATGAAGGTGAGTTTCTTACCAGGGTGGCCCCACATGTAGCCGTACAGCAGTCGAAGGTTGGCAAACTTTTGCCACATATCCCCTGGCATCTGCTCGAGTAAGGAGCCTTTGCCATGGACCACCTCGTCATGCGAGAAAGGAAGGACGAAGTTCTCGGAAAAGGCGTAGATCAGTGAGAAGGTCAGCTTGTCGTGGTGGTACTTGCGATGGATCGGTTCATGGTGCATGTACCGAAGTGTATCGTTCATCCAACCCATGTTCCACTTAAGGCTAAACCCTAGCCCGCCCAGGTAGGTTGGCTGGGAAACACCGGCCCAGGCGGTCGACTCTTCGGCAATGGTCAAAACGCCCGAATGTCGGAGGTGGACTTCTTCGTTGAACTTCTTGAGGAAGTCAATCGCTTCAAGGTTCTCGCGTCCGCCAAACATATTGGGAACCCAATCCCCCTCCTCTCGGCTGTAGTCGAGATAGAGCATCGAGGCGACCGCGTCGACGCGCAGTCCGTCGATGTGGTACTTGTCGAGCCAGAACAGCGCGTTGGAGATCAGGAAGTTACGGACCTCGTTTCGGCCGTAGTTGTAGATCATGGTCCCCCAGTCGGGGTGCTCGCCCTTCCGAGGGTCTTCATGCTCGAACAGGGCGCTGCCATCAAACTGCCGGAGCCCGTGCTCGTCTTTGGGAAAGTGGGCCGGCACCCAATCGATCAGGACCCCGAGGCCATTCTGATGGCACAGGTCGATGAAATACATGAGGTCCTGCGGCTCGCCAAATCGGCTCGTTGCCGCAAACAGGCCAACCGGCTGGTAACCCCAGCTACCGGTAAAGGGATGCTCGCAGACCGGCATCAATTCAAGATGCGTGTAGCCCATTTTCAGGCAGTATTCGACCAACTTGGGTCCCAGCTCGCGATAGCTGAGCCACCGATCAGGATCGGCCGGATCGCGCTGCCAACTTCCCAGATGGACCTCGTAGATCGACATCGGAGCGTCGAGCGCGTTGTGGCGTTCCCGTGTGGCCATCCACTTCTCATCCTGCCACTCGTACGTACGGAGATTGGTAACGATGTTCGCCGTGCGAGGGGGAATCTCGGCGGCGAAGCCGTACGGATCGCACTTTTCGACGACCCTTCCGCCCAATTGCTTCACCGCAAATTTGTACCGGGCCCCGACTTCGAGTCCCGGCATGAAGAGTTCCCAGATTCCTCCAGGGAGATGCTTTCGCATGGCGTGCGACTTGCCCGACCACTCATTGAAGTCGCCAATCAGGCTCACGCCTTCGGCGTTCGGTGCCCAGACGGCGAAGTTGATCCCCGACACACCGTTGACTTCGCGCAGTTGGGCTCCCAGGCGTTCGTAGCAATCCCAATGGTTCCCTTCGCCCAACAGGTGAAGGTCGTAGTCGGTCAGTAGTGGATCAAAAGCGTAAGGATCTTGCATCGTTCTCTCGGTGCCATGTTTGTCAGTGATGCGAAAGTGATAATTGCCCCGTCCAAGGCCCCTCTTTTCTCCATCTTCTACCGGACAGATTGCCTCGTACAGTCCCGACGGGTGGATTCGCCGCATGGGTCGACTTCGCCCGTGGGGCCCCTCGACCAAAAAAGCCTGCCGCGAATCGGGCAAAAAAGCCCTCACAGCAAGGGCCCTGCGACCATCGGTCACCACCTCATGGGGGCCAAGTAGCTCGAAAGGATTCTCATGATGCCCTTGGACCAAAGGAGCAATCGCATCTAATTTCACCTGTGTACGCACGCGTTCTATTCCTTTAGAAAAAACCGTCTGTTTAGGGGGTTCGCCGGCGGCTGTTGTCTTAGCTGGCGGCTATTATCTTAGCCGGCGGGGGCTAGTCTGGAGAGAAGCGGCGTCCCTAAGCCGTCACGCCAAGACTTGGCGGTCCGCTGAGTGGCCGCCGCCAATCGTGGTCGACGACCTAGGCTTCGACGGTCGGGCCAATGGATTCTCGGAGCCCGCCGCTCGGAGAAACTTGGTTCGGTAGTTCTTGGTTCGATATCGCACACTCGAGCCGCTGGCAATTCAGGGGTCTCGCAAGGGGGGGCCGATGGCTCCTCCCAGGCGTGGCAGTCGACCGTATGGAATTCGAGCGCCCGATCGATCCGCTGCCACAAATCGTAGTCGCGGACAGGGACTCGCCTGCCAAATCGTTCCCAATGCCACCCCTGCGCCCGCCACTGTCGCAAACCGCGAGCGAAGCCACGACTCACGTAGCCACTGCCGGTCACCAGCTTGACTTTTCCTGGCCGATCAATCGCTTCAAGGCCCCGGACGACCGCCAACAATTCAGCCCGAGAATCGGTCGTGGAAGGTTCGACATCGCAGGCGATAACCGTTTCCTCCGTTCCGATATGCAGCAGCAAGAAACGCCAAAGCCGGTCTCCCGACGCATGGGAATGAGATTCGGTAAAAAGAAGGTATTGGGGCTCGGAGGACTTCATCGATCGATACCAGGGACACAGGTTCGTGGGGGTTCTATCGGAATGCGGGAAGTTGGGGCCAACACTTTTTTGGGCCCTCTCCCTGGCCGTCCCTGGCCATCCTCCTGGGCCACCGCCGCTTGCTTCACGAAGGGGGCGGCAGCAACCAGGCGGTTGTCTTTCTCGTCAATGCTAAATGCTATCGTCAAAGAACCCCTAGTCTCTCCAGTGTCACGCCCATTTTCGCCAAAGTTTGCCTATTTTCCACTCTCCTACCACACGATTGTAACCTAGGCGATCCATCTCGGTGATCCAAAGACCTGCTCAAACGGTATCGACATTCAGGCCGGGAACCTGGAATTTTGGGCCACCGAGGAGGAGAAAACCGGGAGAAGACCGATCGTAACTCACGAATATTCCCCGACTTAGGGCAGTGATCACTCGGATGTTCCGCTAAGGCAATCGTTTGACGCTGAAATAGCAGCGCCGCAACCGGAACATGCGTGTGCGGCTCGCACTAGGGCTCACGAGAGACAAGCGGCAGAAGCCGATCTCCTCGGGCGCCCATTCAGCAACCGGCGGTGGGGCGTAACGGAAGAGATTGCTCCTGGTGGTACCCTGGGAAACCGCTCCCCCGCCCGTCAGAATGGACGACAACCACTCCTAGCAGTACCGCCACTCGGCTCCTAGGGAACTCCGCACTCCATGGCGTTTAGAGAAAATCCAACGTGCAAAACATCCGAATCGCTGCCGCTTCGGTCAACCAGACACCACTCGACTGGCAAGGCAACCGCCGCCGCTTAGAGACCGCGATCGCCTCAGCGCGCGACGCCGGCGCACAACTTCTTTGCCTTCCTGAACTTGCTATCACCGGCTACGGCTGCGAGGACATGTTTTTTTCGGTCGGTGTCCAGCAGGTGGCACTGCGCGAGCTAGGCAAGCTCCTGCCGAAGACCGAAGGGCTCATCGTCGCCGTTGGCCTGCCGTTATTCTACGAGTCAAGCCTCTACAATGCGGCGGCCCTCCTAGCCGATGGCGAACTGCTGGGCTTCGTCTGTAAGCAGTTCCTGGCAAGCGACGGGATTCACTACGAGCCGCGATGGTTTAAGCAATGGCCTGCCGGCGTTGTGGGGCAAATGATGTGGAATGGCCGGCTTTACCCCGTGGGGGACTTGCTGTTCGATTGCGGCGATGTCCGGATTGGGTTCGAGATTTGCCGTGACGCCTGGGTCGCCTCCCGGCCTGGCGCTCGGCTCGCTCGTCGAGGTGCGGATGTGATCTTGAATCCAAGTGCGAGCCACTTCGCCTTCGGCAAGCAGGCGGTCCGGGAGCGAATCGCTATCGAAGGCTCGCGGACGTTCTGCGCAACGTTCGCCTACTGCAACCTCTTGGGCAACGAGTCAGGCCGATCGATTTACGATGGTGGTGCGCTGATTGCTCATGGCGGACGAATCGTCGCCCGGGGGCCACTCTTTTCCTATCAAGAGAGTGAGCTGACCATCGCCGATGTCGACGTCGATGCCAACCGCCGCATCCGAGGGCAATCGTTTGATGCCCAAACGAAAGTCGAGCAGCAGGACGAATCGCTGCAACTCGAGGCGTTCGATTGGCAGGAGACCTCGCCGGCAATTGCCAATAGCGACGCGGAGCCCGAGTCGTGGGAGGTTGGTGAGAACTCAAAATTCGAAGAATTTTCCCGTGCCGTGCCGCTCGCACTATGGGACTACCTGCGCAAGAGCCATGCCCAAGGGTTCGTCGTTTCCTTGAGTGGCGGTGCCGACTCCTCAGCCGTGGCGCTGCTCGTATCGCTGATGGTCCGTCGGGCACTCAAGGAACTAGGGCCCAAGACGTTTGTTGAGCGACTCCACAACAGCCCCAAGCTGACCGAAGCCATCGAGCAGGTTGGCGAAGATTCAATGGCTGAAGATTCGACGGCAATGGCCGAGGCGCTCACGCGATCGCTCCTTGCCTGCGTCTATCAGCCGACCCGCAACTCCACCGACACCACACGTCGTGCGGCGATCCAAGTCGCCGAAGCGATTGGCGCCGATTTTTTCGAGTGGGACGTCGATCAACTGTCGGAGCGTTACGTCGAGATCGTCGCGAGTGCCACGGGCCGCGAGCTGACTTGGGAGACCGACGACGTTGCCTTGCAAAACATCCAGGCCCGCACCCGTGGCCCCGGAGCGTGGCTGCTGGCAAATCTTCGCGGAGCCATCTTGCTAGCGACGAGCAACCGCAGCGAAGCGGCGGTCGGCTACGCCACCATGGATGGCGACACCTGCGGCGGGCTGTCCCCGGTCGCAGGGATCGACAAGGAATTCCTCCGGGCGTGGCTCCGCTGGATGGAAACCACAGGCCCCGAAGGGCTCGGCCCGCTTCCTGCTCTGGCGGTCGTCAACGCCCAAGAACCAACCGCCGAGTTGCGTCCGAGGACCGACGGGCAAACCGACGAAACCGACCTTATGCCGTACGCGGTTTTGGACGCGATCGAGCGAGCTGCGATCCGTGACAAACAGTTGCCGGCGGATGTGCTGGAGGTCATCGCCGTCCAGTTTCCCGAGTGTTCAAGGGAGCAGATCGGCGGCTGGGTCGTCCGATTCTTTGAACTCTGGTGCCGCAACCAGTGGAAGCGGGAGCGCTACGCCCCCAGTTTCCATGTTGACGACGAAAACCTCGACCCCAAAAGCTGGTGCCGATTCCCGATCTTGAGTAGCGGGTTTGAGGAGGAACTAGCGGCGCTCCGATTGGAGCTGAGGCTGAAGGACGCATGAAGTCCCCGCTCCGGGTAGCCGGCATCGCTTGTTGCGAGAAATTGAATCCCAAGACAGTCCCTCTTTAATACCCCTTCGTTACCGACAAATTGGATGAACACCGACACCTTGGGGGCCGCCGCTCCCGTCGGTTCTCCAAGAACAGGGCCTCGGTGACACGAGAGTCCATGCCAACCCTCTTCGAGGAGGAGAAATCAAAACCCGATGACAATTGCCGTACTTCTCTCTGGTTCCGGCCGGACATTGGCCAATTTCATTCAACTCTTGGCCGAGGGTTTGCTGCCGGTCGATATTCGTTTGGTGATTTCCAGCAACCCGAACGCCGGCGGCTTAGAGTTCGCCCGCAAGGCGCAGATCGCTTCAACCATTCTGGAACGAAAGGGATACGATTCCGACGAATCGTATGCCGATGCCATCTTTGCGAAGTGCCGCGAGGAGAAAGTCGACTTCGTGGTGATGGCAGGATTCCTGAAGTTTGTTCCGGTGCCGGAAGACTTCATGGGCCGCGTCCTTAATATCCACCCAGCCTTGATCCCCTCCTTTTGCGGGAAGGGAATGTACGGCCACCACGTCCACGAATCGGTGCTTGCAATGGGCGCGAAGGTAACCGGCGTGACGGTTCACTTTGTCGACAACGAATACGACCATGGCCCCATTATCTGGCAACAACCGGTGCCCGTGTTTGAAAACGACACCCCCGAGACTCTGGCAAACCGAGTCTTCGCGGCCGAGTTGGAAGCCTACCCGCATGTGCTGAATCTGCTCGCGGCGGGACGAATACAGCTGGATGGCCAGCGCGTGACCATCGGAAAGTAGCGAACCTGCTCACGGCCGTGAATGGTTACCAATAACCGAACACCCTCCTGACCCTGACTTTGAATCGACTAATTTGAATCGGCTGAAAGGCTCATGGAGTCCGTATCCCTTGCTGGATTTACTCCGTTACAAAAAATGGGTTGGCGTTGGGCGTCTACTTGCAATGCCGCCAACAACAAAGCAAGTGAAAGCTAACACAACGGTGAACCGGAGTTAGCTCGTTTTTCCGCTTTTCTAATTGGTTTCCTTCGTTTGCGATTATGGAGGATTGCCAACGCTTACTCTCGTTGGTCCGCCAACCTGGTTCTCTTGGTCGTTAGGATTTTATTGACCCATGCGTAAGCAAAGTTACACTGCCAGCGGTAGCGTTTTTGCGATACCGGCGGGTGCTATCATGTCAAGTTCTCAGTAGTCCTCTGTAGAGGATTCTTCGGTCGAAGAGGCTCTTCTCGACTTGGGCGGAGCGTCCACCACTCGGGCCGCCTGCGCCGGTTACACCGCTTTCGCCGCCGCTCGGGCGATTCTTCGGCAGGAATTCCCCCAAGACC
This sequence comes from Planctomycetaceae bacterium, assembly GCA_003233055.1. Taxonomy (GTDB): domain Bacteria; phylum Planctomycetota; class Planctomycetia; order Pirellulales; family Lacipirellulaceae; genus Aeoliella. Next base: position 7,197 of record QIKP01000044.1, read on the forward strand.
TGTCTAACGGTCGGTGCGGAGGGGCTTCCGCAACCTATGGTTTCAGGAGTTTCTCCGCGCACTGTTATTCATTTGCGCCCCTTTTTCTGGAGTCTATGGACATGAGTAAGAATCAACGCGGCAAAGAATACATCGACCCTCAAGTGCAAGGGGCACTCTGGCGACGAATGGTGACGCACTGGGTGGCTTACATCGCCGTAGCGATGGTGCTGGCCCTTGGGCTGGAGTGGATGAGCGACCCGTTCCGTCCCTTCTCGCAAGTCGCCAACCAAGCATGGTGGACCTACAGCCCGTTTCTCCTAATACTGCTTTTCTTGATGCCGGCGTTTATCTACGACTCGATTCGCCTTAGCCATCGTTTCGCGGGGCCCGTGTATCGACTGCGGCAAGTGATTAAAAATCTGGCTGCCGGTGACCAACCGAAACAAATGGAGTTTCGCGAAAATGATTTCTGGAAGGAAATCGCCAAGGACGTCAACCAGGTCATGGATCGACTCGACGGCGCACCTAAGGTGACCGAACAACCCTCGGCCAGTTAAACATTGCCCCGGTAAACATTGTCCCCGGCAATTTCCAGACGATTCAATGAGGTCCCCCGTCCGTGAATATTCAACGAGAAAGCAACCGACGTTCGCCCAATCGTCGTGGCGTCGCCGCTACGGAGTTTGCCGTTTGTTTGCCGGTCATTCTTCTGTTAGTGCTTGGCATGATCGAAACCTGCTCGATGATTTTCGTCAGGCAGTCGCTGGCGATCGCCGCCTACGAAGGGGCTCATACGGCCGTTCAGGCACAAGCAACCGCCGCCGACGTTCGTGCCACGTGCGTCGGTATCCTCCGCGATCGTCGTATCACTGCTGCGACAGTGACCATCACTCCCAACAATCTGGCGGGTACTCCGCCGGGTAACTTCATGACAGTTCATGTGACGTGTCCCTCCGACCAAAACGGCCTACTGCCCTTGCGTTTCTTCCGTGGCAAGTCGCTCGAAGCGACAGCCGTCGTTATGAAAGAGATCTGAGAATAGCCATGCTCCGAAGACTTCCCAACCGCCAACGTCGCGGTGCCATTCTTGTGCTCATCGCGATCTTGCTTCCGGTTATCGCGCTACTCGCCGCGTTTGCGATCGATGTCGCTTGGATGCAACTGGTGAATACCGAACTCCGGACGGCAACCGACGCTGCCGCGCGTGCTGGTGCCAAGATTTTATCGGTGTCGCAAGACCAAAACGCCGCCCGCGCTGCCGCTCTGGACGCCGCCAGTCGAAACCAAGTCGCCGGCGAATCGATGCTGCTTGCGGCCTCCGACGTCCAATTTGGCCGCTCGACCCAGCCAAACCCTGGTAGTCGGTTCGTCTTTACCGAGACCAACGTAGGACTCCTCAACGCCATCAAAGTGGATGGCCAGCGAACCCAAGGCTCGCCCGGTGGGCCGGTGAATTTGTTCTTTGCTCGTCTCGTCGGAAGGAACTTTTTTGAACCGGCACAAACCGCCACCTCCACCGTTTTAGATCGGGATATCTGCCTCGTGATCGACCGCTCTGGATCGATGGGTCTCAACATCGCCAACCCGGGTGGCGGCAACGGCCAAAACTGTGGCCCCATGGCAGCGGACACTCGCTTCGCCGCGCTCGACGCGGCAATCGAAGTCTTCCTGCAAGAACTCGATTTGACCTTCCCCAACGAGCAAGTCGCCTTGGCGAGCTACAGCAATCGGTTTCGGAGGGGCTGCACCGGCACCAACCTCGACTTTCAAGTCGCCGACATTCGCCAAGAGCTGACACAAGACTTCTCGCTCGTCCGCGCCGAGATGACTCAGTTCATGACGAACGGCATCGGCGGGCGGACCGCGATTGGCGAAGGGCTCCGAAGGGGAATCGAAGCCATCACCAGCCCGCTCGCTCGGCCTTTTGCCATCAAGACAATTGTCCTTATGACCGATGGTCGACACAACGAGGGGGTCGAACCAGCAGCCATCGCTGCCGATGCGGCGGCTCAAGACATTGTCGTCCATACGATCTCGTTTAGTCGCGGTGCCGACTTGACCCGCATGCAGGCGGTCGCCGACATCACTGGCGGCCAGCACTTTCACGCCGACACTGCGGGCGACTTGGCCGACATCTTCCGGCAAATCGCTCGCACGCTCCCTGTATTGCTCACCGAATAAAACGCTCGAACCGTCATGGACCGCGTGGCGGTCTGGCTAGTAAAAGGATGCTACCGATGATCCATCGAACAAGCAAACGCGAAGATCGCCGAGGGGCGGTTCTTGTCGAATTCGCGATCATCGCGCCGGTATTTTTTCTCATCATCATGGCGCTCTTCGAGTTTAGTTGGCTCAACGTCGTACGCCACACAGCCGACAACGCCGCCTACGAAGCGTCGCGCGCAGCGATGGTTCCCGGCGCCACTGCCGCCGAGGCAATCACCGAAGCCAACCGCATCCTGTCGGTCATCGGTGTCCGAGGCGCGACCGTCACGGTCAATCCTGCGGTCCTTGACGACTCGGCAGCACAAGTCACGGTGAGCGTTTCGATACCGATCAGCCAAAACTCCCTGATCATTCCAACCTTCACGGGCGGCATGAACCTGCAATCGCAGTCGACGCTCCGAACCGAGCGCGTCGAGACGCGGTAGGTTGCCACTCAACCCGCAACTACCTCCCGCAAAGAGGCAATCGCTCCCGCGAAGAGGCAGCGGAGTCCCATGCGACCGCGAGTACGTCGCTACGGGATCACTCGTGCGAATGCTTGGCATGCGTATGCGGCATCCTTGTGGACGATTTTACCAAACTCATCGCACAGACCGCGCACTTGCCAGGCTTCCCTTGGCCTGCGGTACAGAGCATGGGGCAAATAAAGGCTGGTACGGTCTCTTCGCCTTCGACCCGACCTAGCTTCGGATCGTTGCCTGTGTACGCCCGGTAAAGTTCGTGCACCGCTTTGCGAAGCGCTTCGCCCGTTGCGGGGTCGGCCGCTTGCTTGCACTTCATCGCCGCGAGGATCACGCCATGTGCCGCTTTGAGCTGCTCGACGTAGTTCTCTGCGTCGGGCTTAACACGCTGCGCGAGAAAATATTGTCCGATCATGTTCTGCATGTTCGTGGCATGGGCTTCCTTGGTTGCGACCCAGCGCGAGAGTTGGTTGTGGCCATTGGCATCGTGGGTGTCTGAGAGTTCGCCGATTTGCGTGATCGCCTTGACGATGGTGTCGGTATCTTCGAGCAACTCCTCGAACCGGCGTTGGTCGCCATAAATGCCACACGGTACCTGGCAATGAGCCACGGCAAATTCGGACATGGCGAAGAGGGCAACGAGCAAGGGAGCGATACAGGCGGAATGTCTCATGGTTCGGTTCTCCGTGAAAAGGGCTGGAAATTCGGCTCGTCTAGTCTAGCCGATTCGCCGGCGGGAGGGAGAGTCGCCAGAGGAATTTGGGCGATGCTTTTCCCGGGAAATAAAGCCTTCTTCCAGGGGAAAACAGAGGAAGAAGCATTCGCGGAGGGCGACGAAATCGCAACCCCCGGATGGGTGGATAACCTGGCAGCTCCTTGCCCTGTTTTTTTGGAGGAAATTCCCCAGAAGGCTTGACCTATTCGAAAAAAAATCAAAGGATGAGAGGGACAGCAGATGGCTGGCCAAGCGTGGCCGGCGACTGCCTTCTCTCTGATGGAACGGAACTGAGTGGGACCAACGATGTAGTTGGACTCCGACGCTGCACGGAGCGTTTTCCGTGTCCCCGGTTAAATGATAAAGGGAGTTTGAGAAATGCGCATTGCAAACACGTTCTTGGTTCTGTTGGCCTTGCTCGGCCTGCTGATGCTGCCAGGCCTCGCGGTCGCCGCCAACGCCAGCCAAGCGATGGTCATCCTGGCCGAAGAAGAGGGTGACGACGAGGGAGACAGCGAAGAGGGTCTCCTGCATGAAGAAGAGGGTGACGATGAGGAAGACAGCGAAGAAGGTCTCCTGCTTGAAGAAGAGGGTGACGACGAGGAAGACAGCGAAGAAGGTCTCCTGGCCGATGAAGGAAGCGATGACGACGGCGAGGACGACGAAGAAGACGATGACGAGAGCGAAGGCTGAGCTAGAGATTGATTTTCCAAACGGGCATTTCGCACGGTCGCGAGATGCCCGTTTTTTTTATGCCTTGCAAGCTCCGTTCGACCGGTCCGTTGGCAGAGGGGGTGGCGATGCCGCTTCAGCGGCGGCGCGTCAGTGGAGAGCTACGAACACGACGCTCCAACCGTAAACCCGACCAAGCTTGGTCGGGTCTGTCCCTCGTTTGGTCGCGATGCAAGCGATGCCCACGCGGTGACGAAGTGCGTGATTTTCCTGCCTTGGCTTCCGTGAACAGCCAAGCAAGGGGCAACGCAGTGCGCAGGCATCCCTCCGGTAGTGCGGGCAACGATAGAGGCCTGCTTTGCTTCAGGATGAAAGCGTTTCAGGGTGAAAGCGTTTCAGGGTGAAAACCGGTTGTGGATCAACACTTCATCTACTGGCAATTGGCCGCCTCGTGCTTGGGCTGGCTTGGCTGCTTTGCCGATGACGAGCATCATACTAATGACATGATCTTCGGGAAGGTTGATCAGTTGGGCCACTTGCTGGGCGTCGAAACCGATCATTGGGTTTGATTCGTACCCCATCGCCTTGGCGGAGAGCATGAGTGTTTGGGCGGCAATGCCGCAGGATCGCATCGCCTCGTCACGCTGCACCAGGTCCCCTGCTTGCTCGTAAAACTGCCCGATCATCAGCACCAAGGTTTGCTGCACTTCTTCGGGTGCCTTCCGCCAGTACCGCTGCGGATCTTTGGACCAAGCCTTGATGTCGGCACACAGCACAAACAGCAGTTGGGTCTCGGTCACCTGAGCTTGACCCCAAGCCGCGGCACGAATTTGGCTGCGCAACTCGGCATCGCGAACCAGCACAAATCGCCAATTCTGAATGTTAAACGAAGTGGGCGAAAGCAGGGCCAATTCGACCAGCCGATCGATATCTTGCTGAGGCATCTCGAAGGAAGTGTCGTAATGCTTCACGCTTCGCCGCTGCTCGATGCACTGAAAAGTATCCATTCTCGATTCCTGGGGCCTGATTGCAAGGATTGGCGGGCCAACCGATTGGCCATCCGTGCGGGTGTCCCTACAGCCGACCATAGAGCAGGCAAAAATGCAAATTGCGGAGGATTCCCAGGAGAACGGCCAGTCTTTTGTCGTTGCGTTGAAAGGAGCCTGCGCGGGCTATCGGGTATCCTCGTGCTGAATTCCTGATTTTCCATTCGTCCTGTTTTATCGAAGAGGGCAATTGACCCTTCTCTCGAATATCGATACTCTACAGGGCTCGCTGGTGCGCTCGGTCCGCACCTGGTGAGATCTTCGAATCCTGGCCGATTTTCGACCTAACGCTGGACACCCTGTCCCCTTGGGGGTAGGGGCTTCGCCAGTGTGCCTCTGGAGTGCAACGAGTATGTCGACCCTAGTTACCGAACTTGTCGAGGCAGGAGTCCATTACGGCCACCGTGCGAGCCGCTGGAATCCGAAGATGCGGCCCTATATCTATGCCCGCAAGAATCTCATCCATATCATTGACGTTCGCGAGACGATTCGGGGCCTGCTTCGGGCCAAGAAGTATCTCAGCCAAGTCGCTTCACGCAACGGGCAAATTTTGTTCGTCGGCACCAAACGGCAGGCGGCCGAGACGATCGAGCGGGAGGCGGGCCGATGTGGTAGCCCCTACGTCAATCTTCGTTGGCTTGGTGGCACGCTGACGAATTTTCGAACGATTCGCAATCGCCTGAGTCGGCTTGAAGAGCTCGAAGCGCTCCGCGAGAGCGACGAGTACAACAACTACTCCAAAAAGATGCAGTCGTCGCTGAATCGTGAATTCCGCAAGATGTATCGCAACCTTAACGGCATGAGGACGATGTCGCGACTTCCGGAATGCCTTGTGGTCGTTGATCCGAAGAAAGAAAAGAATGCGGTCAAGGAAGCCCAGACGCTCGGCATTGCTACGGTGGCGCTGATCGACACCGACTGTGATCCCGATACGATTGACCTTCCGATCCCTGGCAACGACGATAGCATTCGGTCGGTGGAGCTGATCATGAAAATGGTCGCCGATGCAATCGTGGCAGGCAAAACGCAAGCGGCCGTCGACTCGCAGCAGGCCCGCGAAGGGAGCGATCTCAAGCCGACTGCCGAGCAGGAAGCGGAAGCAAAGGCAGCCGCCGACGCATGAGTGGTGGGCCCTTGGGAAGACCTCTTTCCCCGTCCAATCCGATCTCATTTATTCGAAATAATCGCTGACCCTGATTTGACGGTTGGCGAATAAGAAGGAAGAAAATCTGATGGCACAAGTGACTGCCGCCATGGTGAAAGCATTACGTGAGCAAACTCAGCTCCCGATGATGAAATGCAAGAACGCGCTGACCGAATCGGGGGGCGACTTGGAAGCGGCCAAAGAAGCGCTTCGCAAAGAGGGCGAGACGTTTATCGATGGCCGGGGTGACCGATCCACCGAAGAGGGACGCATCGCCATCTACACCGACATTGATGGCAGCGCCGGCGCGATTATCGAGCTACAAGTCGAGTCGGCTCCGGTCGCCTCGAACGAAGATGTCATCGCGCTAGCCAACGACTTGGCCAAGCAGCTCGCTACCGGACCAGGTGCCGACACGCCCGACGATCTGTGGGAGCAGCCTTCGCCAAGCCAATCGGGCAAGACGCTCAAGGAAGTTCGCGACGAAATCGTGAACCGCATTCGCGAAGTCTTCCGTCTTCCGAGGATTCTTCGTGTCGAGTCGGCGACTGGCGGTTATGTCCACCACGACGCCAAGAGCGGCTCGCTGCTCGCCGTCGAAGGGGGCACGGCGGAGATTGCCAAGGATATCGCCATGCATGTCACCGCCATGAAACCCCAGGCGAATGTCAAAGAAGAACTCGATCCAGCAGTGGTCGAAGCAGAGCGAACGATCCAAATCGATCGCGCCCGCCAGGAAGGCAAGCCCGAGAATATTATCGAAAAGATGATCGAAGGGCGGATGCGAAATTTCTACGCGGAGATCGTCCTCGCGGAGCAAGCCTTCGTTAAAGACGATAAACAGTCGGTAGGGGCCGTGGCGAAAGCGGCGGGAATGAAAGTCCAGGGCTTTACGTTGTGGAAGGTTGGCGAGACGAGTTCGGCCGAAGCAGCCGAGCCCGCCGCCGCGAGCTAAAGCGTTTCGATACTTACGAAGCCCCGGGCGAACCGGGGCTTTTTCATGCAATTACCGCGTTGGCACCTAGTCCGTCATCTCTCGGAGACAATTCTCCCATGCCTGATCCAAAGTACCAACGCTTGATCCTTAAACTCTCTGGCGAGAGCTTTGTGCCGAAAGGAGAGCGGGGGATTAGCATGCCCGAGGTGGTGGACATCGCGAGTCAAACTTTCAAGGCGGCTCAGCAAGGCGTGGAGATCGGCATTGTGATCGGCGGTGGCAACATCCTTCGTGGTGCCCAATTCACTGCTGGCAGTGCGAGCATCCAAGAAGCGACGGGCCACTACATGGGAATGCTTGCGACGGTGATCAATGGGCTCGCGCTGCAAGACGCCCTGGAGTCCCTCGGCTGCGAGACGCGACTGATGACGGCCATCAAGATGGATGGCGTCGCGGAGCCCTTTATTCGTAGACGGGCCGACCAGCATTTGAAGAAGGGGCGCATTGTCATCCTCGCGGCAGGCACCGGCGCTCCGTTTGTCACCACCGATACCGCTGCCGCGCAAAAGGCACTGGAGCTCGACGCAGACATCCTTCTCAAGGCGACCCGTGTCGATGGCATCTACAGCGCTGATCCCGAAAAAGACCCAGACGCCGAACTTTACACCGAGTTAACCTACACCCAGGTTCAATCGCGAAACCTTCGCGTGATGGACCCGACCGCCATTGCCCATTGCATGGAACACAATCTGCCGATCCTGGTTTTTAATTATCGGACCGATGGTAATATCGAGCGGGCGGTGCGCGGCGAGACGATCGGCACCCGCGTGGTAAGCCAGCTTGGATAACCTTCAACGAACCACCCCTTCAACGAACCACGGAGAATCAGAGAGAAACAGGAGTCTCGGCCTGAAACTGTTTGTTGTTCGGTAGAAAATGGGGAACACGAATCGACAGTCGTCGTCGGATCGCAAATTTCTCTTCCTCCAAAATTTTCGTGCGAGCAATAACGGTTGATGGGGAGAGTCCACTTTTCCATTCTCTCCATCCCCTCTGTGCAAAATCTCGAACCGGAGACAATGCGATGTCGATCGAAGAAACCACACTCGATTCTGAAGAGCGGATGGAAAAAGCGGTGAGTAAGCTCCGTAGCGACCTTACTGGCATTCGGACCGGTCGCGCGACGCCCGGCTTGGTCGACACGCTGAGGATCGATGCCTACGGTTCGCCGACGCCACTCAAGCAGATCGCCAGCGTCAGTGCTCCGGAGCCGCAGCAACTGGTTATCCGTCCGTTTGACCCTTCGGTAATCAAGGAGATCGAGAAGGGGATCATCGCCAGCGATCTGGGTCTCACACCGCAGAACGATGGCAAGGTGATCCGGCTCAATATCCCGTCCCTCTCAGGCGACGTTCGCAAGAAGATGGTCTCTCGCACCAAGGAGCTAGCGGAGGAGGCGAAAGTCGCCATTCGTAATATTCGCCGCGATGCCAACAAGGCCTTTGAGCATGCCGCGAAGGAAAAGGAAATCGGCGAGGACCAGCGCGACACCGCCAAAGATGAAGTTCAGAACCTCATCAAAAAGTACGAAGGTGCGATCGACTCGGCCGCGAAGGCGAAAGAAAAAGAGGTCATGGACGACTAGTGCCTTTGCGTAAGGCTTGTGTTCCGGTCCCCGTTCACGGACCGCGTGGCGGTCCGGCTAAGGGGGGGGCCGGTATCGACTCTCTGCTAGCACTGCCGCGCACTTCCTCTTGCCCTGCTCTGGGCGATACTGCTATTCTCCGCGCCCCCACAGCCTTACGTGCGCACCGGCCGCCGGTACGCACGCTGTCCCGCCCCAGTGCCTTGGATTCTGGAGAACCCCCCATGTCTCGTCGGACCCGTTCGCAGGCCCCCCTACATCGTTCGTCCTCACTTCGTCGTTGGGCGATGATGCTCGCCAGTGCCGCCGCCGTGGTGGGGGTGGCGCTCGTTTTCCAGTACTTGGGAGGGACCACCGAGGCGGGTGCCGAGGCAACACCGAAACAGGACCCCCGCGTCCAGCCCGCTAGCGCCTCCTCGATGCCAAAGCACCAGCCGCCGCAACACGACGTGATGGCGCTGGTCAACGGGCAAGACATCCACCGGCGCCAACTGGCGCAATCCTGCATCGAGCGGTACGGCAAAGAAGTCTTGGAGAGTCTCGTCAACAAGCAGTTGATCCAGCATCATTGCAGCAAGCGAGGTATCAGCATCTCGCGCCAGGAAATCGAGACCGAGGTCGATCGGATGGCCAAACGATTTGATTTAGGACGGGAGCAATGGCTTGAACTCTTACAAAACGAACGCGGCATAGGCCCGCAGGAATACAAGCGAGACATCCTTTGGCCGACCATCGCCCTTCGGAAGTTGGCAGCCAAGGATCTCGAAGTCTCTGCCGAGGAACTCGACCGGGAATACGAAACCCTCTACGGACCGAGTGTTCGGACTCGCATCTTGGTCGTGGCTGACGCCGCTCGGGCCGAGCAGCTTCGTCGGCAGCTGGTGGCCAACTCCGACGACTTTGCCCGCATCGCGATGAACGAGTCGATCGACGCCGGCAGCGCGAGCATCGGTGGGTTGATTCAGCCGATTCGCCTTCACGTAGGCGATCCCACCGTCGAGCGGGCGGCGTTTTCGCTCAGGCCGGGAGAGATTTCAAGCGTCCTCCCGATCGGCGATCAGTTTGCTCTGCTCAAGTGCGAAGGGATCCATCCGCCGAGGGACGTCCCCATGGAGGCCGTGAAGCAAGAGCTGTCGGAGAAAATTCGCGAAGGGAAGCTCCGCGAAGTGGCGAGCCAGCTCTTTGCCCAACTGCAAAACGCCGCAACGATTCAGAACATCTACAACGATCCTCGGCTACGGAAGAAGATGCCAGGCGTCGTGGCGCTGGTGAATGGCGATAAAATCACCCTGGCCGAGTTGGGCAAAGAGGCGCTGTTGCGACATGGCGAGGAGGTGCTGAGCATGGAGATCGCCCACAAACTTCTGGAACAGTCGCTCCGGAAAGCGGGCGCGAATGTCTCGCAAAGCGATCTTGACGCCGAGATTGGCCATGCTGCCCAACTGGCAGGTATCGTCGACAACGCGGGACAGCCCGACATTCCGAAGTGGATTAAGACGACGACCGAAGAGCAGGAAGTCTCCTACGAAATCTACGTCCGCGATTCCGTCTGGCCTTCCGCTGCACTAAAGAAGCTAACCGGTGAGAGCGTGCAAGTGACGGCCGACGACCTGCAAAAGGGTTACGAAGCCAACTATGGCGAGCGGGTCCGCTGCCGAGCGATTGTGCTGGGGAACATGAAGCGGGCGCAGGACGTTTGGCGTAAGGCCCGCGATAATCCCTCGATGGATTACTTCGGAGACTTGGCGGAGGAATACTCCGTCGAGCCGACCAGCAAGGCGTTACGAGGCGAGGTGCCTCCCATTCGCCGGCATGGAGGTCAGCCACAACTGGAGAACGTCGCCTATCAAATGCAGCCGGGCGAGATCTCGGGCATCACGCAAGTTGGTGATAAGCTGGTCATCCTTAAGTGTGAAGGGCGAACCGACTCCAACGAAATCGAGTTCGAGGCGGTCCGGGAAATTCTCCTGCAGGACATCTACGAGAAGAAACTACGGATCGCCATGGCTCAGCGTTACCAGGAGATTCGGAGGAACGCCAAGATCGACAACTACCTCGCCGGCACGTCGCAATCGCCCTCCAAGCCGCGTCCGGCCAAGCCAGCCCGTGTTGGCTCGTCCCCTCGCAACGACTCAGCCGTCCGCCCCGCCAGCGCGACCCGTTAGCACGGTCCGCAGAGGCCTGCTCCGGGTCACGGCGTTGGCCACTCTCCCTCTCCAAGCCGCCGATAGCCTCCGCGGCTTTTTGCGTTTAGAATGTGGTGACGAGAGTTTGTCGAATTCCCCGGGGCCGATCGCGGCCCGGCTCGCTAGCGGTTGTCATGTCTATGTCCCAATCGGAACCCCCTTTTCACGTTGAAGTCGCCCAGCGCGTCCAGCGGCTGCCGCCCTACCTCTTTGGGCGTATCAACAAGATGATTTACGACAAGCGGTCCGCCGGTGACGACGTGATCGAGCTTGGCATGGGGAATCCAAGCGATCCGCCTCAGGAACAGGTGATCGAGAAACTCGTCGAGGCCGCACGCGATCCGAAGAACCATCGCTACAGTAAGAGCAACGGCATCGCCAATCTTCGCCGTGAGGTGGGTGCGAAGTACTTCAAGAAATATGGCGTCCGGCTCGATCCAACCGACGAGGTAATGGTTTGCCTTGGGTCGAAGGAGGGTTTCAGCCACATGTGCCTGGCGCTGATGGGCCCGGGTGACACCGCCATCGTTCCGGCTCCCTACTTTCCTGTGCATGTCTATGCGGTGGCGCTGGCGTCGGGCAATGTCATCACGTTGCCGGTGACCGACAGCGATAAATTCCTCGCCGACATTGCGTCGACCTGTGAAACACTTTATCCCCGGCCCAAATTGCTAGTCCTTTGCTATCCCCACAATCCCTCGGGCGTGGTGGTCGAGCAAAGTTTCTTTGACGAGGTCGTGAAGCTCGCCAAACGATACAACCTGATGGTCATCAGCGATTTCGCCTACGCCGACGTGGCGTTCGATGGCTACAAGCCCCCCAGCTTCCTGGCGTCGCCGGGGGCGAGTGACGTGGGGGTCGAGTTCACCACCATGAGCAAGGGATACAACATGGCCGGCTGGCGCGTCGGCTTTTGCTGCGGGAACCGCCAGATGATCGCGGCGCTTGGCACGATTAAAGGCTACTACGATTACGGCATGTTTCAAGCAATCCAGATCGCGGCGATCGTTGCCCTCCGCCACACCGATGCGGCTGTCGAAGAGCAATCTAAAATCTACCAAAGTCGACGCGACGTTTTGGGCGACGGTCTTGAACGCCTTGGGTGGGAGCGAAGTACCCCGAAGGCAGGCATGTTTGTCTGGCAACCGATCCCGGAGCCGTGGCGAAGCCGAATGACGACCATGGACTTTGCCATGATGCTGCTGGAAAAGGGCAACGTCGCGGTGAGCCCCGGCAGTGGCTTCGGACCAGCGGGGGAAGGTTTCTTAAGAATGTCGCTCGTCGAAAACGAAGCCCGACTTCGCCAGGCGGTGCGGCAAATGAAAGCCTGCTTGAAGGAAGCCGAATCGCAGTGTTAGCCGGCGGGCTCGCCCCGCCCTGTTTATTCGCGGCGCATAGCGTGGGACACACTAGCACGGCACGGCACGGCGAGCCCGCCGGCTAACGGACAAACCCCCGGCGGTTGCTAGCATGGCGGCCCAAATTGCCCTGGGTTCAAGTTGCCCGCTCTTCTAGTATTCGAGTCCTTCCGCAATGGTGGGACGAACCTACTGGAAAATCTGGGAATTGTTGTCATGCGATCGATTGCGATTATCAATCAAAAAGGAGGCGTTGGTAAAACAACCACCGCCGTGAACCTGGGGGCTGGATTGGCCGCCGCTGGAAAACGAGTCGGAATCGTCGATCTCGATCCACAAGCGCATGCAACGCTCCACCTTGGCATCGATCCGAAGAGCCCGCGAAACACGACCTACCATCTGCTGACCGGCGACGCAGAGTTTGCTTCGATGTGGCGTACGGTGGAAGGGGGGATAAAAGTGGCGGCGGCGCACCTCGATTTGGCGGCTGCCGAGGTCGAATTGGCGGGCGTTGTCGGGCGAGAGGTGATCTTTCGCGACAAGTTGGCACGCATGACCGAGGATCTCGATTACCTGATTGTGGACTGCCCTCCTTCGATTGGACTGCTGACGCTCAACGCCCTGGCGGCCGTGCAAGATGTCTTTCTTCCGCTCCAGCCCCACTTTCTCGCGCTGCATGGTTTGAGCAAACTGATGCAAACCGTTGGACTCGTGGCCGATCGACTCAACCCACGACTGCACATGGCTGGTGTCGTGCTTTGCTTGTACGATTCGGGGACACGACTTGCGGCCGAGGTGACCAGCGACGTCGAAGAGTATTTCGCCCACCTGCGTGGCGAAGGCCCCGTTTGGGAACATGTGCGACTCTTCAGCTCGCGGATTCGTCGGAACATCCGTCTCGCCGAGGCACCCAGCTTTGGCAAATCAATCTTTGGCTACAACCCTCAGTCTCCCGGGGCAGCCGACTACGAGGCACTCTCTGCAGAAGTGCTTTCGTACTATGCGGGACGCGATGCCATGGAACCCGCGCAGCCACTCTCACCACCGTTGGTCAACGACCAGGCGGCCTAAGCCGTCAGGGTGCTCATCGCAACGGGCCGCCAATATCGTCGGCTCGCCGCATTCTAGCTGGCAATCTATTCCGGTTGCGCAGAGATTTTCTTCTGGGAAAGAGCTCCACGTCTTGCCGTTTACTCAGCCGGCTGGCGACGAATAGTCTTTTGTCGGGCCCGATTATCGCGATCGTAAGCTTCGTGCCGTCGATGGAGGGGGGTAGGAGATGCCGCGACAGGGTTCAATCGACCTCCGCGCACGACGCCTCCCGGCAAGGCTGCTGGGGCACATGTTCCATGGACGGAAATTCAGGAGGAAGCTTGGATGACACGCTCATTTCTTACGGCCAACAGTTTTGCGGCGGCTGTTGCAATTAGTTTGACCAGTGGTTCGTTCGCCGCACCCGCGCAGCAGGGGGGCTACAACCAGTTCCCGGCGGCGCAGTACCAGCAGGCTCCGCAGGCTCCGCAGGCTCCGCAGGTTCAGCAGGTTCAGCAGGTTCAGCAGGCTCAGCCCTCCTACGGGCAGCCCCCCCAATACACGACGACTCCTTATGGGGTGCCGCCGCAGGCACCACCAGCGAACAGGGCCTACCCCAACTATCCAACGGCTGGCTACCCAACGGCTGGCTATCAAGTCGCTGCCCGGCCTGATCGTTATGCGATGCAGGGAACAGTTCCCACGCCCGCCGAAGCCGTTCCCCAGCCGCAAGCGAACAGCGTCCCGACGAACGTGCCAGTCACTCCGGTACCCGTGGCGAGCGGTCCCACGGCCAACTACTATCCCCAGGCGGACTGTGGTGGGTGCAACACCACCCCCGCAGTCAATAGCTGGGGAGGCTACGTCCAACCACAGGCTTCCAGCGTCGGTTATGCGGCTGGCGGCCCCGTCTACGGTGGCGATGCGGCTGCATGTGACTACGGCAACTTCGGTGGTGCGGCGGGCTTCGGAAACGCCTTGGGGGCACAGCGATCCAATCGGCAGTGGTTCTTCGGCGTCTACGGACTGTACATGAGCCGTGACAACCCGGGCTATGAAAAACTGGCCGTCTTAGTCGACAGCCCCGCGGCGTATCCTTACTACCCTACCGAAGCGGACACATTTCTCTCGACCTCCGATGTCAATCCCGACTTCCGGTGGGGCGCTGAAATTCGATTCGGCAGCACGTTTGGTCAGGCAGTCGGCCACGATGCGTGCGGCCAGGGAGGTGGCTGTGACTTAGGCTGCCAAACCGCTTGCGGTCCGCAACCTTACGCCTGGGAAGTTGTCTACTGGGGACTTGCCGACGACAATCAGTCGGCCACTCGCATCGACGCGCTTGCCGATTCCGATCGGATCTATAGTTCCCTGAATTTTGCCGGACTGGAGTACGACAGAGATGGCGTGGCTGGCGGCACCTTTGCTTACCGACCGCTCAACGAATACGCGGACTACCAGCTTCCCATCGCGGACCCCGCCGGAGATCCGACGGCTCCCCGGGTGCTCGGCGTACGAGTCCGAAGCAACTTTCGGGCCCAAAATTTGGAACTCAATTTCATCCGCTTCCCGCTTGCCGGTTGTGCGCCGGTCGGATGTGGCCCACCACGGTTTAGCCTTAACGGTTCGTGTGGTGTGAGGTACTACAAAATGGACGAAGACCTGCAGGTGGCTTGGATGTTTACCGATCCGGCTGTCGCTGGGGATCCAGCGGCCTACACGAGCTTCCCAACGGACGACGACAACAACTTCTTCTACGACGTTTCGACCGATAACGAACTGGTTGGCTTTCAACTTGGTAGTAACATGAATTGGTTGATCGGAAGCAAGTGGAGCGCCTTCTGCGATACCCAATTCGGCGTCTATGGCAACAACATCACCAATCTCCATCGAGTCTGGAGCGGGGGCGGGGGTGACATTCGGTTTACCAACGGTGCCGATGGTCTCGCCAACGTTCGTTCCAGAAAAACCGACGTGGCGTTCCTCGGCGAGGCACGACTCGGCGTTGGCTACCAAGTCGGCTGCAATGTTCGATGGACCACCGCCTACCGTGTGATGGCGATTTCGGGTGTGGCGCTCTCCGCCTCACAGCTTCCGAACAACTTTGCCAATGCCGGATACGTTGGACGGATCGACTCGAACGACTCGCTTGTCTTGCATGGTTTGCAGACAGGTCTGGAATGGAAATATTGAGCCTAGTCCAGCGCACACCGACAGTGCTCACGACGGTGCTCAGTAACGTATAGATCGCGTAAGTCGCCAACCCCAAAGGGCGCAGCAAACCCAAAGCCTCAGCGACCCACTCCTCCGGGTCGTTGAGGCTTTTTTGTTGCGCGAAGCTCGTGCGACAAGACGAACTCATTCACTCACACGATGACGCTGGTGATCATTTGGAACTCAGGATCTTCCCGAATCGTGTCGAAGTCCGACTCATACGGAACCAAATCAAGGTAGTTGCCATCGAGATCGAGCGCGCGTTCGAGCGCGCGCATAGCGCGAGGGCGGTCCGACATGAGGCTCCAATAGCAGGCCAGGTTGTAGTGCAGGATCGCCTCTAGGGGGTCGCTGTGAAGTGCTCGCTCTAGCACCTCAATCGCCTGGCTCAATCGGCCCGTGCGCTTGTAACACCAGGCGAGTGCCAGAGGGATGTGCCGATCGCTTGGAAGGAGTTGGATCGCTTGCTCCAGCGGACCGATCGCTTCGGAGTAGTGTTCGATTTCGCGAAGCGATTCGCCCAGTAAGTAGCTCGCGCGACCACTCTCTTCGACCAGCGAACGGTGCCGATCCAGCGAACGCGCCGCGTGCGCAGGTAATCCCAATTCTAAGTAGCCCTCGGCTTGGCGGACCATTCGGCGGATACGATATCGCGATAGAGCCATAGAGGATGCAATGGGGTAAGGGAAAGCGGGACGGCCGTTCGGTTCCATTTTCTCCGATCAACAGGCCGCTCCGGCAACCGATGAATCTCGGTCCCGCTATTCTACGCACCCTTTTGAATGCGCCCAAGGCGCGGGCGAAAAGTCGCGCTGCAAGTCCTTGGCAGCAACGAACTAAGCGCCCGAAAATCGAGTTTCGCGACACTACGGCTTGTGGCGCACCGGCAATTTGTGACGCGCGGGAGGGAGGCAATGTCGAGGACCTTCTCCACATCCCTCCTGCCCGCAGGGTGTCGTCTTTTCGCCCTGCCTGAGGTGCTCCCTCAACGGGATGCCAGGAGGTGTGGTGTTTCGGAAACATTGCTTCATGCACCGATTTCGCCGGCAAGCGACGTAAGTTACCGCTGGTGCAGATGTTGTAACGAGTGACCGAACGCTTGGCCTGCTATGGCGCAGCAGTTGCCAACTAAGTAGGCGTGCGATCTCCTCTCCTCATTGCCGTTCTACTCTTAGCCGTCGGGGCCGTTGCCGCAACCTTCGAGGCACCTCCGGTGGCCAAGGAAGCTCGCCCCGTTGCTCCCATCGAATTGGATTGGGTCCGCACGACCGAAGGTTGGCAGCGTCCCATGTCTTGGGAACCGGCCCACGAACCAACCACTCCCGTTCATCCTAGCGTGGTCGCAAGCTTGGTTCTCATGGCGTCGATAGCGGCATTGATCGCATGCCCGCCCCGGCCATCTAAATCCGATCTCGGCTAGTAGGCGGGTAACCCTGTTGTCCGTTGTCAGCGACACCAATAGCCGATGAGCTATGCCTCGTCGCCAAGGTTGTTCGGAGAAGGCTTTTTTTAGCCTGCCTTACGGAGGGGCGTTGCCAGCTCCAGCATCGGCCCTTGGCGACCCGTCTGGGTGCCATCCCAGTGGTGGGAAGCGATCGAGGCGAGCACCTGCTCGGCAACAGCAAGGGCATCGCGACCGGCGCTGCCAGGAACTCTCGGCTCGCGGTGCGCCCGGATGCTCTCGGCAAAGTCGCGATGCTCTTCGGCAATGGCGTTGGTGGCAGGCGGCACAATGTCCCGCTTCACCAATAGCTCCTCGAACAACCGATCGCGGTAGCGGGAGACTTGATCGGCATCGAAGGAATCCACCTTCAGTTGCCGGTGTAGGAGCTGGGCTGTCGGGCGGACCGTGGTTGCCTTGCGATTCGCGAAATCGATCGTTGTAAATCCGGCCGGTGTGAAGACTTGCATCGATCGGGCCGGCTCGTAGCTGATGCGTGAGGCGGTGAGCTGCGCCATGCAGCCATTCTCGAATCGAAGCTGCGCCTGGGCGATATCCTCGTCGGCTCCCATGACCGAAACGCCAAACGCCGTCACTTCCGCGACGCGCGAAGCAGCAAGAGAAAGGGCGATGTCAATGTCGTGGATCATCAGGTCCATCACGACGCCGATGTCGGTTGACCGAAACGTAAACCCGCTCGCTCGGGTGGCTTGGAGGTAGCGAACGTCTTGGAGCTGCTCGGCTACGGACTCCAGAGCAGGATTGAATCGCTCGACATGGCCGACTTGGAGGACCAAGTGTTGGCGCTTGGCAAAGGCGACAAGGTCCTCGGCCTCCGCAACGGTCGTGGTGATTGGTTTTTCAACCAACACATGGACCCCTGTGGCCAAGAGTTGTTTCACGACCCGATGGTGGTGAACGGTCGGGGTGGCAACGATGGCGGCCTCGATTTCATCGACCACTTCGCAGAAGTCGGCAGCAGAGCGAGCGCCAGTCTCCTGGGCGACCTGCTGCCGGGTTTCTAGGTCGGGATCGACGATGGCGACGAGGTCGATTCCTGTCGCTTCGGCCGCAAGGCGAGCGTGAATACGACCGAGATGGCCCGTACCAATAACAGCCAGTCGGAGCGGTTTCATGCGGCAGCCCTTCGGGTTTCTCGGCAACGGCCATGGCGGCCCTCTTGTTGCCCTTCAATGAATGCGAGCAGTTGATTGACTTGCGGCACGAGCCGCTCGTTCCCTCGGAGCACTTCTCGGGTGGCGTCGAGACCCACCTTTGAGCGATAGAGAAGCCGATGGGCTTCGGCGAGGGCGTCGATCACGTTGGGTTGAAAGTTGTTTCGCTTCAGCGCAACAATATTGATGCATCGGGGCCTTGCTGGCAGCCCTTCGCAAAGCATGTAGGGGGGAACGTCATGCAAAACCCGGCTCAAACCGCCGATGAAACTGTAACTGCCGATGGTGGTGTAATGATGAACCGCCACGCCACCGGAGATCGACGCATGGTCTTCGACATGGACGTGTCCGCCCAGCATGGTCCCGTTGGCAATGATAATATGGCTTCCGAGCTTGCAGTCATGGGCAACGTGGGAGGTTGCCATCAGGAAGTTGTTGTCCCCGATTTGAGTGACGCCTTCTTCTTTTTCGGTGGCGCGATTGATGGTCACCCCTTCGCGAATCGTATTCCCATTGCCGATCACCACCTGGGTATCGCTGCCCGCATAACTGATGTCTTGTGGCTCGCCTCCGATGACGGCCTGGGGATAGATCGTGTTGTCGCTCCCCAGGATCACATGTCCCATGAGCGTCACGCTGTTCATCACATGCGTTCCACGGCCAATTTTTACGTGAGGGCCAATGGTCGTGAAAGGACCAATCTCCACGTCGTGATCCAGTTCGGCGCGAGGATCAACCCAAGCGGTGGTGGCAATGCTAGTGGCCATGGCAGGTAGGGGGTCCGGGTTCAGGAAGTCAGGAGCCGCTCGCGGCCTCATGGAAGCTTATGCCGAGCGACGGCGCTGTTCGGCGTTTTGGTGATCGTGTTCAACGAGCGCTTCGGCAAGCGCGCCGTTGAGCTGGTGCCCACTTCGGTAAGCAACGATGTGTGCGACGACTGGGCGGCCCGTGAGCGCCAAATCACCTACCACATCAAGCATCTTGTGCCTTACACATTCATCGGGAAAACGAAGGGGATTATCGATGGGGCCCGAACCGTCGAAAATCAACAGATCGCTATGCGATACTCGGGTCCCTTTGCCTTGCGCCACCATCGTCTCTGCCTCTTCACGGAGAAGAAAGGTTCGTGCTGGAGCGATTTCCAAACGAAACGCCTCCACCGAAATTTCAGCGGCAAAGGATTGACGTCCAATGGCATTATCTGGTCCGTAATCGAGGTGAAACTCGATCGAAAGGATATCTCGCTGCGTTGGCTGCGCTTCGATCCAATGGTCTTCATCACCGCAACGGATCGTCTTAGAAACGACGAGAGGCTGCGTGAGAGGGGGTTGCTCCACGATACCGGCGGAATCGAGCGCCTCGACGAACGGCGCACTTGATCCATCACAACCAGGCATCTCCTCGGCAGTGACCCAAACCTCACAGTTGTCGATCTGGAGGCCCGCCAAGGCAGCCAGGACGTGCTCAATCATCTCGACCCGTGAGTCACCGCTTCGCAGCACCGTGCGACGTGCGAGGTCTTCCCGCAACGAGAGTTGGGCAGGAATACGAAGGGCAACGTCTTCGCCAGCCATGGCCAAGAAAAAGGCGACGCCTGATTCAGGCGGGCCGGGCCGAAATTCGACCTGCACGTCTTGCCCGCTCCAGTAGCCAAAACCATTCACGGCAGCAGAGCGGGCGATCGTGCGCTGAGGGCGCAGTGGTATCATCGACGGGGAGCTCCCAAGCGGACGTGGCGTCCAGGGCGGAAACGGATGGGGGACAGAGCGATTAGAAGCGATCTTGATCGGTTGCCGGACGCCGCGCGCAAAGCGCGCGGCGTTCCGAGGAACCGATGCAGCGACTACTGACGTGGCTGAGCGCCAGCGCCCGGATTCGTGCTTACGCGAGGGGAGGTACCCCGATTGACAATCGCCAGGATATCGCGAGTGATATCGATACTGTTCTCGAAAACCACAGGCTTGTTGATATCCTTGAGGACATCGTTCTGCTTGTGAGGGTCTGGCTTGTTGCCATTGAATCGAAGTACCAATCCGATTTTTCGTTCCTTGGCGTACTTGCCAATCTCGTAGCTGATCTGCTGATAAGTCTGGAAATAGACCGTCGATTCGCGTTGCATCAAGTCTTTGCGAAGCCGATCCATCTCCAGATTGAACCCAGCCTTGGCCGAGGCCAAGTCGTCATCGGCCTTCTTGTACTCAGGCGTTCCAACGTTGTATTGGCCCAGCTTCTCCTGCATCTTGCCAATGTTATCCCGCTTTCCCTTGAGCTGCTGCTCAATGCCTTGCATCTCTTTCTTCATACTCTCCATCGTCGCAAGGAACGATTTGTGCTCTTTAAATATGTAACTTACGTCGACCACCGCGATTCCGAAGCTCGGGGCGTTGGCAGCCTCGGGGTGTTGAGCTTGAACGGGGGCGCAGGCGGCGCCAATCAATAACGTGGCCGTGACGGCCATGATTAGAATCTTCACGTCAGCACTCCTTGCCGATAGAGGTCATCCTTGACCAGGGTGAATAACCCCCAAACTGGGTCGAATGTTGCCAGCCGGGGGAGTCAAGCGGGCGGTATTGTGCCGGGAAGAGGGCTGCGAGTAAAGGCCATTTGTCGAGAACTTTCGAAGGATTTTTTCTCCGGGCTGATTTGGCCCGAATTTCCGGCACGAAAAGCCAAGGTAAACGGCGTGTCGCTGGGGCCTGCTTCGAAGGGGAGCTGGCTCCTAGGGTTGCTCCTGCTGTTGTGCCCATTTCCCCACGGGAAGGTCGTGAAATCCTCCGGCCGCAGGGGCTCGCGGAGAGGCTCTCCGTGGTACGATACCGCTGCGCCGTTCGTCCTGGTTCGTCCTCATTTTCCAATCCAATCCAACTACCGCTCTGGAGACCTCGGATGTCTTCCCGATGGATTGCTGCCCTTCTGTTGATTGGTTGGGTGGCGGGGCCCAGTCTGGCTTGGGCGGCCCCCTCCACCCAAACAGACCCCGCCCAATCGACCGAAAGTGTCAAGCCAGGCATCAATGCCCCTTATCTCGACCCGGAGCTCGACATCGACGAGTGGATCGGGCGATTTGAGGTCGAGAGCCGGGAAGTCTACCGGCACCGAAAGCCCATTCTCGAAGCGATCGGGCTGAAGCGGGGCGACCGAGTGGCGGACATCGGCTCGGGAACGGGGCTCTTCGTCGAACCTTTTTCCGAAGCGGTCGGCGTCGAGGGCTGGGTCTTCGCTCTAGACATTGCCCCAAGGTTCGTCGAACGTGTTGGAGCGATTGCCGAACTCAAGCACCTTCGCAACGTCACGCCGGTCCTCACGGGGCAAGACGAGCTCCGGATCCCGCCGCGAAGCGTCGATGTCGCGTTCGTCTGTCATGTCTACCATCACTTTGAGTTTCCTGCCGCAACGCTCGCGTCGATTCGAGAAGCACTCAAGCCGGGCGGTACCTTCGTGGTTGTCGACTTTGAAAGGAAACCGGGAGACTCTCGTCCGTGGATACTCGACCATGTGCGGGCAGGCAAAGGGGTGGTACGAAAAGAGATCGAAACATCGGGGTTCCGTTTCGTAGAAGAAGTGGGCATCCCTGGGCTTAGCGAGAGTTACTTTCTGCGATTTCGCAAACCAGGCTGCCAGAAACCAGGATGCCGGAAACTAGGCTGCCAGAAGCCATGATGCCAGAAACCGACGAAAAGCCGCTCGGGGAGGCTTCGCTCACGGCGCTGGTAGTGGCGAGCATGGTCGGGTCGGGGGCGTTCGTCACGAGTGGGTACGCCCTTGCCGATCTCAAGGAGCCTTGGCTCGTGATGGTTGCTTGGGCCGTCGGTGGGGTCATCGCGCTCTGCGGAGCGAAAAGCTATGGGCTACTCGTGACCGCGCTGACCGAGAGTGGCGGGGAGTATCTCTTTCTCTCGCGGTTGGTTCATCCGGCAGCCGGCTTCCTGGGTGGGTGGGTCTCGTTGCTCGCCGGTTTTACAGGGGCTGGTGCCTTGGCAGCAATGACGTTCGAGTCGTACGCCTTGTCCGAATCGCTCCGCCCAGCGTGGCTCCCGGACGGCACCCTGGCGATCGCTCTCGTCCTAGCAGCGACATTGGTCCATGCGTTTCGAACCAAGGCAGGGGCACGCGGCCAAACCATGGTCGTGGTGGTGAAGCTCACGCTGCTTGCCGCGTTCGTCGTCTGGGGTTTTTGGTGTTGGGATGCTTGGAAAGGGGGCCCACCACTGCCCCTCGTCGGCGACGATGAGGGGACCTTGTTGTACCGCTTTGCGACAACCGTCATGTGGATCTCGCTCAGCTATAGCGGGTTCAATGCGGCGGTTTACGTTGCGAGTGAAGCTCGTGGCGGAGCCCCAGCGGTCTCGCGTGCCATGGTGCGAGCGACGGCCGCTGTGACGGTGCTCTACCTGCTGCTCAACGCGATCTTTCTCTTTGGACCGACTGCGACCGAAGTGGCGGGCAAAAAGGAGGTGGCGATCATCGCCGCCCAGGCGGTCGCCGGGCCGTGGTTTGCCATGCTTGCACGGGTTGCCATTTCGATCGGATTGGCGAGCAGCGTGTCGTCCGTATTGATGGCCGGCCCGCGCGTTTATGCCAAAATGGCACAAGATGGGCTCTTTCCCAAGATGTTCGGGTCCGACTCGTCACCCCCAACGAGGTTGGTCGTTCTCCAGGGGGTCGCTATTGCGATCGTCGTCCTCACCGTTGGCCTTCCCAAACTTCTCTCGTACTTAGGGCTCACGCTTTCCCTCTCTGCCGCCGCTACCGTTAGCACGCTCTTCGGATTGAAGGCATTGGCGACGAGGTCTGGCAGCGAACCACCCTGGGGCAAGTCGCTCGCCTATCCGGTGGTTCCCGCGATCTACATTGCCGCAACCCTCGTCATCGCAGCAATTTCTGCACGAAGACAACCTGGCCAGGCGACCGCGACTTTGGTGACCTTCGCCCTGGGGTTCGTGGCGTACTTGGTCTGGCAGCGCGTGGTAAAAAACGGCAGACCGACGATCGAAGAAGCGTAGCCCATGGACTCGCGGCGTAGCTCATGGACTCGAGGCGTAGCTCGTGGGTCACTTGTCGGCTTCGATCAATCAGTACGCACCCTCTTGCTTGAGCACCACGAACAGCGTGCGGCAAAGAATTTTGAGGTCCATCAGCAGGGACCAATCACGGATGTACTGATGGTCGAACCGGATGCGGCCTTCCATCTTGTCGAGCGTTTCGGTTTCGCCCCGGAAGCCCATCACCTGCGCCAGCCCAGTGATGCCTGGCTTCACTTTGTGACGAAGCATGTAGCCGTCGATCAACGAGCGGTACTGTTCGTTGTGAGCCGTGGCGTGGGGACGGGGGCCGACGAGCGACATCGATCCGTCGAGGACGTTAAAAAGCTGGGGTAATTCGTCGAGCGAAGTCCGGCGGAGCAAGGCACCGACGCGAGTGATGCGTTGATCGTTCTTCGTCGCCTGCTTGAATTCTTCGCTATTGTCGCAGAAGGTCATGCTCCGGAACTTCCAGACACGGATTTCCCGACCGTCGAGTCCGTACCGTTTCTGTCGAAAGAAGACTGGACCGCGAGAGGTCGCCTTCACGACGGCGGCTACAACCAGCATCGGCAGGGCGAACAGTAACAAGCACAAGAGGCCGAGCGTGAGGTCGGCGACACGTTTGAGCAAGCCATCCACCCCGTAGAGTGGGTTCTCAAAGACGCTCACCACCGGTAGGCCGTTG
The DNA here is from genome assembly GCA_003233055.1 of Planctomycetaceae bacterium. GTDB lineage: Bacteria > Planctomycetota > Planctomycetia > Pirellulales > Lacipirellulaceae > Aeoliella. The sequence goes on from QIKP01000044.1 coordinate 31,137, forward strand.
ATGCTGGTCCAACGAGCATGAAGCAACTCGAAGACGAAAAAATCGGGGACGATGTAAACACTGGCGGTCGTGTCGCCCAGTTCGGAGAGGAGGCCCTGAATCCGTTTTTCCGCCCGCATGGGGAAGGTAATGTAGACGATGTCGATCGAGCCACGCTTGGCCGCTTCGACCAGTTCCACGAGGGAGCCACCCCGTTTGCCCACTTCGGTCGGCAGGGCTGTGGTCCGTTCTTCCGGGCGATCGTCATAGAATCCGGCCGCGCGAAGTCCAAGCTCCGGAGCCGAATTCAGGTTGCGAGCCAGTTGCACGCCAAGTTCATTCACGCCGCAAATGGCGACGCTGCGCGTGTTGAACCCACGAGCACGAAACTGCTGTTGCAATTTTCGCAAAACGATACGAGCAGCAAGCAACGCGAGGGGAGTGAGGATCACCCAACCTAACTTCGTGGCATAGGTCATACGGGCGTTGTAGGTGGTGAGCATTCCGAGCCCGAGCAACGTTGGCACGGCGTAGGTCCAGGTCAGGAGAATGCAAGTCAGTTCTCGCTGGAGCCTTGCCCCGCGCCAGCTTCGGTAAAGACCGCTCAGCTCGGCAACTGCGTGGTGAACCAGGATGGCAGCAGCCGACAGGGCGAGCCACTCGTTCGTGCCAACACCTGGCGTGAACCCGAGAGCCCAAATCAAGCAGCTGGCGATCACCGCACCATCGACGGCACGATGGACCCCACTAGCGGGCGAATTCTGTTGCGGGATTCCTTCGGAAACAGGCGACATGCGGGCAATCCGGGAGGGGCAAGGTAAAGGGAGGGTTCGCGACAAGGATAGGCAACAGCAACCATCGTGCCGATGGCTCCCATCCGAGGTTTTTCGGGGTAGGAGCGGGGGCGCGTGGCGTTTTCGCAACGCGCATGTTGCTCCTTGAGGCGAAGAGCCGTTGAGCCAATTTCCGTGGTTCATGGGAACTTCAGGGTACGCCGGTGCGTCGAAGTGGCGTATGTTGGGGGCTTGCGCGGCGATCCCCAACGTCACGCAAGCCCCTGGCCGCTGAAGCGGCCTCGCTACGGGGCCTTTGGAACATCGATTTGGAACATCGAGGAGCTATTGGCTACTTTTATGAAAAAATTATTTCGCTCCCTCCGTTTTCC
>QIKP01000063.1 GCA_003233055.1 Planctomycetaceae bacterium
GGCTCCTTCCTAGAAAAGAGCCCCCCTGATGCACATCCTACGGACTAGAGAACACCAGGGTTCGGGAAAAAAGACTTTGCAGTTCTCCTGCAGCAGATTGGACGATTGCAAAGCCTTTTTTGAACCGCCAAGAGAAATATCGGCTGAAACAGAAAAACACCCCGATTGGTAAATCTTGTAGCCGTTCACGAGTCGAAAGCAGCCACCACGAACCAAAAGATATAGTGCGTGCATTTTGCTGCTACTCGTGTTGATTCGCACAATTCGTGGTTTTCCCCGCCGAAGGAGGGCCTCCGGTTCCGCAGGGGGTTACAGAAATAAGTTGGACGGAATTTACCAGATAGACAGGATTCTTTTCGATCAGCGGCATCTTGTCCATCCTGTAAATCCTGTCAAAAAACTTGCGCTCGTTTTGCCCACTTTTGCCGTTAGTAAAAACGAACCGTGGTAGCCCTGCCCCAGCTTGGTCGCATGATGCTTTTGCTCCGGTCGCTTACGCTCTCGGCTCGCCGTTGCTGGGCCCCTGTTGGGAATAGGGGCGGGGCGAGCAACCGTGAAGGGCTCTACATCTCCCAGTAAACCGGCAGAGGAGCTTCGACCACCACCTGCTCGTCGCGCATCGGGTGCCGGAAACCGAGAGTCCTCGCATGAAGCGCGATGGCTCTGTCTCGCATCTCTTCGCACTCCGGACCAAACGGGGTGGCCGCGCCATACTGAGTGTCGCCCAACACGGGGTGGCCACGCGAGGCGGCTTGCACGCGGATTTGGTGCGTTCGGCCCGTTTCCAGTTCGATCTCTAGCCATGTCGCTCCGCCCACCTCCCCGCGAACGAGATAGCGCAGTACCGCGTGCTTGCCGCGGGGGTCGCCTTCGGGGACAACGATTGCCTGCGCCATACCATGGCGTTTATGGAGATAATCGGTCCAGGTCCCTTCGTCGGGCGTCACGTGCCCCTCGACCAGCGCCCAGTAGGTCTTGCTCACCGTGCGATTCTGGAACTGGGCGGAAAGCCGTTTAGCGGCGCGAGCATGGCGGGCGAATGCGATGGCGCCGGTTACTGGTCTGTCAAGACGATGAACAATACCGAGGTAGATATTCGCGGTCGCCTCCTTTTCTTCCTGCGTGCGGTAATACTCTTTGACCGCGATCTCTAGGCTATCGATTCCTTGCGGCGCTTGCGTCAGCAGACCAGGCGGTTTGTTCACCACGAGGCAAGGACCGTCGTTGTAAAGGATTTCAAGGGGCATAGTCATTCTAAATCCTGCCTGCATTGCACCAGAGATACCGGAGGCATTCATGCCCCTTTCTTTGCGAGGTTGGCCATGGCTCGGTCGACGAAACTAGGCAGGAGCCGGTGTGCTACCAGCATCCACCACCCGCGCCAGTTGGGGACGATCTCATGCTTGCCTTGCTTCATCGCCGCCACGGTCGCCCTGGCAACCCCCTCGGCAGGCACCCCTTTCATTCCCGCCCAGGGGAGTTGCACCCGTTGGTCCACAAGGTGGTCGGCGAGCGGCGTGTTGGTGGTGCCAGGGGAGACGAGGAGGACCTCCACGCCACGCGGCGCAAGCTCGGCACGCAACGACTGAGTCCAGCCGGTCAGCGCAAATTTACTGGCGCAGTAAGCGCCGGTAAACGGGATGCCGCGATGCCCGAGAATCGATCCGATATTGACGATCATTGGCGTCTTCCCCTCTGCGAGAAGGGGTATCGCTTCGCGCGTGAGTTGGGCAACGGCAAAAAAATTCACCTCGAAGATCTGGCGAAGCACCTCGGGCGACTCGCCCTCAATGTCCCCACTGGCACTGATGCCGGCGTTGTTGACCAACAGATCGAGGCCGCCCCATTCCTGGCGGGCCTTGTCGATGGCGGCTGCCCGAGAGGCCCGGTCCACCACGTCGCCGACCAAGGGGATTGCCTCGGTTCCGGCTGCGCGGGTTTGCTCGATCACCTGAGCCAACTCGTCAGCCCGTCTGGCGAAGAGTAGGCAGCGTGTTCCCTGCCGAGCCAACTCCACCGCGAGTGCTTGGCCGATCCCCCCCGATGCGCCTGTCACGATCGCGCGAAGTCCATGGAGCTTGCGACGAGACATTAGGCAACGTCTTCCGCCGCCGATTCGACAAGCGATGCATCGCTAGCGGTTTCCTTCGGCATTTCTTTGGATTCGTCTTGGTCCAACGTCGGAGCGACGTCGGGGGACCGTTCTCGGATCACGGCTTCGCGCGTGTCGATGCGACCGAGAACCTTGCGCGGCATCCGGCAATGGAGGGTGGTCCGATCCTCGACGTGGGTTCGGCTCAAGATTTCCCCATTCTTCGCGATGTACGCTAGCAACCGACCGTTGTCGATTGCAAGCTCAATGTCGACATCCGCAAAGTTGCGGCTCAAGATGTCGCTCACCGCGCGAGTGAGTTGGTCCATCCCTTCACCCGTCACGGCGCTAATCCGAACGGCACTTGGATAGCGGTCGCAAAGTGTCGCAAGCCGATGCGGGTCGTCGACCTGATCGATCTTGTTGAGCACGAGGAGGGTATCTTTTTGTTCGATTTCGAGTTCTTCAAGTACCCTGTAGACGGCCTGAATTTGATCCAGCACCGCTGGATTGCTCGCATCGGCCACATGGAGCAACAGGTCGGCCTGATGCGATTCTTCCAAGGTCGCTTTAAAACTGGCGATCAAGCGATGCGGAAGGTTGCGGATAAATCCGACCGTATCGGAGAGCAGCACCGGCCCCCACCCTGGAAGCGTCCAGCGACGAGTGCGCGTGTCGAGCGTGGCGAAGAGCTTGTCCTGGACGAGGACGCCCGCACCGGTCAGCGCATTCATCAGAGTACTCTTTCCCGCGTTGGTGTAGCCAACCAGCGAGACGGTCATGTGGTCGCTTCGGCCATCGACTTCGCGTTCTTTGCGGCGATGAATTTTCTCCAGGTCACGGCGAAGATCGACGATTCGTTTCTCCACCAGACGACGGTCGGTCTCCAACTGCTTCTCGCCCGGGCCACGCATGCCAACGCCCATTTTCATGCGAGACAAGTGGGTCCACATCCGTTTGAGTCGCGGTAGGGCGTACTCGAGCTGCGCCAATTCGACCGCGAGGCGGGCCAATCGTGTCTGCGCCCGGGTGCTGAAAATGTCGAGAATCAGCTCGGTGCGGTCAAGCACCTTGAGGCCCACCGCCTGCTCGAGATTGCGAATCTGCGCAGGCGAGAGTTCGTTGTCGAAGATCACGACATCGGCATCGGTCGCTTTGGCGAGTTGGCAAAGCGAGTCGAGCTTGCCCTTTCCCAGGTAAGTCGTCTTGTCGGGCATCTCTCGTCGCTGCGTCAGCCGGGCGACGACCTCGGCACCGGCAGTCTCCGCGAGGCCCGCCAGTTCGTCCAAAGACTCTTCGGAAGGACTACCGCCGGGAAGTTGGACGCCAACGAGCAAGGCGGTCTCGTTGTCGACTCCTTGTTTGCGATCAATGTCTGTTGACAAGGGATTCTTGAGCTCCGAGGGTGAAGAGGGGAAGGGTTTCCCGAGGAGGGGACAACCCAATGGCAGACGCCTGCTCGCCTCTCATTGTACCTTATGGTGCCCCTCTGCCTACGGGACATTTTAACGGCGCGAGGCGGCGAATCTGGCTAATAGACCAAATTCGCCGCCCTAGGTTCGCGCATCCCTCCCCCCGGAAACGATTACCAGGTGTATTCCATGCCGGCATGGAACCCATGGTAGAGCGCACTGCTTTCCTCGATTAAGAACGGCGATCGGGTGCCGCCGAGGAAAGGGGCGTTGTCAAAGTTGAAATTATTGGAGGCCAAGGCGACCGTATTGATAAAGAGCACGTCGTAACCGGCCCGAAGCGAGACGCTAGGCAGCACGTCGCAAATCATGCTGACACCCCCTTCGCCGATGAAGGAGACGCGATCGCCACGGACGAATTCGGACAGCGGCCCGGCCAAGTCCGTGGAGCTGATATTGGCGGCCGATTCCATGCGGTTGTTATAGATACCCGCCTTGCCCTGCCCGCCAATACGGATTCCTTGCCGCACCGCAATCCAGACGTCGCCACCAAGCTGAAAACCAACCAAGTTGTTCTCCGTCTGTGTCGCGAACTGCGCGGAACCGATCGCGATCGTGTTGATGTTGAGGTCCTCGGTCAACCGGGTATATCGGGCTCCCATCAATAACGTGCCGGTGACGCGGGGATGGTAGCCAATCCAGTAGCGTCGAAAACTGATCTCGGCATTGTGCAGTTCGGAGAGGGACTCGACTCTTACCGAAGTCGCCGCCTCCGTGGAATTGAGCCCAGCTCCACCGACCGCCTGGTCCGGGATGCCGTCCCCATTGGTGTCGAATCCGACGCCAAAGTTACTAAACGGAGTGAAAAAGATGCCCCCCGCGTCGTTCACTTGTTGGACGCTTCCCCACTCGAATAGGCCGGAATAGCCGACTTCCAGGAGTGTGAGGGCCCCCACATCGTACCGCCCGATAAGCCGCATGCCCGCTTCCTTGTTGAAGTCGAGGTTATCGGTGCCAATGACTGTGGGGCCATTGATGCCAGCCTTGACGAAATCAACGGAAGGATCGCCGGAGCGTTCCTTTTGCCAATAGAGCGCTTCGGCCGAGAAGTCGAAATAGTGCGGCCCGTTCTGGTCGACGCCAACGTTAGGGCTCCCGTAAGCATCGAGCGAAGGATCGCCGATACCGCCCCCAGGGCCGCAGTCTCCAAACGGCCCGCCGGCCGGATAGGGTCCGGAACCTGCTTGGCAACAGCAGGGGCAACCCCCGCCACCGCAGATGTTGCAACCTCCAGCGCCCCTGCCTGGACCGCAGCCCATGCCGGGACCGCCTCTCATCCCCGCACCACAGCCCCCCGGACCACAGTATCCGGCTGGCACCACGACCGGATCGCCATAGGCGTTCATCCAGTTCCCCGTGCCCCCACCCAGGAAATTGGCGTTCTGAGTCCCTTGCCCCCCCCGCGCCGGGTTGGATTGGTAGAACGCTCTCTGGACTTGGGCCTGGCAAACGCTGGGCCCTACGGCGAGCGCCACGAAGAAAGCGACTCCTGCCACCCACCGCGCAAAAACGTCGCCTTGATTACGAGCCGAGATCATCTGTTTCCCCCTGCAAACTGGCACACGACCGAGAAGCCGGCGCCCGAGTATGAACTGTTCGAGTCACGCCGACGCAGACCGAGTCAGGCCCGACGCCGTGGTGACTGAAATATCTATCGGACCCGGAGAAGCCGAAAAAGCAGCATTCTCGGAAAATGCGGCAAGGTTTCCCAGGATTGCCCAGGCTCTCTGCTGGAGATGGCCGATTCCCTGGGCGCGAGCGGCCCCCAAAAAGAGTCGGTATTCGTCGGTATTCGAAGGTGCCCCTCCGACCTTCCCGAGGACCCAGAAATCGATCTAACTTATTTAGTGGATAAGGGTTAAGGGATGTATCAGTTAGTGGGTAAGGGTTAAGAAATGTATCAACCGATGACATTCGTCCGGCACGGAGTCGCCCTATTGCCGGAACTCCCAATCCAGCATGGGCCTCGTTTGGCCTTCTCGTCCAATGATCCAGCATGTAAATTTGACATGATGTTTATTTGACATGCATTTTGCCGGTCGTTAATATCGGACTGGTTGTTTACACCGGCAGGATCGGTGTAAACCGCATGGCTCTTACTCTGTTCTGTTGCTCCTGTGTTGCCAAGTGGCTTGCTGGCCGAATTTTCCGGCCAGGCTCGGGAAGGGTTAGGCCTGCGGACTACCGGAAGACAACTTCGGATTCGGATTTGGAAAAGACAAAGAAGAGAACCTGATGAATCAACAGCGAAAGCGAAACAATTGGTGGGGATTTTCTCAACGCAAGCGTGGCCCTGGCCGTTCCGCCAAGTTCCGCCCGCCGAAGGTGCGAATTTTCGAGCATCTCGAAGAGCGCCAGATGCTCTCGATCGAGCCGATCATTGCGACGGCTGCCCCTGGGAATAGGCAAGCAAATCTCGACCGAGCCGTCGACATTGCCTTTCAGAATGCGGCGAACCTGAGCAACTACTCCGCCGCCCAATTGGAAAACGCAACGCGCTGGGTCGTGCGCGGCAATGGGGCGATCAACGCGGGTAACTTCTTTTCGGAAACAGGCCTGGTTCGTGCCTCGACCTACTCGCCGATTAACAATACGTTCTTTGCCTACGCCGGGAACCAGACGAGCAGTCAGATTGTTGCTTCGCTCGGCGGTAATTCTTCGATTCAGTATTTCTACCCTGAGGTAGCGATTGACGCCGAGCAGTTTTCGCTTCCTAACGACCCGCTGATCCGTGAGCAATGGAATTTGAGGAGTACGGGGCAAAGGATCAGCCGCCCGAATGAAGTCAACAACTTTACCGCTTGGGGTGCCGATTTGCGGGTAGAAGAGGCATGGAAGATTGCGACCGGCGAGGGAGTGACTGTTGGCGTCGTTGACGATGGTCTTTTCTTTCCGCATCCCGACCTGATTGATAACTACGACCCTAGCTTGGGATTCGACGCGGAAGATGGCGACAACGTCCCTCTGCCCGATGACACCGGCCAAGACCTTCACGGGACCGCCGTTGCCGGCATCATTGGTGCGAGGGGGGACAACAACATCGGCGTCAGTGGTGTCGCACCAGACGTCACGCTCGGCGGACTCCGTTTGCCCTTCTCCGACCTATTGGGAGGGACCTTCACCGACGAAAACATCGCCCGTGCGATCACGCACATGAACAACGTGTTCGACATTAAGAACAACAGTTGGGGCACCAGCCTCGGACGAGCCATTACGTCCTCCGGACCGATGCAGATACAGGCGCTCATTGATTCGGCATTCCTCGGGCGCGGTGGGCTTGGAACCATTCTCGTGAACGCCTCGGGAAATGGCGCTGAAATTTTCGACAGCGCGGGTCACGACGACTTCTCCAGCCGGCTCTACACGATCTCGGTTTCTGGCTACGGACCTAGCGACCAGTTTGCGACCTATGCCGAGGGGGGGCCGAGCGTTTTTGTCACGGCTCCAACCGGGCAGAACCCGCCAGGCACCGGGATCTACACCACGGACCTCCCTGGGGACCTCGGCTTCAACGCCGCCGGAACCGACAATGATCCCGCCGGAGCCGACTTTCTCGAACTGACCGACTATACCTCCGGATTCAACGGCACGTCGGCTTCCGCACCCGCCGCTGCCGGTGTGATCGCGTTGATGATTGGAGCCGCTCGTGACAATGGCATCGAACTCTCCTTGCGAGACGTGAAGTATATCCTGGCCGCCTCTTCGCGGCGAATTGATCCGACCGACTTCGGAGGCAACGACCTCGGTGGATGGCAAACCAACGCCCGACCCTTATTTTACGATCCACTGGACGCTGGCGGTGTTCCTGTAGGCGCACTCGACCCGACCTACCCTGGCGTGAGCGGGATCGCTCCGACGACCGACGTACAGTTTGCCGTCGCCACCAATGGCGCCGGATTCTACGTCCACGATGGCTTCGACTATGGCTATGGCCAGGGCGCGGTCGACGCGCGACTCGCCGTGGAAATGGCCCGCACCTGGCAGACGGTCGGCAGGCAGACTGACACCGAAGTCATCAGCGCTTTGCTTCCGATCGACATCCTGATTCCGGCGGGTGAAACCGTGGAATTTGGTGACGCGGAGATCGTCATCCCGGGAGGTGTTGGCGGCGAGGCCGGATTTGAAGATTACTTCGACCTGTGGCTCAATCCGCCCGACGATCTACCCGATGATCTACCCGAAAACACGCGGGGTGGTAGCATTCCGATCGTGGTACCCGCCAACTACTCGATCGAAGAGATCGAGATAACCCTCGAAATCCAGATCGATTCTGCCGCTAGCGACCGACTCCGGATGACCCTCATCTCCCCGGACGGTGTCTATTCCGAGCTGACGAACTGGGTCAAGCCTCCGTCGGTTATCGGTCCTCTCACAACGACTGGCACTATTCTCCACACCTTCACCACCAATCGTAATTGGGGGGAGCGGACCGAAGGGGTCGGCCGGGAGAATCCGGTGACTGGCGAACGGATCGAGCCGAATGTCATCCGAGATGCAAACGGGGTCGTCACCGCCGGTATCTGGCAGTTGGTCTTCGAGAATTGGTCGCCCGAGGATGCCACTCTTTCCGGCGGATCGGTTGACTTTCAAGTCGTCCGCACACCGGTGAACGGATTTCTCGGATCGAATCTGGGCGGACGCATTCAAGGCTCCATCGGCCTCGACACCAACCAAGACGGCGTGTTCAACACCTCCGGTGTCATTGCCGACATTCTGGATGTGGATGGCGAACTGGTTGTCGTTCGAGATGCCGCGGCCGGGACCTCCGCTTCGGTCCTCGAAACTGATTTTGAGCCGCTGGTCTCCGAGGTCATTGTCTGGGTCGACCTCGACAAGGATGGGGTACGCGACGAGAACGAACCTTATAAAATGACCGGTGCGGATGGCAACTACTACTTTGATTTGCCCTGGAATGGCGACGCGACTCTGGGCAACGTCGGCTTCGACTACGATGTCCGATTCGAGCTGCCGGCGGGATACAACAACATCGGCGCCGCTGTCCAAACGTTCCGTTTGGGCGTGCAAGACGATGGCAATGCAGCCACCGACGACCCGGTCATCAGCACCTTCTTCGATAGTAACTTCCTGCTAGAACCGCAGCCGATCATTTTCGAGGGCAATGTCTTTGCCGACTTCAACTTGGATGGCACCCAGGGATCGGGCGAGAACACGGTCGAGGAATTCCGTGTCTTTATCGACATCAACGAAAACGGCCGGCTTGATTACATCGACAACAACGGCAACTTAAGATTCGACAACGGCATCGACACGCCCCTGGAGCCGATGCAGGTCACCGGCCCCGATGGTTCGTTCAGCGTGGAACTCTCGACGGATCAAAATCTACAAACTGACTTTTTTGGAAACACCCTTTTCTTCAACGATTTCTATCAGGGAAAAGAGTATTACACCCTGATGCTGGACGCTCGAGACGGATGGGAGCCGACGGGTCTCGACGTGACCGCCGAGGGCTTCGCGCCGGTCGGCCTAGGCGGGGAGCAGTCCCCTAGCCTCGGATTTTATCGCACCTTCGCTCGGCCGGGGGAAACTCTCACCGACATAAACTTCGGGGCAGCACCCGACGCCGGTTCCATCTCCGGATTTGTCTTCAACGATCTGAACACCAATGGCGTCCGAGACGCAGGCGAAACGGGACTCGCTGGGTTTACCGTCGTTCTCGACCTGGACCAAAGTGGTGGCCTCACAGCCGGTGACCAGTCGATCCTGACCGGCACGAACGGCAACTACCTGTTCGAGAACTTGCCGGCCGGGACTTACGACATCCTCATCGAGACGCTCGGACCAGGATTCGTCTTGGCCGATCAAACCAGCCCGCTCGGTGGTCTTCACAACGACCGAGTTCTGGCCGATGGTGCAGCGCTCGGCAACGGACTGGTCGACTTTGGTTTCTTCGATGCCGATTCCACCGGACCTGCCGCTCGCGACTTTGGCGACTTGGGGGCTCCCTATGCCACGACCTCGGTCGATGGCGGACCCAGCCATGGCATCGTTGCTGGCTTCTTCTTAGGGGCTGGCGTCACGGACGAATTGGATGGCCAGCCTGGTGCTGGCGCGGTACTCGATGGATCGGATGACGGAGTCGCCATCATCGGAGCGATCCAGGCGGGATCCACGGTTGGGATCAATGTCACGGCCAGTACCAACCTCTTGTTCTTGCAAGGTTGGATCGACTTCAATAACGACGGTGATTTTGATGACGAGGGCGAACACCTCGTCTTCCGTAATTCTGCCGGTGTCCCGCTCCCCTTCTCCAGGCAGACACGGCTGGAAATGGGACTGAACGAACTCACGATCGTGGTACCCGATTCCGTGGACGCCACCACGGTTGCCGCACGCTTCCGGTATGGCGAAGGGGGCGGTGCTCAGTTCAACAAGCCGAATGGTGCCGCGATTCTGGGCGAAGTGGAAGACTACGTGCTTCCCTCAGTCATCTCCGCATTGTTCACCGAACCGCTCGCAGGAGATTTCGATGGGAACGATGTGGTCGACCGAGCCGACTACACTGTTTGGAGGTCGACCTTCGGCGACACGCTAGACTTACGAGCCGATGGCAATGCGAACGGAAGGATCGATGCAGCCGACTATACGATTTGGCGAAACAATTTAGGTGCCACCGCCATAGCGAGCCTCGTCATTGCCTCGCCGCCCGCCACAAGCCTCGCAGTGGCTACCCCGTCACCCGAGCCCGAGGCGAGCCTCGGCTTAGCACTCTCCTCGGAGCCTACAGCGCTCGCCTTTGTCACGATCGCCGATGGCCAATTGGCCCAGTACCAGCCAACAACGACAGCAACGACACTGGCACCAACCGAAGGGGGCCTCGTCTTGGGCGAGGCGACCGCCGTCACACCGGCCGCCGTCGACCAGGCCCTCGATGGGGTCTTCAGCGAAGTGGGAGAGGAAGATTCGCTCGAATGGCTTCTCGGCAACGAGGACGATCGCCAAGAAGACGAAGCCCTCGCCGTGGCGTTGGAAGAAGAATTCCCAACCGCTATCTAGCGAAAGGGAATCGAGCGAGCCGGCCCGTCCCCGGGTCGGGTGCAAGGGGCAAACCAACCCAGCCCGGGGACGGGCCGGCTCGCGAAGACTCTTACCATGGCACGCGACGCTTCGAACTCAGACCCCGAGCCATCCCCCCTCACGGATTCCTCCAGCGAGGGCCCGTCGCCAGCAAGCCAAGGGTCTCTTCCCGACATCGACGCAACCACCATCTCCAAGTCTCCCTTACTCGATCTCAACATTGCCTACTCCGGGCTCAAACCGCGTGAGTTGGGCCTTGCGCTGGTCGGGCAGCAGATTGGCGACATCGTTTTAGAAGAGCTGATCGGTGCAGGTGGGATGGGAGCCGTGCTGCGTGGTCACGATCTCGAGCTGCAACGGACGGTGGCGATCAAAGTCCTTTCGACGCATCAAATCGGTGGAGAGGCATCGGCCAAGCGATTTCAAATGGAGGCCCGCTCCGCTGCTCGGCTCGATCATCCCTGCATCGCCCGCGTCTACCAAGTGGGCGAAGATCGCGGGCTTCGTTACATCCTCTTTGAGTACATCGAGGGAGCCAACATTCGCGACTTGGTAGCGAAGCAGGGTTCCTTCTCGATCGCTGACGTGCTACGTGTCTCTGTCCAAATCGCCGATGCACTGACCCACGCCTGGAAACGGAACGTCGTCCATCGCGACATCAAACCATCGAATATCCTGATTACAGGAGAGAGGCAAGCCAAGTTAGTCGACATGGGGCTCGCCCGGTTTTACGAGATGGAGCCGACCGAACAAGCGGAGCAAGACCTCACAGCAACAGGGATGACCATCGGCACCTTCGACTACATCGCGCCGGAGCAGGCCCGCGATCCTCGCACCGCCGACACACGCTGCGATATCTATTCGCTCGGTTGCACGATGTTTTACATGCTAACGGGGCAACCTCCTTTTCCTGGCGGCACGCCACTACAGAAACTTTTGAGCCACCAAGGCGATCAGCCCCCCGATCTAGCAAGCCTTCGCCGTGATGTGCCTGCGGCCTTGGCAACCGTCGTAGGACGGATGCTGGCGAAAGAACCGGACCATCGATACCAAACCCCCTCGGAACTGACCACCGCTCTGCTGGAAACGGCCGACAAACTAGGCATTGCTCGGCTTGGCCTTTCGACCGTCGCGGGAGGCATCCCCCTGCCCTCCGCATCGATGGCCTGGCTCCGAGTGCTTCCCTGGGCACTACCGACGGCATTGCTGTTGGCTGGAATCGTAGCGATTGCCACTTTCTGGCACCCCGCCGAGCCGCCGACCGATCTCTCGGCCGACCCTCTTCGGGCTCCCGCGGTCGATACTTCAGCCATCGAACCGTAGCGCATCGGTCGCTTTACCTCGGAAGAAGCGTTTCGGCTCTGGGAGGCACTCCGCCTATTGCGTTACACTGTTCGTTTCGATGCCTGCCGGCATTCGCGGACCGCGTGGCGGTCTGGGTTCGGTTCCGATGGCAAGTTTTTTTATGGGTCCCCCTTGATGTCTGATTCTCCCTACAAAAGCCCCAAGTCAGCTCCTGACTCGAACCGAACCCAGGGAGACTCCAAGCACGCGACGCAGCCGTACGACATCGAGACAATGCCTCCTGGGATTCCGTATATCATCGGGAATGAAGCGGCGGAGCGATTTAGCTTTTATGGGATGAAAGCGATTCTGACGGTCTTCATGACCAAATACCTGCTCGATTCCACTGGTCAATCGGATTTCATGTCGGCCGATCAAGCGAAGGAGAATGTCGCGTGGTTTACGATGGCCGTCTACGCAACCCCTTTTATTGGTGCCGTGATCGCCGATTGGCTGCTTGGAAAGTACCGCACGATTCTCTACTTGTCGTTAGTCTACTGCGCTGGCCACGCGGTGTTAGCAACGATGGAATTGCCCCAAGATGCGATGTCGCCACGCTGGATTCTTTTTACTGGGCTGGCGTTAATCGCCATTGGCTCTGGGGGCATCAAGCCTTGTGTTTCGGCCCATGTTGGCGACCAATTCGGACCGCGCAACAAGCAGCTTTTGTCACGAGTATTCGGTTGGTTTTACTTCTCGATCAATCTCGGTTCGGTCGTCTCGACTTTGCTAACGCCGGTGCTACTTGTACGCTATGGGCCTGGTTGGGCGTTTGGCGTACCGGGCGTGCTGATGGCGATTGCGACTGTCGCTTTTTGGATGGGTCGCAACGAGTTCGTCCACGTTCCGCCTAGTGGAAGGCGTTTTTTCGAGGAGACCTTCGGCGAGGACGGGTTAAGAGCGATGCTGAACCTAGCGCCGCTACTTTTGTTCGTTGCCATGTTTTGGTCACTGTTCGATCAGACGGCATCGGCATGGGTAATTCAAGCCGACAGCATGAATCGAAGTTTTGGAACGATTGCATGGGGCGACAGCACAATCGATCTATCGCTCATGCCTTCCCAGTTGCAGGCAGTCAATCCGTTTTTTGTGATGCTCCTCATTCCGCTATTCTCCTACGTTTTCTATCCGTGGATGAGCAGGTTGTTCGCGGTAACTCCACTAAGAAAAATTGGCATCGGGATGTTTATCACAGTCCTCGCCTTTTCCGTTTCCGCTTGGATCGAGATGCAAATCGCGGCAGGCGGCACACCTCACATCATTTGGCAGGTGCTCGCCTACCTCGTGCTAACCGCGGCCGAGGTAATGATCTCGATTACTATGCTGGAGTTCTTCTACACCCAAGCGCCGCGATCCATGAAGTCGTTTATCATGGCGTTTTGCATGCTCTCGATTTCGATCGGGAACGCGTTCACGGCGATCGTCAATCGATTCATTCAGAATGGTGATGGCACGAGCAAGTTACCTGGCGCTAGCTACTACTGGTTCTTCACCGCCGCCATGTTCATCACTGCCATTGGCTACGTCCTCTGGTCGCAGTTCTACCGTGGCCAATCCTACATCCAGGGCGAAGAAACCGCCTAATTCTGCGTTGTCTGCCGAGTCGCACCTGCCAAAGGGCCGCTGATCGATCGCGAGCCCCCGTTTGCTTTTCTCGGATGACCAGCTATACATGAAACCGTCCCATCAACGTCCCCACGGGTTGAGGACGCCCCTTTGATCTTCTACCATCGCAGAAGCAGACCACCCTATGGCTAACGACTCAAAACGGATTCTTTTGGTCGACGACGATGCAGAAATCATCGAGTCGCTTCGCCTCGCCCTCGAAGCGCAGGGCTACACCGTCCTGGTTGCTCGGGATGGGAATCAGGGCCTTGCCATTACCGAACGGGAAGACCCCGACCTCGTGATCCTCGACATGATGATGCCGAAGCGGAGTGGTTTTTTGGTACTGGAAAAGCTTCGCCGTACCCGAGAGACCCCACCGAGGGTCATCATGATTACCGCCAACGAAGGAAGCCGGCACAAAGCGTACGCCGAGATGCTCGGTGTCGACGACTACATCCGCAAGCCGTTCCCGATGGATAAGCTCCTAGCAAGCGTAGGGCGACTGCTCTCGTAAGAGCCGACAGGTCTCGTAAAATCCGACCGGGGAACGACGATCGCCACCGAACGTCTACCCCATCGCGCGCTCTATCCCATCGCGATGGTCCGCGCTAGCGGTTCGAGAACACTCGGGGCGACGTAATGCTCGACCACTTCTCGGCAAATCTCATCGAGTTGGTCCAACGCTCCGCGAAAATTCATGCCTGGATCAAGACTTCCGTACCGGCGCGAAGTGACATACACGCTCAATTGTTCCTCCTGAAATTCGCCGGTCCGAACATGGTAGGGCGTCGTTCGGGTCTCGACGCTCACCCGGCACTGGGTGCGGCACTCCTCGTCCAGGGAAAGCGTGATGTTTGGCTCATTGTTAATGAACTTCGCACCTGGCATCCCCGCCACTTTTTCAAACGCTGGACAAACTCCCAGCGCCTCCGTGATCAACTCGTTGTGGTTGCCGCGGTAAGTAAAGTCAAATCCCACTAGCAGGTCGAGCGCTTCGCAATCGAGCGGGCTGACCGACAGCGCATAGGGAGCGACTTCGAGTGCAAAATGATGCTGCTCGAGCGCCGCGTCGTAGCTATCGGGGTTGACCGCTCCCGAGCTGATTCGGCGAGGCTCGACCGAGCACCACCGGTAACGCCCATCGTCTTTGTCCCCTTCCAGCACGAAATCTCCCTTGTCACGGGCGTAGAAGTTCCGCATGTCGGGATATTTTTTCTGCAACTGCTCGGCATAGTGGAGGACCGTGTCGCGGCTGCCGGCCAGCTCCATTTCAGTGGCAAGCGTCAGATTCAGATAAAAGTCGTCGGAAAGCGACGAGTACGAAAACATGGCGAATTTCCTTCCGGGTGGCTAGGGCCGCATGAATCCGTTCGTTGAGGCCGCGCCAAGACCCAACGCTGCCGGCAGGTAGACGCATGCCGGCACGACTGCTTAAATCACTCTTCGACTTGGGGAGCGGGTGGACCGAAGCGGTGAGGCAGTAAGGTCTCCTGCAAGCTCGTACCCCAACGAATAGCAACGAAAACGCACCAATCCAGTATAGAATCGAGGGGAGGGGTGTGTCAAAGCGGGGAGCACCATGGCCGCCGCGATCGTCGACCGGGTGGCTAATCTCGAGCGTGTCGATTTCGGTCCTACGGAGGCGCACCAGCCCGGGAAGGTCCCTGGCCAACTTTCGCCGATGGACGAACGCCCGTCGCTCCAGCGAGGCTGGATACTTATCGAGCCGACTTGATTTACGCCGCCTCGAGTGCCCGGCGGTGGCCAGCCCAGCGGATCCACTTCGTCACCCGGTCGAGGTCTGGCGGATCGCTGCCCCGAAGTACGCGGGTTCCTTCCGAAGTCGCCGCATACGACTTGGCAAATTCCAAAAGGTCGGCTGCCTCGGCTGCGGCGATCCCCTCCGCCGTGCTAAATCCACATCCGACCAAGAGCTGTGTGTCGCGCGCGAGTAGCTCCGGAATACGGCACATGAGTTGTGCTTGATGCTGCCAAGCCACGATCGTCTCGCCATCAACTTGCCTCACGTCGAGCGCGCTGGCCGTTGCCTCGGCGTCGGCCGCCAACAGATCGGCAACGGTCGTCACGCCCACTCTAGCAAGTCGCTTACTGGTTTTAGGGCCGATGCTTGGAGCGTCGACAATGGGGCTCGTTCTTGACAAACGGAATCGCAACGCCCGCTTCTTTTCTTCCCTTGGCGTGCGACTCGTGGCAGGGCGACCATTGCGCGTCGATGGCGACGCAGACTCTCGTCGACGACTCGTGCGCTGGCTGCGGTTTTGGTGACGATTTCCCCAACGACGGGCGTGGGAAGAACTCTTCCATCGTGAAAGATTCCGGCGAGCGCCAGAGATCCATCCACCGCAGTAATTTTTGCTCAATTGCCGACCGCTGGTACGATGCCGATTTCCTTGTGGACTGTCGAGATAGGCACGGATCGCATCGTAAAGAACCTCTTCGTCCATGCCCCCAAGTTGCTCGAGGTCCCAAACATTGGCACCGGTCAAAAGCTGGGCCTCGTCGAGCGAAAGATCCGGGACGAAGCAAAGCAACACCAGGTGCGTTTGCCACATTTCAACCACGGAGGTCGTAATGTCGGCTTGCCCTAACGAATCGGCAACGTCGCCAGCATCCGCACGGACAAGATCGTCCACCGTTCGAATACGATGGGTCGCGAAGAGGTGCTTTGTTTCCTCTCCAAAGACCCCAAATCGCTCGATCGAGTCGTCGAGCCGCAATGCAAAAGAATCGGCTTCCGATTCCGATTCGTTAACCGATGGCGGTTGCGATACGACACGAAAGGTTTCTCTTGGTGGTCTCTCAGCAACGGGGACTGGCTCGATCATCGGTTGGAGATTCAGTATCGGTTGTCCCATCGATAGCCACCGTTGGATGGCAGGCTGCGACGAGGTGAAGACGACCAATTGGTGCCCGGCGCGAGCGAAGTCATGCAACACCAGCGACAAAATGGCCGAGGTGGGCGCAGGCAACTCCGCGAGCGGGTCGGCGAGGACCAAAGGAAGTCCAATGCCCCACCGCGATGTCGCGGCCACCGTGGCAAGTTGCAAGCTCAAGCTCACCAGGCGAAGATCGACTTCGCTAAGCTGCCGTTTCGATTGCAAAAGGCCATGCCGATCGACCACATTCACTTCGCGGCCACCTGCGATCAGACGAACCTCTCGCAATCGACCGTCGGTGAGCTTCGCGAGAATATCCGACGCCCGCCAGGGGGCGATCGATCTTTCTATCTGGGAGAGTCGCGGCTCGCCGTGAGCGAGTTGAAGGGAGACCTTGTCGAATTCCTCTCGAAGTCGGAGCAACGCCGGATCCTCCATCAGGCCAACGCGATCCTGATGAAGCTGGTGCCGGCGAGCTTCCAATTCATCTCGCCTACGCTCGGCCCTCTCCACGTTGTCTGCCAACTCGATACGCCGTTGGTCTAGGGCCACCAGGGTCCTTCGCTGCTCCTCGGTCGGCTGCTCCACGAAGTCATGAGTCGGCCGAACGCGTGATGTTCGGAATCGCATTTGTCGGCGGTCGAGTAGGTGTTCGAGTG
The DNA here is from genome assembly GCA_003233055.1 of Planctomycetaceae bacterium. GTDB lineage: Bacteria > Planctomycetota > Planctomycetia > Pirellulales > Lacipirellulaceae > Aeoliella. Next base: position 17,108 of record QIKP01000063.1, read on the forward strand.
TCGCCCTCAACTCGGCCTGCGAACGGGCCAGGTGTTGGGACTCCAATTTGAGCTGCTCCGACTCAAGCGCCGCTTCGTAACCAGCAATCAAATGAGCCACTTTGCTTATCTGTTCGGTGAGCGTGTCAACCAGCGGATGGAGTCGGGCGTGGGCCTGTCCGCAAAGGCAAGCCCGCGAATCCCCGGGGCGAGCAAATCGGGCAATCTCGCTGTCGAGGTCGCTCACCAATCGCTGCGCGACCGCCACGGCCGCACGCTGGTCAGCCAGCGATAGACTTGGCGAACTGTCGTCAGGGTGCAATCGGGTTAGCTCGGCCCGGACATGCGCTTCGCGGGCTTCCAGGTCGGCGAGCCCCTTGCGCCACCGTTCGATCTCCACATCCAGTTCCGCTAACGCCGGCTGCTGATCGGCGTGGTGGGCCTTGTCGGTTTCGCGTCGCGTGAGTTCCTCCAACTCCTGGTAACGAAGGTGCGACTCCAATTCCGCCATTTCCATCACAACGCGGTCCAGTTCACGACGATCGCCGGCGATCGTCCTTGCAAGCTCCTTTTCGGCAAGCAAGAGTTCGTCGAGCGCCCTTTCCAAGCCCTCGCTGGTCTGTCGCTTCCCTGCAAGGAGCGATTCGATTTGCTGCGTCAGGTCGTCGCGGCGAGTGAACAGTTCTTCGCTCCAACCGACCGAGCGCTGAGGCGATTCGCTCCGTGGCGAGGAGCGCTGCTCCAGGCGTCGCATTTCGGTAGCCAGCTCTTCGGACAAGAGCCAATCGAGCTGAGCCCCCCCTGCAACGTCCAACACGAAGAGCCGAGAGACAATCGCTGGCGAGAGCCCGCCCAGCAATGCTTTGGCCGTCTGGGCGTCTGCCGGTTGGCCATCGAGTGGAGCGACCGTGAGACGAGGTTCGGAAAACGTGCCGCGATCGACGTGCGTCGAATGCCGCTGAAGCCGAAATCGACCGAGTCGGCCGGATATGTCGACATATCCGGCCGGTGCTCGCAAAGGTGGCGAGGCCAATTGCCAATCGCGCGAAGCCAACCGTGCTCCATAAAGGACATGCCCCACGAGGTCCGCTAACTGATGATTGGTCGACTCATCCACGGTGTCGACGACGTTCAGACCCTCCGACAACCGGAGCGAACGACTCCCGTCGGTGAGGTGTTCAGCGGAGTGGAATTCACCGGTGAGGTCGAGGGCCAAATGTTCCAGTCTCATAGCGGGATCCCTTGCTTCCATGCCATGCGAGCGAATCACTTGCGTACGGCGTACGACCAAGCGAAACACTGCGGGATTCTAAAGTGGATCGGGGATTCAGCGGGCGCAATTCCCCTACGAAACACAAGATACCGCTGACGAGCATTTCTCACAACGCCGGATTACTGGCGCGGCAAAGTGCTAGCTTACTCCCTGGCAGAAGAAAGCCAGGAGGCAGTGCCAAGAGAGACTCCGCGGTCCTTAGGCCATTTTCAGCGGGATGCGAAGTCGACCTGGCGCTCGCGATGCCGATCATCCCTCGAAGAGCACGTCCTCGGGGTTCGCTGGCGCTTCGGCCGGGGGTTTTTCCGCCGGGACCGCGTCAGCCGCCTCCTCTTCCCTTTCGCCTTCCTCGTCGTCCAATTCGATTTCAACTTCGTGTCCACACCTTGCGCCAAGGCGACACCTTCGATCGCATCGGCCATCCGCTTGACGTCGCCAGCTAGATTCAATTCTCGAACGTCCTTGTCTTGTGCTGAAGCAAGAACGGGGCCGATCAGAGTTGCAATCTGGCTTAACGAGGTGCGCAGCTTTTCGTCCTGAATCACGGGACGCACCGCCCGCAGTCCCTTTTGCAAACTGCGAAGCCGCATCACCAGTCGTCGGATCTGGTACTCACTCGGCATACCCTCCAGCTCGCTAAAACTGCGACCTCCTCCCGTACTGAGCGAGAGGTTTTCAAAATCTTCCGCCCTTTGCTTCTCGTCGGCTGCAATAGCGGAGGCAAGGCTCAGCAAGGCTTGGGCGGTCTCTTTTTGATCGATGTCGGCGGCCGACTTGTAGGCCTCCCCCATTTCCCCGAGGAGCGCCACAATCTGCACCCGGTTGTTGAGACGAAAATTCTCGTCAACGAGTAAGGCCAGAAACGCTTTGTGGATCTTTGCCCCTTCACCCAGCGATCCCGTATTCGCAAGGCCTCTAACCGCAATGACTTTTATCCAGCGTTGGACTTTCGTCGAAATGTCCTGTGGGAGGTCCTCCTTGGCAAGCACCGCCAAGAGCGCGTCCACCGTTGCCGTGCGATGTTGCGCCGGGAGTCCCTTCCATGACTTGGCGTGTCGTTCTAGGCCGATCAGAGCGCCCACTAAAAGCGGTGCCGGCACGGCGGACTTCTCCACACCTTGCTGAACCATCGCCGTGAGCAACGCGTTTGCATTCGGAAGTGGTTTCGTTGCACTCGCATCATTCGCGTAGGTGGTGTCGAGAAGTCCGATCATCAGAATCGCATTGTATCGAACCGATGGATGGTACTGGCGATCTCTTACGATCTTGGTCATCTTGTCGAAGATACGCGGCGTGAGAACGCGCTGGATCGAGGGATCTGCACCCCAAATGAAACTGCGAAAAAAATCGTAACGCAAGTCCGCAAGGCGGGCGAGCGCTTCGGGCTCCGGGCGCGTCAGTAGTGGCAGGTAGTATCTCAGGACATAGCCGCCGAAGTCGGCTTTATCCTTGGCATCGCTGGTCGGTGCCTTGGCAAATCGCTTCGCCCGGGTGCCGTTCCTGCGATGCCTTTGGTCGACCGGATCGCTCTTGAAGCCTGCCTGAGCGCAGGCAGGAACCGAGAAGAAGCCGATGGCTCCCACAAGGGCTACAGCTAACAAGGTCCGCCAGACCACGCGGATTCGTAAATCTACCACGCTCCACTCCTCCGACCAAAGCCGTGACGCAACGATAAAGCCAAGAATGGCAACCACTTGCGTTAGCTGGCCACCCCCTCCAGGCTAACAAGGAGGTGGGGCGACTGTCAAGAAACAGAACGCCATCGGATCCTGCTCCCCGAGCAAAGGTTTCCGAGAAAAATTCCATCCGCCAGGAACTCTGCTGGTAGGCATCCAGTCCGGGCATCCCGTCAGGAGGTTGGCGGCGGAGGAGAATCCGAGGGGACCCCACCGGAGACGGGCGAGCGAGCCCCCTCGGTGTTACTCGTCGCCAAAGACGTGGGTACTCTCTTCCTTGCGAATCGGCTGTTGGATATCGTCCGTCGTGACCTCCACGAGTAGCCTCTGGTCGCCCGGCAACGCGCCCATAACATCGATTCGGAAAATCGTGTCGGCTTTCGGGGCGAGACGCGCGAGGGGCTCAAAGACAACGCCTTCGGCTTCGACCGTATGCCGCGTCTCGCCGGAGGCACCTACCACGGTTAAGCCAGGAGGTACCAACGCGGTGACTTGCACATTGGCCGCCGCTTTGGATCCTTGGTTGACCACGCGAATTTCGTAGCTAGTGCTTCCTCCCACTTCAATCGGGTCTTGGAGGTCCGCCACTTCAAACATGATCGCCGCAAGGCCCTCGATGCGAATCTCTTTGGTCGTGCGATCTTCGAGCCCTTCACGGGCTCGTCCTTCGACGCTAATCGTGTGGTCGCCCGACTGGATGGGCAACGCAACCAGTTCGACAGTTCCATCCTGGCCCTTGGGAAGTTCGGCGAGCGACCAATAGACGCTATGCGTTGCTGAGTCGTATTCGCCCATGTTGTTCGCCCGGACGAATTCCAATCCCTTAGGTAGCTTGGTAACAATTTGCACGTCCTTTGCCGTCGCGCTGCCCGGATTGCTGACGTTGACGGTGTAAGTTGCCGGACGTTCCAGGTAGCGTTTCGAGGGACCGGCGAGTCCGACAGTGATCGCCGGGGCAATCACCTCAAACTCGACCCGCTGCTCGACCTGCAAATTCCCATCCGCCCGTGCCGTGAGCACATTGACCACCCGGCCCGCCTTCTCAGCGGTAAGCACCAATTCCATGCGGCGAGTTTCACCGGTGCGTAGTGTTCCGATCTCGAATTCGAGTGCAGGGCCCGATGCGTGGCGGACGTTCTCCGGAACATTCTCCAGCAACATCACATTGGTCGCGTCTCCCGACCCTGGATTGTGAAGTTCGATCGTGACTCGCTGCTGCCGACCGACGAGTACTTCGCTGGGGGCCGACATGCGGAGCGCGAGCTGGGGGCGCGTGCAATTCGCTTTGGCCGAGGCATGGGAGGCGAAAGTGACTTGGGCAACGCTACCGATTTCGCCTTCTTCCGTTGGCATCAGCTTGATTTCCATCGTGCGTTCCTCACCTGGCGAGAGCGTGCCAAGCTGCCAAACCAAACTTCCATCGGAGGATTCCACTTGCGGCGATGCGGAGAGGAATCGCGTCCCTCGAGGGACTTGGTCCGATACGATCACGTTATCGGCGGGACGTTGCCCGACGTTGCGCACTCTAATGGTGAAGGTACATGCCTTGCCAACTTGGATTTCATTCGGCGCGGACTTTTGTAGCACGAGCGCCGGTCGCTGGGGTCCTTCGAGCGCTCGCTCCCCGGGCTTGCCATCGCCCAACTCTTCCTTGGACGATCGAGTTCTGGCCGACAACGGTGAGCGGGTTGCAGCAACGGGACCCAAATTGCTCGATCGGTTTTCATCGCGAATCGGGCGCGCATCTGTAAAATCGGCCGGTGTCGGACTTCCGACGGGCACAAACGATTTTGGGGCGACTGTCGGCTCGGGTTGAGGAGGCAAACTGCGGAGCGAGTTGCCCGATGCGCCGGCACTTGGATCCGGACCGACTTCTTGTAACGTGTTGTAGGAGGGCTGAACTGCCGGCGGCAAGGTGGCTACCAGCGGAGCGGTTGGCGATTGGCTCAAGGAGCCCGATTCGCGGAGCGGGTTGTTGGCAGGAATCGCTTCGATCGTCGGCCGCTCCAGCGAAGGAGACTGCCCTCGGGCGATCGGCTCGCTTGGAGATGGCTCGCTTGGAGACAACGCCTCGATATCGGCAACTGGCGCCGACGCCAACTCCCCGTACCGATCCCCTGGCGCGGCCGCTTCAATGGCTGGGAGGGAATCGACCGAAGCAAGCGGAGCGACGGGAACCACTTCCGGCAATCTCTCGTTCACAGCAACGGGGGCGACTTTTGTTTTGGCGAGCAACTCCATGGCGTATCGATCCGCTTCCTCGTAACTTCGATCAGAAGGGGCCGGCGGCACCGAAGGCAAAGGCCTCTCGGAACCTGTCGCCTCGTAGCGGGTGGCATAGGCGTCGCGAGGCTCCGACGTACTTTGCACGTTCTCCCAAGCATTCGCCACCGCATCGAGCGTGTCGTTTCCTTGCGCCGACTCAAAACCGGCATCCAGGTCGTTCTGCGCCTCGGCCGATCGCTCCGGTGATTCGTCTTGCAGGGTCTTGTAGTAGAGGTATCCACCCGCGCTCCCTGCGGAGGCCAATCCCGTGACGAGCAACAGGGGGAGAACAATGCGACGACGCTTCTTCGGTTTCAACATGACTTGGGTTTCCCAATCCGTTGGGCGATTTCGAGGCAAGCGCTGAGTCAGCGCAATCCGCGCCACCCGGCGCGAGCAAATCTTCCGTGTGCCGGGTAGTATCAAAAACATCTGGCCGCGTGAATAGGGATTCGCGCCGGATGCTAGCACGCAGCGAGAAGGAAACCTTCGCTTACTCGCTTTGGCAGTAAGAAAGAGCCAGCAGCGCGTAACCCGTTACCAGATTGGGGTCGGCTTCCAACCAGCGGTCGTTGGCGTTAAGCCAGCTGCCGTTGTCCTGCTGCAATTCAGCCAGCTTATCGACCAGCTCTACCCGCCATTCGTGCTTCGTACCCTCCGCATCGAGGAGGGTCTCTTCGCCGGTCGCCGCGAGCGCCTTGGCGAAGGTGTGGTAGTAGTAGTAGAGGCCCGACTGTCCGATTCCGGGATTCTGCTCCAGCGTAAAGTGCTTCTGAATCCATCCCTTCGCGGCCTTCACTCGAGGATCGTCTGCGTCGACGCCGGCATAAAGCATGCTCTTGAGTCCCGCGTAGGTCATCGAGCCGTAGCTTCGCAGCCCGCCATTGGCGGTCGTCCCCGCTTGGCTCGAACCACCCGCTGCCGGCGTGTAGTAAAATCCCCCGTCACCGATCTTGGCCGCGAAGACCATGGCATTGTGTTGGCTTTCTAGGTTCTGCGTTCGAGAAACAAAACGGAGCGCCTGCTGCAGAGCCGGGTCGTCCGGCCCATTGCCTGCTGCGACGAGTGCGTCGATCAAATGGCTTGTGTTGGAAAGGTCGGGTCGGGAGTGTTTGCCGTACCCTGCACCGCCATGGCTAGGGCTTTCAATGTCATGGCCTTCCTCTTCGTTCCATTGCAGGCCTTTGAGAAAAGCGTCCGCCTGCTTAATCTGCAGGTCGTACTTCCCGTCGGCGTTGGCCTCAGCTAAGCACATCACCGCGAGGCTCGTTTCATAGTTGCGGTAGTGCGACCCTTGGGCATAAATGCCACCATCCTCTTGAACATGGCTCTGAAGGTACTTCATGCCACGGGCCACCGTCGGATCGTCGGCGACCACCCCACTCCGAAGCAGCGCCGTCGTTACCAGCGCCGTGATCCCGGGGCCGGCATGGCTACTCCAAGAACCGTCTCCCGCCTGGGACTGGCGCAAGAAGCCGATTCCCTTGGCCGCAAGCGGGCTGGCCGCAGTCACGATGGGGCACGTCAACGGAACGACGAGTGCTAGAACAACGAAAAGGGTCAACCACCTACGCCGAGCCTGACAGAACACCATCTGCTTTCTCCCACTAACGAAATACCGATTGACTAACAGCCCGAGCGACAGGGTGGATCGACGCGGATAGACCCTGTCACAGGGCCAAACAGGTTAGAAACATGAACCAAAGGATCACTAGCCCCAAGGAAACAACGATCTGCCAAGGTTGCGCCACAGGAATCGGCAGGCGTGTCTGGTCAGGCGAAGCATCCAGCGAGGAACGGGAAGCATCGTTTCCTTCCGAGAGGGCCTTCGATGGCGATCGGTCTCGGCTCACGTTTGGGGTTCCTCACTAGGGTCGGCGAGGGTAATCCGAAATCCTTGCCGTAGTGCCTCGTCAAAATCGTAGACGTTCTCAAAATCTTCTCGATGGTCGTTTTCTGTTTTTTTCATCTTCCCGATGTCAATCAGGTTGAAGACGATTTCGCCGATGTCGCCCGTCGAACGAATGCCCCAGTGCGCGAGTACGTTTTGCGCCACGAGGCCATACTGGTCGAGCGCGTAGTGGCGAATGGCCTCGCACAGATCCTGCCCCGACACATGCTTCTGGATGGCGTCCTCTTCGAATTCGTCCGCCGGTGACGGCAGTGAGTCGATTGACCGACAAGGCTCTCCCATCTCGAGGCGGTCTTGCGCAAATCGGAGCGCCTCGAAGATGAAGACGTACGCCTCGAAACGATAGCGCTGGTCACGATCTAAGAGTCCGATGATCGGATCGTGCGGGTCGAGCATCGATTTACCCATGAGTTGCCTCGTCTTCGGCTGTCAGCGTTGAATGGAGGATAGGCGACGTTCACCTACTCTTATTGTTCCTTAGAATTCCCGTCAGGGCGAGCCTCGGACCGATTTCCAGGGCTCTTTTTTCCTTTTTTCTCCAAAACGGTCAGAACCTCCGAAGAATCGATCATCGTGCGTCGCATCTCCTCTGTCTCGACGAGTAGCTGTCCCGAAAGGATTTCCTGTCCGATCACGGTCGCGCGCCCACTGCTAGTAATAACCTCTACCCCCACCGGCGGCAGCTCTCGCCGCAGTTCCTGGTAGGTCTCGTATTCGTAGCGGAGACAGCATTTGAGGCGGCCACAGCGGCCCGAAATTTTGTTCGGGTCGAGTGTCGCTTTTTGCAATTTGGCCATCTTCATCGAGACGGGAGGCATCTCGGAAAGATGCGTATTGCAGCAGACCGGTTTTCCGCAGTCGCCATAGTCCGCGAGCAGCTTCGCTTCGTCGCGAACACCGATCTGACGCATCTCGATGCGGGTCTGAAACTCCTTGGCCAACACTTTGACTAAGTCCCGAAAATCAACCCGTTGCTCGGCCAAGTAGTAGACGATCACTCGTTCGCCGCCGTAGAGGTGTTCGAGGTCGACCAAACGCATGTCGAGGCCCGATTCTTTGACGCGTTGGAGACAAACCTCAAACTCCTGCCGCTGCGCTGCCAACAAACGGTGAATCTCACGTTGGTCTTCAGAGGACTGCTCTCGCAAAATGGCCCCCCGCTGCGGCGAGTCGATTTGGGCCGCCGTGTCGTCGCTCGCCTCGGCAAGGACCTGGCCCAATTCCAACCCCCGCTCGGTACGAGCGATCACCGACGCGCCTCGTTGAAAACTCTCGTTCCCCTTGACCGAGAAAACGCCCAAGTGCCGCATTACGCCATAGCGTACAACGTATTTTGGCATGGCAGACTCGATCGACTCTTTGACAGGGAACACGATCTAGCAGGAATAGTGGGAGGCGGCTCCCCGCTACGAACAACACGACTACCGACAACATAACCCCCATCGCCATGGGGGCATAGAGATGAACTACTGACCCTGTCTTGGCTCCGTCGGGCCCCGGCTCTCCCCTCCTCCGTACGCCGTTTTGTCGGTTCTTCAACGGACGATTTTGCCAAAAGTCAGGCCGCCTGTAAGGCCAGCGTCGTTCTAACGCATCGACTATTGTCCCGAATTCCCGGGGAACTCCACTCTTGTGCCCAAAAGGTCGTTCCGATCTCTCCCTCTTTCGTTCGCAGCTCCTTCATTCATCGGTGTTTCTATCCATTTCCCTTGGCGAATGCAGGCGTTGTTTTGTCCTTGGGCTCCCCCCGACCAAGCTTGGTCGACGACGGGAGTTTATCCGCCGAAGGAGGGCCTCGTCGGGGGGTTCCCGCAGCGTTGGGTGAAAAAGTGTCGCAGGAAAGTGTCGGGCTGGAAGCCCGACCTACAGGCTCTTTGCGTCTTGGCGCCTTTGCGTGAGGCTTTTTTCCCGGGTGTTGGAAGCCGGCAGCTAATTGTCTCACGCAAAGGCGCGAAGGAAGAAAAGAAGGGGACGCAGAGAAACGCGATGTTTCGATTGAAGAACGCTAATCTTCGCTAAGTTGATTCGTGCCGATTAGTGTTCCTCCTCTCATTGGCTCTCCTCTCACGCGAAGTCCTGATGCAACAAGTTGCCTGGAACCACCAACAATCTATCTGCGTCCCCATTAGAACAAAACGACCGGCAAATTCCAGGACTTTTTTTGTGCCAAGCTGTAGGTCGGGCTTCCAGCCCGACACTTTTGCGATCCCATGCATCTTCCCTCGACGTTGGGAGCCAGGAATTGTCGAACGGAAAGGCGCGAAGGCGCAAAGAAATAGGGGCGGATCGTTCACGGTCAAAAGTAGCAACCACGAATCGAACGAATCCGACGAATAACACGGCTATTCGTAGGATTCGTAGTTTTCGCTGCCTTGGCTTCCGTGAACGGTTATTTTTTGTGCCAACCGGCAGCATGGTCGCGTCATAACTTCTCCAGCACCTCTGCTGCTGCGGCAATGGTTTGGTCGATGTCGTCTTCGGTATGGGCAGCGGAGACGAAGAGGGCTTCGTATTGGCTGCATGGCAAATAGATGCCTCGGTCGATCATGCCCCAGAAATATTGAGCAAACCTAGCGGTGTCGCATTGGCTCGCATCGTCCCAACTGGTTACCGGCTGCTCGGTAAAGAAGAGCGTCATCATGCTCCCAACGCGGGCGATTTGGTGGGCAATACCGGCTCGCTCGGCCGCCTGGCGAAGCCCCGTTTCGAGCCTCGCCGCCAGCGATTCTATTTTTCCGTAAGGTGGTGTCTCTTCCAGTGCTCTCAGGGTGGCGACGCCAGCGGCGGTCGCCAGGGGATTACCGCTGAGCGTGCCGGATTGAAAGACTTTGCCCTCAGGCAGCAGGTGGGCCATGATCTGGTCCGATCCGCCATACGCCCCGACCGGGAGGCCTCCCCCAACGATTTTTCCCAGCGTGGTAATGTCAGGGTCGATACCAAGTCGCTGCTGGGCTCCCCCTAGCGCGACGCGAAAACCGGTCATTACTTCGTCGCAGACGAGCAGTGCGTCATGGTCCCGGGTTGTCTGACGAAGCGAGGCCAGGAACTCTTCGGTGGGTACCACGACGCCCATGTTGCCGCAGATGGGCTCGAAAATAACGCACGCGATTTGGTCGCCCTGTTCCTGAAACGCGGCTCGCAATCCGTCGGGGTCGTTGTAGGCGAGGACCAGTGTGTTGGCCGATGCGCCAGCCGTCACGCCAGGCGAGTCGGGAACCGCCAAAGTGGCTGCCGCGCTACCGGCTGCAACGAGGAGGCTATCAACGTGGCCATGGTAGTTGCCGGCGAATTTGACGATCAAGTCGCGCCCCGTCACGCCGCGAGCGAGTCGAATGGCGCTCATGGTCGCCTCGGTGCCGGAGCTAACGAGCCGGACTTTTTCGATACTCGGAACGATTCGGAGGATCGCTTCGGCCAGTTCATTCTCGCCCGGCGTCGGCGCGCCATAGCTGGTCCCTCGGGCAATCGCCTTCTGGAGTGCGGCGACGACCGGCGGAAAGGCATGGCCAAAGATCATTGGTCCCCAAGAGCCAACGTAGTCGAGGTAGCGATGGCCATCCAGATCGAACAAATGGGCCCCCTTGGCATGGTCGATGACGATCGGCTCGCCACCCACTGCACCAAACGCACGGGCCGGGCTGTTCACCCCCCCTGGCATGAATGTCTTAGCGCGGGCAAAGGCGTCGTGGCTTTTCGGGCGTGTGGTTCCAGGGAGCATCGCGGGAGTCCTTCCGAGCAAAAAAGGGAGTCTACTATTCGGCATCGCCCTGAGGAGTCGGCTCCAATGCCCATTTCGCGAGCAATGATTTGGCCTCCCTCACCCGCTCTTCGGCCCAAGGCTTGGAACGATAGAGTGCGACGACCGCAAGGCCTGTCGCCTTGGCCGTCGCCGGATCGTCGGCGTGGAGCGCGCGTGCGGCTTCGAGCTGATGGCCGAGCACTTCCAGGTCTTGTTTTTGTTGGGCTACGATTCTCGTACGAAGCTGGTCCCGTTGGCGTCGGGCGAGTTCCAGGCAGGCTTTCACGCGTTGCGCCGAATCGTCGAGACGGTTCGACGACGGTGCGGAAAATAGTGAGATGAGGTGATCGAGCTTGGCTTCGGATTTTTCAGGTTCGTTCTCCGCAATATCGATCGCGGTAAGATAAAGCCGCTCTGCGGTCAGCAATTTTTCGTTCCCCACTCGGCGACGAGCCAGCGCAGCGAACCGTCGCTCCAGACGATCGAGGTCGAGTTCCTGTCGGTAGGCCTCCACTTCGACAGCGCGGGGGTCGCCGGGAAAACGGAGAAGAAATTCATCGATCCGATCGGTGACATCTCGCAAATGGTCGACGTCCGGCTCGCTGGCTTCGGGACGAATCGCTTGATAGAGGGCGTCGACATCGTAGGGCTGGGTAAGCTGCCAGACCATTCCTCCCAGCGAGGCAACCAACACTATCAGCGCGGCTCCTGCTGCCAGGACCGAAAGAGTCGGGAGCCGTCCGGGGCGTCTCTTGATTTCGTCCGTTACTTTGGTGAAATGCTTGGGACGTTTTGGCTCCCTTGCGGTGTTGTCGGCGGCGAGCGATTCGCTAGCGCCGCCAATCGTTGCCGCTTCACGGGCCGACTCGGAAATCACCTCCAGATCGATCGATCCGTCCAATTCCAGCGACATCCCTGCGTCGAGATCTTCGGGGCCTACATCTTCGGGGTCTACGCCGCTGACCGCCTTCGTTTCTTCCAAGTCGGTCGAGCAGCGGCCTGGAGTCGCCAGCTTCTCCGATCGATTGGACTCCAAGAGTTTTTCGGGGTCCATTTCGCTAGGCCGAGAGAGCGCGCGTCGCATGGCTTCGAGGTGCCTTGCCACGACCAGCGTGTTGGGGAACCGGTCGCCAGGGTCCTTGGACAACAGCTGCGCGATGGCCAGTTCGAGCTGCGCGGGGGCATCTCGTGCGTAGCGGCGGACCGGGTCCGGCTCGGCAAATCGTTGCAACTGCAACATCTCCGGCAGGCTTTTCGCTTGGAAGGGGGGCCGGCCTGCCAGCAGGGCGTACATGACGCAGCCCAAACTGTATTGGTCGCAACGATCGGTCACGGCCTTTCCCTCGGCCTGCTCGGGCGACATGTAGTCGGCGGTGCCGAGCACCCCTCCCGCCATGGTCATTTGCGAGCCGCCAAAGAGCCGAGCGATGCCGAAGTCGGCCAGTTTTACCTGCTTGTTTTCATCCTCGTTTTCATCGAGCAAGATATTCGCAGGTTTGATATCGCGGTGGACGATTCCATGGTCATGAGCATGTTTGAGCGCCTTGCAAATCTGGATCGTGATCTCGACCACTTCGCGCCAATTGAACCGTCGCCCTGCTTTGAGTTCTTCCTCCAAGCTGCGCCCCTCGACCAACTGCATGGCGTAGAACAGGGTGCCCGACTCTTCTCCGTAGCCGAAGAGCCGAACGATGCCTTCATGTTGCAGTGTTTCGAGCGACTCGATTTCCGCCTCGAAACGCTCGCGAAATCCCTCGGCCATCGCAAGCTGTGGGGCCAGCACCTTGATGGCAGCCGACTCTCGTGTCTCGACGTTGACCCCGCGATAAACCGATCCCATGCCACCCTTGCCGAGTCGCTTGCCGATTTCGTAGGGGCCGAGTTGCTTCCAGTCCATGTCGTGGCAGGCGTAGGGGGGGAGATTGAGTGGGTCTCTTTCCATCGTATCAGCCGTAAGGCCGAGTCGCTAGCAACCGATGATCGTCCGCCAGCCGGCCTTGAGCCACCGCTCCCGTTTCTCTACAAGCCGGGGTGCGGGCCTGCGCGCCTGTTTGCGTCTATCTGTGATTCCCTTGCTGTGATTTCCTTGTTCAGGAGAACTGATCGCCATGAGCGACCTTATCCCCCACCTCTTTCGACTCGCTTGCGGAGGCCTTCTTTTGCTAGCGACGCCGACCGACCTGGCTGCCAATCCCTTCTCCGTCTGGGCCACGGAATCGGGCGTTCGGGTTTTTAGCGGACCGGGGAACGAATACTACGCCACGCTCGACCTGCCAACCGGCACCGAGCTAGAAGTCTACGAAACGCTTCCCGGGGGTTGGCTGGCGATTCGCCCTCCAGCGGGGAGTTTTAGCTTAGTCGCTTCGTCGGCCATCGAACGGGTGGAGGGCGACATCGCGAGGGTGATACGCCCGTCGGCCTCCTCACGGGTCGGAAGCCTCTTGGTGCCGGACCACGATGTGGTGCATGTTCGCCTGGAGCAAGGCGAACGGGTCCGTCTCGTCGATACCAACTCCGACGACCTATCGGCTTGGGCCAAGATTGCTCCCCCTCCAGGTGAGTTTCGATGGGTGCGCGAGAAAGAAGTTTCTCGCGAGCAAATCGGTCCGAAAACAGCAAACAGCCCCATCGAAGCAGCGGACAAAAGCCCTCCCAAGCGATCGGGCTGGCAAGAGCGGGACGAAGAGTCACTGGCACCACCAAGGGCACCACCCATAGCACTCCCGACCGGTGCCACTCGCACCGCTCAACCTGTCGAAGCCGCCTCGCACGACGATTGGGTCGCCGCGCAGCCAAGCCGGCTGTCGCCACCCACACTGATCGAAGTCGCTGCTGGCGTTGGCGCGCCGGCAGCGGTTGAGTTGCTGGCATCGCCCGTTCCGCCCGTTCCGCCCGTTCAGGCCCCTCGCAACGAACCGAGTCTTTCGGCGAAAAAAGGGAGGGTCGCCACGCCACTGCCCGTTTCCGCGCAGGCCTCTTCTTTCGATCAGCAAGTCGATCAACTGGAGATCCAAATCTCTCGTCGGATTGCAAGCCCGGCGAATTTGTGGCTGTTTAACGATTTGGAAAAACGTACCGCCCAGCTTCTTAGCCTAGCCACGACGCCTGAGCAAATCGCAACCCTCCACCAGCTGGCCGCTCGTCTGAGCCGTTTCACCACCTTGGCCACGCGAGTTCGGAGTTCCAGCGACGGCGAGAGTGCCGAGGCGAAACGAGCGAAGTTTTCCAGCACCGAGCCTTCCAGGCATGACGCCGTGGGGGTTCTTCGCCCCGTCGTCTCGAAGCGAGGCAACGCCCCCCCTTATGCCCTGATCGATGCTCAAGGCGACGTCGTCACCTTCCTTACCCCGTCGCCATCACTCAACGTCCAACCCTATTTGGGGCAGCGCATTGGAGTGAGCGGCACGCAGGACTATTTGCCCGAGTATCGCCGAAAAAACATCCAGACCGCTCGGATTACTCCGATCGACGGAGCGCAACGGCGGTAAGCAGAACGCCACTCCTGCGGACGAAGAACCGAGGTTACCGCAGTCGCTTGCGTAACTCGATCGACTGTTCCGCCACGCGGGGGTCGGTATCCCGGAGTACCAGGTCGAGCGCCCGCTGGATGAGCGCAGGGTCGTTCGACGTGGCGATGCTGGCAATGGCTGCGGCACGAACCTCGCCCGCCCGGTCATGGGCCAGCCACCAAAGCCACTTGTTCGATTCGAGCCGGGACGACGTGAGCACGAGGTCGATGAGCGCCAGGCGGTCGCGAAGACTCGCCGAGGCAAGCATTCGGGCGTCGCGTCGGAGGACCATGCCGTAGCCTAGCTTGCGAAGTTTCTGGGCAGCGACGCGCTGCTGCTCATCCGTTCCTGTGGCCAACAGTGTCAGCCAATGCTGGTCGCCATCGCCGCGCAAGGGACGCGCATCGACCGGCAACATCTCGGCAGGAGGGGGAGCCAACAGAACGACCTCGCCGGCATCGGGCAGCTTCCCCTGATCGGAATCGGTTGGAGACAACGCAAGAGGACCTGCGGGCGAGGGACCTGCCGACGAGGGAAGGGCCGACGAGGGAGACGAGGGACGGCCCCAGTCAGGATTCCAACGACCCTTCTTCTCCGATAGTTTCTCAGGCAGTTTCTCCGATAGTTTCTCAGGCAGTTTCTCTGGCAGTTTCTCCGGCGGTCGGGGCGATCGACCAGTGGTCGACAGGCGCGACGCGGTCAACGGGGAGGAGGGGACAGGAGTTGCTCGGTTGGGAGCCGGTTGGTTGGGAACGACTCCCTTGGCGACGTGGTCTTCGGTCGGTTGGTCCAGCAGCATGTCGAAAGCGATGCCGGTGGCGATCGCCCGCGTAGCCGGCGTGGCAGGAAGCTTGGTGATCGCTCGGTCGCATACCTGCAACAATTCCACTCGGTCGTCGATCGGCTGCTCTTCCGCCAAGGCGAGAAGCATCTCCAGTATTTGGCGGGCCCAGCGCTGGCCACTCAGCCCCAGATGGGGCGCCTCGTCCTCCAGGGCTCGGGCCAGTGGTAGCGCTTTGCTTCGTAGCGGAAAGGTGACGGGATGGAGGTAGGCTTCGCGCTGCCAGGCTTCGACGTGGCGATCGATTTCTTTCCGAGCGGCGAGCGCGACGGACGCGCGGGTTGAATTGGAGGCTTGGACCAAGGTGGGAAAGGCGGTCTGGTCGAAGGGGGCCAGTTCGCCGACCCATTTCGCGGCCTGTCGATCGTCCGTCACCTGAATCTGGTGCGCGACGCCACTCACGAAAAGCCAGCGTCCCCAATTTGCCCCCACCAGCACCACTCCTACCGACGCTAGCACCATCGCCACCAATTTTGTGGCAAGAGCCAACCGGTCGATTTGGCGCACGCCAACAAGACGGGAATCGGCACGTTTGGAGGAGTTGGGTCGGGCCATGGTAGGCGGATTCTCCTCGCCATTGCCGCTTCTCACAAGGCCAATCAGCGAAGAGGCGGATTTCGGGTGCAGGAACGGGCTCGGGCTGCGGGGTTTTCCTCTGCCGTTATTCGATTGCCTGACGCAAAGGCGAGAAGGAACGGTTGGCAAACGGGGCAACCGAAGTTTCTGCTTCATTTCTCCAACTAAGCATCTGCGTTCATCCGCGTTCATCTGTGGCCAATCTTTCTCGTCTTTTCTTAACCACTGCAGGGTTTTCCTCTGCCGTTATTCGTCGGATTCGTTCGATTCGTGGTTCCTTTTTTCCGGCCGTGAACGGTTACGAAGTATTCCCCAGCAAGCCCGAGCTAGCAGCCGCTGCCTAAAAACAAGCTCGTTCCTGCACCTGAGGCGGATTCCCCCCGTTTCCCTTTCACAAATCGATGGACTTCTCACGCGCTTCGTGCCGATTCAACCGTTGTGACCGGCAAATTTTGCCGCAACAGGTGGTCTCGATGCATGCATGCCTCGAGAGCTGCGGCGTGGTCGATTTCGATATCGGAGGGGAAAAGGAATGAAGGATTGCGATCGGATCGTGCCGTGGATGCGGCGGCTGATGTTAGCGGTTCTCTGTACGGGGTTTTTCGTGCCGTCCGCCGATGCCAAGACCTCGCCTATGAAGGCAACCGCTAGCAAAAAGGCCAAGGAAGAGGCGAGCCGGGCCATCCCGTGGCGCGACTTGTCTCTGCAACAGTCTCGAATGGTCCGCTACATCGTTCGCAACGCAACGCTCTACCGGCGCATGCCGACTCGCGTGATCGACTGCGATCCCGAAATTTTTAACTTCCTGGGACAGCACCCCGACGTGGTCACCGAACTCTGGCAGATGATGGGGGTTTGCAACCTGCAGCTTGAACCGATCGGGCCCGACACCTACCGCGCAACCGACTCTGCGGGGACGACCGGTACGATGCGACTTTTGAGCCAAAGCTGGAACGAAGGGGCCCACAATCGCGTGCTCGTCTATGCCGAAGGGACGTACGAGGGGGCTCCTTTCCCTCGCCCAGTGACGGCTAAGAGCGTGCTGTTATTGCGTTCGGGTTCGACGGTCGAAACGAATGGCCGGCCCTTCGTCACGGCGCGGCTCGACTCCTTCATCCTCGTCGAACGGCTTGGTGCGGAGCTGCTCGCCAAGACCGTGCAGCCGCTCATTACCCGAACGGCCGACCACAACTTCAGCGAGACCATGAAGTTCGTCCGTACGTTTTCCAAAACGGCCGAGAAAAACCCGAGCGGCATGGCCCGGCTCGCGCAGAAGCTTGGCGAACTCGACCCTTCGACCCAGGCGACAATGGCGGAAGTTTGCAACCAAGCTTCGACAAGGTACAGCGAGCTGAGTGCCTCTCGCCGTGATCTCCGAGTCCGTCTTGCAGGAAAAACGGAAGAACGACAACCGTAGTAACCGTTCACGAGTCGGAAGAGAGGGAACCACGAATCGAAGGAATAGCCGCAGATAAGCGCAGATAGACGCAGATGATTGCAACTTGTTGCATCGAGGCTTTGCGTGAGAGGCGGCAAGGAGAGGAACACTAATCTGCGCTAATTTCCACTAATTTGATTAGCCTTCTTCACCGAACATCTGCGATTATCTGCGGCCAATTCTTTCTTCCTTTGCGTCTTTGCGTTAAAAAATTCTCGGCTCCCAATCGCCCGAGAAAAAAAGCCTTATACCAAGGCGCAAAGAAACAGAGTACCGTTCACGGCGAGTAGATTGGGCTTCCAGCCCGGTCTATGTTAGCCGATCGTTGGCTAACTCTGCGAGCGCCTTGAGATCGATCTTCCCGGAACCGAGCACGGGGATCTGATCGACCTCTAAGAAACTGTCGATCGAGGGGATCCACAAATTGGGAAGGCCTGCGGTTCGTAGCCCTTCGCAAATGCTGTCGGGCGACTGGTCGAGTGAACGGTGGACCACGGCGAGGCGCTCGCCCTTTCGCGGGTCGGGCACTGCCGTCACGACGACCCGGGGCGACTCGTCGTCGTCCGCGATGCCCAAGAACTTCTCGATCGCCTCCTCGACTCCAATGTGGGGTACCATTTCGCCACCGATTTTCGAGAAGCGGCTCTGGCGTCCGGTGATTTGGATGAAACCGTCGGCGTCGATGCGGGCAATGTCGCCCGTGACGTACCAACCGTCGCGAAGCACCTGGGCCGTTTTCTCCGGCATGTGGAGGTAGCCTTTCATCACGTTGGGGCCGGTCGTCAGGAGCATTCCGCTTTCGCCAACCGGCAGTTCTTCGCCAGTCTCCGGATGGACGATTTTGGCCGCAACCCCCGGCACCGGGCGGCCGACGGTTCCAAGCTTTGCGTCGATTTCCTCGTGATCGGATCGGCTAAGGGGAACGTTCACGCTCACCAGGGGCGAAAGTTCGGTCGCTCCGTAACCTTCGACAGGACGGAGGCCAAATTTATTCTCAAAGGCATCGCCTAGCGAATCGGGGAGTTTTTCCGCTCCCACCACAACCACATCCAGCGTCGCAAATTGCTCCGGTGTGCATCGTTTGACGAACGAACGCAGGAAGGTCGGTGTCGAAAGCAAGATGGTCGCGCCAAACTGCTGGGCCAACTTGCCGATCTGCTTGGCATCGAGCGGGCTAAAGTGGTAGGCGGCGTGAATGTCGAGCGCTAGAGGGGCCCAAAGCGTCACGGTAAATCCGAAAGAATGAAAAAAGGGCAAGATCCCTAGAATGATGTCGTCGGACCGAAGCTGGATGACTTGGTCGATCGCGTCGACATTCGAGGCAACATTGCGATAGGTCAGCATCACTCCCTTCGGCGTCCCTGTGGATCCCGACGTAAAAATCACGGTCAGGACATCGTCCGCTTTGACCTGGTGCAGCCCGTAAAGGAGGTCGAGGATCGGCGTCGGTGTAAGGTAACCATTGAGCGCGCCTTGCACTTTGTCGCCCAAGGTTATTTTCTCGCGCAGGTCTTCCAGGTAGATCACCTCGGCGTCGAGCTTCATGCCGAGTTTGTCCATAACTTTTCGACTGGTGAGTACATGGCGAATCCCCGCTTGCTTGATGCAGGCATTCATCACCTCTTCGGTCGCGGAGTAGTTGAGATTCACCGCGACGCGACGAGCCAACGTCACCGCCGCGTTGGTCAGCGTCCCGCCATTCGAAGGAGGCAGCAAGATACCGACGTACCGTTCCTCGGGCGCCAGGACTTCCCGCAGGAGAAGCCGGCGTAGCAAGAGGCTCCGCATGAGGATCTGGCCACCGGTGAGTCTTTGACCGGTCGAATCCGCGATTTTCCATCGGAACCTCGCCTTGCGGCAAGTGCGCAACATCGTTCGGGCCAGATTGGTGCTTCGTTCGTATCGGCTCACGGCGGCTTCGGCCCCTAGTTGTTGAACAGCTTCGCGCACTTGTCGCACGCTGTTGGGATGGTTAATGGGAGGGCCAAACCAAAACGAGACACGGTGGGGCCACTGCGAGGGCCACCGCCCAAAAAGCCGACCGCCCCGGTAGCTAAACATACTGCCCCAGAGTTCATCGAGAAAGACCGGAATGACAGGGACATCAATCCCTCGGACGAGCGACAGCACCCCGCGCGTGAACGACTGCAACTGCCCCGAACGAGTCACCCGCCCCTCGGCGAAGAGGCAGACTAGCTCCCCTTTGCGGAGTGACTCCCGGGCCGACTGGATGGCGCGTCGGGCGGCGTTGGGAGAACTCGGCACGGTGATCACTCCCATCAATTTCGCGACCCAGCGTTTCCAAGAGGCATTGAGGAGATCGTCCTTAATCATCAGGCGAATCGGCCTCGACGAACTGGAGATCAGCAAAATGCCATCGATCCAAGTGACGTGGTTGGCGACCAACAGCGCGCCCCCCTCGGACGGTAAGTTGTCTCGGTTTTTTAGGTCAATGCGGTAGACGGTATGGGCCAATGTCCAGGCGATGAACTTGGTCGTCGTCTGCGGGATCAAATAAACGATGTAGACGACCACCGGAAGGGTAAGCAAGCTGCAAAAGAGAAATATTTGCCGGGCGTTGAAGAGTGGCTCGTTCGTGAAGATCGTAGTCCGGAGTGCTAGGTAGCCAATCGTGACGGCCAACATGCCGGCAAACATTAGAAAATTCGACGCCGCGAGGATGGCACCACGGACTTCCGGGCGGCTGCGGTGCTGCAAGTAGGCGGTGAGCGGCACCACGAACAGACCCGAGCTAAATCCGAGCATCGCTAGGTAGAAGCAGGCGATGGCATAGCTGCCGGTCATGTGCGACTCAATTCCTTCCCCAATAATCAGGTTTCCCTTCACGGTGAAGAGGAGAAAGGTGAAGAGAACCAATCCGCCGGCGGCCAGCGGCAAGATGCCTAGCTCGACATGCTCGTTCGACCACATCCCGGCGAGCAAACTGCCGAGTGCCATGCCGAGGACCAAAGCGACAAGCCCCGGCACCACCTGGACTTGGTCACTGCCTCCCTGTTCATAGACAAACTGATCGATGTTGAGCTGCGAGAGCGTGCCGAGCGACCAGAAAAACATGCTACCGAGCGCCACAAGAAGCAGCGGTCGATCGGATGCCAAGATGCGAACATCGCCCATCGTTCGCTTGGCGAAATCCCATGGGAAAGGCATCAGAGGCTGGGCGGGGCGAAGGAAAGCGATCCACAAGCTGGTGAGCCAACCGGCTACGGCGATTCCGACGAGCACGGCAAATTCGATCCACCAGTCACGAGCGCCGAACGTCCCTCGCACATGCTCGGTCGCCAGCCACCCACCAATCGCCGTGCCGAAGACGATCGCCACGACCGTGATGAAGCCGATCAATCCGTTGGCGGCCGAGATCACTCGCTGGTGGAGCATCTCGGGGATGCTGCCCAGCTTGGCGGGGCCGAAGAGCGCGCTCTGGGCACCCATCAGCGCCACCACCGTAAAGAGCATCCAGGGCAAACCCCAATAAACCGCCAACACCGTGAGTATCATGATCACGATCTCGGCAGCCTTGCACCAGATGATGACATTGCGCTTGCTAAATCGGTCAGCCAAGTAGCCGGCCGGTGCCGCGAGGAGCAGGTAGGGCAAAATAAAACAGACCGATCCGCCGACCAGCACGCGACTGACATTCGCCTCGGTGACATACTCTTTGCCAATCCCGATGACGAGCCAGCGGACAATGCTGTCGTTGGTCGCCCCTAGAAATTGGGTAAAGAGCAGCCCGAAGAACGTCGTCGAGAGAAGTCCTGCCTGAGGCGCAGCATCGGGCGAGGCAGGCGCGTTGCCTACCGGCGGGGTTTTCGGCGGCTGGTCCTCTTCGGGCGGGGGCATGAAGTCGTTACTGTAGCGGAAAGCGCTGCGGACTGCGTCGTTGGCTTTTTCCAAGAGGGCTTGAGCCACCAACAAGGTAGCCCGACTGCCATGCGGCCTGGTCCAACCGATGATTCTCCACCAGAAAGGTCGTCCTCTCCTTCCCTCGGGCAATCTATACTAGAATGCGGAGAGTTCTCAGGGAACCGCTATCTCCTTCGGAGGCAAAATCGTGGGCCGGCTTTATACTTTTCTCCTCGGCGTCGTCGTCGGCTTCGGCCTCTACCATGCGGCGCTCCATTTCCACGTCGTCTACGCGGCAGACGGGCTCCATCTCATTGCGAAACAGCCTCCACGGCTAGCCGAGATGTACGTCGATGTCCGCCAATTTGGTTGGGCCGACTGGCAAAAGCGCCCGGCGCTCCTCCTCGCCATTCAGAAATCGGGGAAACCCCATATCCTGGGCGACGCTGCCCGCAACGCCGCCGAGGGAGTGATCCAGCGCGGCCTCGAAAAATTACGGCCCGACGCGCAGCGATGAGTCCTCTGGTTGCTCCCCCCTTAGCCCTGGCCAAGCTTGGTCGGGGCGCAGGAGGCCAATCGCTGGGGTTGCCAACCGCCACACCCTCCTAACCGACCCAGGCCCACCTCCCCGCATTTTGCGTAGCAGACGATTCTTCCGACCCTTCGATCCTCTTCTCATCTTGCGGGGCCTTCCGGTTCGATGACACCCAGCAAGGGCCCCCTTTTCCGTCTCTCCTTCGTGGCGGAAATCGGAGCTTTGAAAGGAGCAATAGGGACATGGACTTCAATCGTAATCAGTTCTTTTTTTTGGGCATGTTCATCCTGCTCATTGGCATCCAAGTGAGGGTGGTCGAGGCCTACGTCTTGACACCCGACGCCACGAGGATGCTTGCGGAACGTTCCGGCAATGTCCAACTCGCGTCTGCCTCCAACTCGCCGGCCCAGGCCTTCGCAGCAGCTCCCGTGAACTTGGGGTACCGCAAGACGGTTCGCCCGCCGGAGTGGCTAGGGTGGTGCCTGCTGTCGATCGGCGCGGTGCTTATCTTGCATAGCCTAGCCATGCCTCGACCCTCTTGACGACGCTCCTGGTTGACGACGCTCCCGACCGATTCTCCAGCCATCGGCCAACTCCTCTGCCGAGACCTCTTTCCGATTGCCTTGCAGGCCCGCATCGGTCGGGCTATCATTGCAGGTAGGTGCCCCTAGTGGCCTCCGACCGCGTGCTCCTGTTTTTTTCGTCCCCCCCACTGCGGACTCTCCAACGCTCCCTTTTCAACAAAGGCGCATGTCGATGCCTGCTCCCAAACGAATCCAACTAAACGACTCGGGCGATGTGACGGTCGTCACTTTTAGCGACTCGAAGATCATTGACGAAGATGAAATCCAAGAACTGGGGCAAGAGCTGTATGACTTGGTCGAACGGGACGGCCATCGGAAGTTTGTCCTCAATTTCTCACAAGTGGAGTTCCTTTCGAGCGCGGCGTTGGGCAAGCTCATTAGTTTCGAGAAAAAAGTGAGCACGCATGATGGCGAGCTCATCCTCACCAACATCCGCCCCGAAATTTACGAAGTCTTCGCGATTACCAAGTTGACCAAGCTCTTCCAGATCAAGGATGACGAGGCGGATGCGCTGGCGGTGCTGTAAAATCCAGGTCTATCCACCCTTTCCTTCGGTCTCCTGAGCAACAGTGACGAGGCGCGAGCCATGGCCCAGCACAACTGGAGTTCGGAGGTGAAGCGGGGGATCGCCAGTCGGTGTGGGGCACACCTCGAGGTGATGGACGAAATACTCGTCCAACTCAAGGCGTTAGGCTGGAGCGATCAGGAGCTTTTCGGTGTGCAGATGGCCCTGGAAGAATCGCTGACCAACGCCATCCGCCATGGAAACGGGAAAGACGAGTCGAAGCAAGTCTCCCTGGAGTGGAAACTCAGCTCGGAGCGTTTCTGGCTTCGTGTCCAGGACGAAGGAGCTGGATTCTTGCCAGCCCAGGTCCCCGATTGCACGGACCAAGAAAACCTCACCGCCTGCGGGGGCCGGGGCCTCTTGCTCATTTGTGCCTACATGACCCATGTCGAGTACAATGACGCCGGCAACTGCATCACCATGGAGAAGATCCGAGGCGAAGAGGAAAATGCCCTGATCGACGTTTCGTCCTGAGCCGTCGCGAACCCCTTTCCCCCTCTGCGGCTCCTGTTCTTTCGCCACCCGGCGGGACGGGTCCCCCTAGTGGTATTGAAAACCGCCTCCCCGCTGGCTATATTCGACCTCCTAACCTGGTATCGGTTCACCCAAGATACCCTCCCATTCCCCTGTAGCTCAGTTGGTAGAGCAGGCGGCTGTTAACCGCCTTGTCGCAAGTTCGAGTCTTGCCGGGGGAGCTTTTTGAGTCGGACCCGTCTTGATGGCGGGTTTCTTTCTGCGCGATACCCTCGGGCGAAGTAGCGCAAAGGCGCAGAGACGCGGCTGGCGATGCCGCTTCAGCGGCAGGGGCAGCCCCGACGAAGCGCAGCTCGTCGGCAGGGGATTACACGCATTCCCTTGCGAGGGTTACCGGAACCGCTCGCGCTCGTCGGTTACCGGAACCGCTCGCGCTCGTCGACTGCCCCGACATGCTCCACGCGTCTGACAGGCTCCACGCGATAGCCGGGGCTCCCTTTCGCAGCCGGATCCTGCCACCCCTTGAGCGCCGAGTTGTCCCACAGCACGGCAGGCGAATTGGCCGAACCGCGGGTCACCGGCAGGGGGTAGCTCTCCATTGGCGCATCGCCTTGCAGGGTTTTGGGACGCAGCTTGTGAAGCTCGCCGTCGGACGGAGAGAGGGACGGGCTCGGCACCCCTATCAACTCGCCCGGCTTCGAGACCTCGACCTGCGGCGCGTCGGCCGCGCCCGTGAGCGTCCGAATCGCCACGTAACCCGCCGCGAGCAAAACGGCGGTCATCATCCACAAGGCGTTGCCGTTGTCCTGGATGTGAAACCCGCGCCCCGGCGGTGTGGTTTCAGTTTGGGCGATCGTAGAATTCATGGCGGTCGTTCGCAGGATAGGAAAGGCTTCGAGCCTGACGTGTTGTTGAGGGGAACGGACAAGGCGGCACAGCCCCTCCCCCCTTCTTCTTTCGGCACTTCGGCTACGCAGTCTCCGGCGGGAGTCGCTCCGCCACTCGCAATTTTGCACTCCGTGCCCGGGGGTTTGCCGCAGCCTCCCCCGCGATCGCTTGAACCGGTTTGCGGGTAATCCCTTGGATCGCAGGATTGTCGCGAAAAGCCTGCTTCACCAGTCGGTCTTCGAGCGAATGAAAGCTGATAATCGCCAAACGACCGCCGGTTGCTAGCAAATCAGGAAGGCGACCCAGAGCCGCCTTCAGGCCCTCTAGCTCGCCGTTTACAGCAATTCGCAACGCTTGAAAAGTCCGAGTTGCCCCGTCGATCCGCTGGCGACCTACGTTAGGCATGGCTCCCCGCACGATCCGTGCTAGCTCCGTAGCGGTGCGAATCGGCGATTCCCGCCGTCGCTCGACGATCCGCCGCGCAATCCGCCGGCTCAATCGCTCCTCGCCATACTGGTACAAAATTTCCGCCAAGTGATCGGCGCTCAGGCGTGCTAGCAGTTTCCATGCCGGCTCCCCTTGCGTCGGATCAAACCGCAAATCGAGCGGCCCGTCGGAATGAAAGCTAAACCCGCGATCACGGTCGGCCAACTGATCGCTCGACAACCCGAGGTCGAGCAAAATCCCCTGCACTCGCCCGACCTGGAGCTGGCCGAGTAACTCCGGGAGGTCCACGTAGCTCGCGTGTAGCGCGGTCACCTGGGGCAATTCGGCCAGACTCGCCGCCGTCGCCTCCACCGCCGCTGGATCCCGATCGATGCCAATCACCTGCCCCGTCGCCCCGACCCGCTCCGCCAAGAGCCGAGCATGCCCACCTCCCCCGAGCGTGCCATCAACGACCGTATCGCCCGGCTGAGGCTGAAGAAGTTCCAAAACTTCCACAGGGAGCACGGGAACATGTTGCGTGTGAGAAGGATTCATCCTCCCTGTTGTACCCGAAATGACTCCCCGCATGCGGTGCGGTCCACTACTTTCGGACAGGGTCGGGTTCCCCGATACTCGCCTCCGAAGGAAGAACCACGAATCGGGCGCAAGTAGTGAAGCTTCTGGCGGACCTTCCTGGCCCCGCGGCCCGTGGCGTGGCTAAAGAGCGGGGAAGTCGGGGGAAGGTTTCTTCGGCTTCGTTGGTCGAGTAGACTTATGCCATGGCACTGCGTCCGGTCGAATTGGGCTCCGGTCGAATCGGGTCCAGGTGGTGTTAGAATGGGTGTCCAACGCCCGGATGCAAACGAAAGAGAGCAGAAAACAGCTTGTTTTCCAGCCCGCCCCCGTAGCTCAGGGGATAGAGCATCGGTTTCCTAAACCGGTTGTCGCAGGTTCGAATCCTGCCGGGGGCGCTGCTTTTTTGCGGGTGGTCATTAGCCGGAAGGGGTCGCCGGAAGGGGAGGGCCGACGTTGTCCTTCCGCGATGTTGTCCTTCCGCGACGTCGCGTGGTCTTTTGGAACGTGCCCCAGGTCGGGCGGTAGGGCCTGCACCAGTTTCCGAGGGGGATCTTGGCCCATGGAACGTTTGGCGTGGCAGTTGCTCTATCGAACGGGAGCCTCTCGAACCTGCCCCCTCCTTTGCCGCCAAGGAATCCGACCGATGCCACAGCCACTGCTCGCCGACTGGACCCCCGAAGATTTCATGACCGTTGAGGAGGGCGTCTTTGTCGCCAAGCATCGGTTGGCAGAAACGGGACTCTTTACGGACGACGTGCTGGCCGAAGTGATCGATTCTCATCCGCCAGAACACCTGGGTATCAACACGATGGGGACCGATCCGAACGTGTTTGATTGGATGGAAGGCGAGCGGAATGGTCTGTCGGGGCAGGAGATCATTCAGCTCGTGCGTCGGGGGCAGATTTGGATCAACTGCCGGAAGATGCTCGATCACCATCCCAAGCACGCCCAAGCCTTGCACCAAGTTTATGATGAAATCGAAAGTGGCAAACCTGGCTTCCAGGCTCAAGACCGAACGGCCAATCTGCTTATTTCGTCGCCAAACGCGTGGGTCCCTTATCACGTCGACATGCCGATGAACATGTTGTGGCACATTCGGGGTACGAAGCGGGTGTGGGTCTATCCCCATTTCGACAACCGTTTTGCATCGGTCGAGACTTTGGGGAAAGTCTGCGCCGGCGAATGGTCGGAGGATGTTCCCTACGACAGCAGCTTCGACAAATACGCTTTGGTCTTTGACGCCCAGCCGGGGCAGCTCATCACGTGGCCCCAACTGACTCCCCATCGCGTTTGCAATTTGGAGGGCCTCAACGTCTCGGTCTCGACGGAACACAAGAACGCCCGCGCCCGGCGGAGGATCAACGTCCACACCGCCAACCACCTGATGCGGCACCGCTTCGGTAAGGAGTGTCGTGAGATCGGCGTCGATGGCCCCGTGGCTTATGCGAAGGAGGCGCTCGCCCGTGCTTTTCGGCTGGCGGACAAGTTCGTTGGCAAAGAGAAAGAACAGTTTGTCTATCCGATGAGGTTTGTCCTGGATAGGGAAGCCCCCAATGGCTATCGCCTCAAGGAGGAGAAGGAGGAGAACTACGTAGCTCCTCATCAGGAATTCGAAACGGCCGGAGTGTGACGAAGTGGTAGCGGCTACGACCCTCCCCCCTGTTTCTTCTCGTGGAACTGTTTTCATGCAAGTCGATCTCCTCACCAGTCGGTCCGAACTGGCCGCCCTCCGAACGGACTGGAACCGGCTACCAAGGCACTCCGTCATGCAGTCGCCCGAGTGGATTCTCGCGTGGTGGGATGCCTATGGCCAAGGTCGTGAGCTTTCGGTCGTCGCGGTTCGGGAGAAGGGCCAACTGATCGGACTGGCGCTCTGGTACACCGAACTCAAGCGGGGCATCTGCCAAGTACGATGGATGGGCGACGGTCGCGCTTGCACCGACCACGCGACAATTCTCTGCCGCACCGACGCTCAAGACCAAGTGGTCGATGCGATGGCGGAATGGATGACCGATGCACCAGCGAATCAATGGTCGCAACTCGTGCTCGACTCGGTAAACAACGACGATGCGGTGGTCGGCTCCTTGATCGACCGACTCCAAGAGCATGGCTGCCCGATCTCTCGCCGCGATGCGCCCGGCTCCTGCTTCGTGGAGCTTCCGGAAAGCTGGGAAGTCTATCTAGCGAGCCTATCGAAGAATCGCCGGAAGAAAATCCGGCGGCTAGAGAAACAGTTCTTCGCGACGGGACGCGCGACCGTCGCGACCTTTCGTAAACCGAAAGAATGCCAGGCCGCATTTGGTCTTTTGGTGCAGCTGCACAACGATCGCCGGGAGGGACTCGGCGAGCAGGGGGCGTTTGAAAGTCCTGAATTTCTTGCGTTTCACCAGTTGGCTATCGAGGAACTTGCCCTCTTCGGGAGCCTCGAGCTGCGGGTTTTGAGTATCGATGGCGAGCCCGTCGCGGCGGAGTACGTGCTCGACAACGGGGCCCAACAGTTCGCCTACCAAGCGGGTCTCAGCGCAGCGGGGGAGGCCGTCTCCGCCGGCGTCCTCTCGATGATCGCCATGCTCCAAGAGGCGATTGCCAAGGGACACCGCCGGTTGGATCTCCTTCGTGGTGTGGAGGCGTACAAGTTTAGCTGGGGGGCCGTCCATCGTCCGGCAGAGACCCTTTGCATCCGTCGCCCGACGGCGAGCGGACACGCGGCCGCTTGGTGCGACTCTGCCTGGGAGCAGGCGAGAAAGATCAAAAAACGATGGAGTCCCGCGGCATAGCGGCCCGGAGAAAAGGTTCCTTGGTCTGTTCTTTTCGCAAAGTCACAAGCGTTTCTAGGTTCTCTGATGAATTCCATTCCACCGATTGCCTCTGTCATCTATCGTCTGCTGCGACGCGTGCTAACGCTCGACGTGGCATGGCTGATGCTGCTCGATCGCCCTAGTGAGGAGCCGCCAAGCGAGGCGGACGAATCGGGCGTGGCGGTCCGCTTTCTATCGCCAAGCGAAATCGAAGGATTCGCTAGCTGCGAGGAGAACCAGCTCTCCGCTAAGCTAGCCGATCGTTTGCGAGGAGGAGATTTTTGCGTCGGCGCTTTCGTCGACGGCGAATTGGCCAGCTACGCTTGGTACGCTCTCCAATCGATCGAACCGGAGCAGAATCGGGGCTCGCATCGGGCGTCGGGCGTCGGGTTTTCGTTTCCGCCGAACATGGCGTTCATGTACAATGGGTACACGCTCTCGAAGTTTCGCGGCCGAGGGCTCTACCGAAAAATTCAGCAGGCCGCCTTTGCGTTGCTCGAAGGTCACGGCGTCACGACGATTCTTTCCACCGCCGACTGGTCGAACGCCGCTGCACTAAAAAGCTGCAACCGACTCGGCTTCCGGCCGATCGGGCGAGTCTGGGTCGGTGGCCTTGGAGATCGTGTCTGGCGAAAACGTCCCGCTGCCGCATCGAAGTACGGCATCGCGGGCCTGGATGCCTAGCCCGCCTGGAGAATTTGCTCGCGAATGAACTGGCCGTCGGTCAACGGGTCTTCGCGGACAAGGCGGATGGTCGGTTGCGGCGGCAGCGATCGGCGCTCTCGGACGTATCCCCGTGTTGTCTGACGCAAGAAGGGGGCAAACTCCGAGGCAATGCCGCGAGTGAACCGCTCTTCTAAGGCCTCGAGCAGCGTTTCCCATGGCAGGCCGCCACGGTAGAGGAGTTGGTAAGCCTCTTTCAGTTCGGTGCGCTCCTGCGGGTCGACGCCGGCGCGGCGCAGGCCGACGCGGTTGAGGCCAACCACCTGATTGGTCTCGCCATCGACGGTCATGAAGGGGGGGACGTCTTGATCCAGTCGGGCGAGGCCCCCAATCATCGCGACGCGGCCGATCCGGCAATGCTGGTGAACGGCGGAACCTCCCCCCAGGTAGGCCCGATCGCCAACCGTCACGTGGCCGCCAAGCAGGGCGTTGTTCGTCAGGACGACATGATCGCCGACCGTGCAATCATGGGCAATGTGGGAACCAACCATGATCAGGCAGTCGTTGCCGACGATGGTCGAAGTTTGGGTATCGAACGCACGGTGGATCGTCGCGTTTTCTCGAATCACATTCCGGTCGCCCACCGTCAGGCCACCTGGCTCCTCCGGCTGATGGACATGCTGAGGCTTCCCCCCGAGAACGGCTCCCTCGCCAACGATGTTGTCGCAACCAAGCGTCGTGCCGCTCTTGACCGTTGCACGAGCATAGAGCTGAGTACGGTCACCAATCGTGGCTCCCGCTTCGACGACCGCAAAGGGACCGATCGAGACATCCGCGCCCAACTGGGCGTAAGGACTGACGTCAGCAAGTGGGTGAATCGTCACAGGTGGGTCCCCAGGGTAGGATCGCCGGGCTCGCAATGCGGGATTGCGAGTAGCGGAATCGCGAGGTGCAGTTTCAAGGTACAAGCATTCAACGTTACACAGACAATAGGCTGAGGGGGGAATCAGCCGAGCGCAATCGCTAGCGGGTTAGGCGATCACTTGCCCTGCAACGGAGTATCGGCACTGCCGATCGCACCCCCTTAGCGGAAGGTGCCGATTTTGCCCATTTGCACATTGGGGAGGGCAATTCCCGCGGACAGACAGGGACGCTTCGCATCAATGCGGCTGGTTTCCCCCGAAGCCCATGCTAGCATCGGTTTTCAAAAGTCGATTTTCA
Source organism: Planctomycetaceae bacterium (assembly GCA_003233055.1). GTDB lineage: Bacteria > Planctomycetota > Planctomycetia > Pirellulales > Lacipirellulaceae > Aeoliella. The sequence continues at coordinate 46,907 of QIKP01000063.1, forward strand.
AAATCCGTGAAGCCGGCTCTGTAGAAAACAGACGTTGCTAGCTAAATCGCGTAGTTGTTTTCACGTAGTTGAGTGGATGTCTTTAACGAGTAAATCTCCGGTAGCTGTACTACGGCTCAGCCTTGGTTACCAGACCCCGTCGGAATTCGCGTCGCAGTCGGCTGCTTCCGATCGGGCTACGCCCTCACTCCAGCAGCCGACTGCGGAATCTTTTACCCAAACCCTACTCTCATAACCCCTGGTACTAAAAATGGGGGCACTCCAAGGCCAATCACAGACAAGTTGTCCGAGGCATGACCTTCGCACCAGGATGGCCTCTCCTGACCAAATAGATTCGATTTCATTTCTGGCTATAACCTGCTCACCTCCCGGCAACTCCACATACGAGAATCCATCACCCACGACTCCAACCAAACAGATTGCATGATTGGGTACCGTCGAGCCTCGCCTAACAAAAAGTATGGCCGCGGCACCTGATCGTAAATGCGATTCAACATCCGTTAAGGTGACTCGAACGGCTCGTACATGAGTGTTAGGAAAGGTATGCAGAGCAGCGACAATCTGGTCGCCTTGTACGAAATCGCCTTCAGTCCATTTACACCTGCTTGCAACATCAGTTAACTCCGCGTCTACACCGATCGACAGCAATGCAACAAATGTGGCAATAGGACCACACGCGTTGTTGTCATGTTGCGTTGGTTCTGGCGTTGCGCCGACTAATGATCCCAACAGTATCGAAGTAATTGTCCAGATTCGCACTCGAATAATTCCTGTTTTCGGAGACTAGGCAGCACGAGCGACTCGCCAACGTCGCAGCATGATTCCAAGTATCACGATGATTACAACGACGTTGAAAATGAACAGTAAGGTGCGACTACGATTGGCTAACGGAGTTGCATCTCGAAGCTCTGCTTCAGTTCCCTGACCCAATACATAACTAGCAGCCTGAAGGCCGTCATGAATGAAGGATCCCTCCGGGAAAACATCTGTAAACAAATCGTTTGGGGGATCCGTGTTGATCGTCAGTTTATCGGTGTTAACCGAGTACGACTCCACTACGGAGCCGTCTACCGTGTGCCTATACTCGGAAGCCTTAGGCAGCCACACCTGTTCAAATGGGTTAGCCCAGCTGGAATTCTTCACTCTAACATGCGAATTGCTCAGGACATACCGCCCTTCGCTCTTGTCAAACTCATAGGAACCAGCGTTGGATTCAACCAAAGCGTATCGGTAGCGTGGAGCACAGTAGAACAACTTTTCTATACCGCCTACAATGATGCAGTCCACACCGTCCTTTGCAACCGACGTTTCGTAAATAAAACCATCCTTAGCAAAGAAGGCTAGATCATACGGAGAACGGTCGCGTCCCAAATCTGTCCGCGAGTTTAACAGACCGGACGAAATCAGAGGGTTCCCCTTCGAGTAGAACCTCCCCCTCATGTCGAGATTCGAGACCGTTCCATAGAGGATTTCACCAGGCGAAACAAGCAGGGTCCGCAGGACGGCTCCATCAAAAGCCTGTACTTCTTCGTTCCCAAGTGAGCCGTTGCGATAAGCTACCTGCTTAAACATGATTTTCTGACCCTGGACTACGAATTCGCATTGATAACGGGGCGGCACGGCGCCTGCGGACTGAATATTGGTTTGTGTACCGTACGTAACTGTGTACTGGACCGTCAGTGAATCAATGAGAGATCGCTGTGCGCGCAAAAGGTCATGCAGGTCGTCGCGAGACAAAATCGGCTTCTGTATGATGCCAAAGCAGAAGAAAAGCGCCAGTCGGTCATCTTTGGTGAAGGGACCGTCACACTGCACTAGCATCTCCGCGTATTCGATGAGCGTTGGCATTCTTTCCAGGCTGTCTGCTAGCTCGGTTAGCTTGCCCCACGCGTCTTTGCCAGGGTCAGAGAGCTTATCCAAGAACAACTGAGCAGTTGAGTTGCCTGAGGTACGCTCTTGAATAAGCTGAACGGCGCTGACATGGCTGCCTGCGGCACTTATGAACACGATGATGATCGCCTTTGTGGCAACCTCAAAAGACATGCAAGGACAGAGGAAATGAAACAAAAGTAAACCCCGTGCGTTAGAAACCGACCTAAAAAAGCAGGCAAGAAGTCCTCTCCACAATTTCATCCGATCAATTATCCTTGCGATGGCTCTAAAACCATCGTCTTCAGCCGAATCCTTTTGGTCCTTCCGTTCTCGGGATGGCCATTAAGAGTCAGGTGATTGATTGAGTAGTTGAGTAGAACAGATGCTAACGGTTCGTTAACGCTGCATGACGCTGTCCTATCATTCTCCAGCGTTGTTGTGGCAATTCTCGTCGAGAACCTCGTAGTAGGTTTGATCGCCATTTGTACCGGGACACAGAGCGTTGAAAAGCGTGCCTTCATCACCGCGGCAGAAAACAACGGGGTATGGGATAGAAACATCATCAGGTATTGGGTTTCCCGGAACCAAATCATTTAACGCGTTTACAACGCTTTGTGGTAGAGCGATATTGAAAACACCCGGAATCTCCACGCATACCTTCCGATCGTGGAGGGGACAACTTACGAGCCGTGTTTTCCACCAATATCCGCTGCCAACAAACGCCACTCCAGACTTCTGAGGACAGCCGTCCTTCTCGTACTGCACACCGGTGCCTTCGCAGCCGGTGGGCATTGTGACGGTGTATGACACCGACCCATTGATACCAGCCACCACCACGCCGCCTTCCACTCCTAACTGCAGCGTGACTTGCTGGGCCGTCTCCTCGCACACATCCGGAGATCGCTCACACTGATGCTGAGTAACCGCTGATGACCCGCTACGCTCAAAGCAGCTCTCTCCAACGTACAGACGCGATAAATCAGCATCCGCAGGCTGATAGAAATTGATTATTTGAGTTGCGGGCAATAATGCCAGTATGACGATCGCAGACACGATGTACATCGACTTCAAAGTAACCACAGTTATTCTCCCTTGATTAAAGAAACGCGTAACCGTTCACGGTCATGGAGTGCCATTCGACCACAACATAATGCGATAGCAGACGGACTAAACCACATGGACCAAAAGGCCTTACTGGTGTCAATACAGGTTTAGGTACAATTTGCAGTAGATGCACTCGTCTGCTGCCACAATTTCCTGCACCCCGTGAAGGTTGTCGAAACGCTTCCCCCCCCCTACCGTCCACGTGGCGAACTCCTATGAACCTCAACGACCGAATAACCAATGGGCCGATCAATCGTGAACACTCCGAGACGCTGCATCACTTCACCATCTAAGTGAATCCTCTCATTTCCAAGTCCAATAGCAGTCCAATTGCAGCCTTTGAATACCGCGAGACTCATAAGGAATTTTTCTTGGCCACCTGCTTGGGAAAGACCTGAACTATCCTGCCTCAGCCCTTCAAATGATTTCAGGGGCAAGCCCAAATCACCTGGCGAATAAAGCGTTAATGCAAACAATCGCGCGCCGCCGCATTCAGGCATATGTTGCAAAGACCTCGATACGTACCGCAGATCCTGTCCCCAGTCGACATTACTTCCCAATAAATGCTCCGGCCCATTGAGCGGTCCTCTAATGGATTCGTTGAAGTAACTC
>QIKP01000027.1 GCA_003233055.1 Planctomycetaceae bacterium
GGGCGCAAGCCGCAGCGCCCGCGACGCCCCGGTGCCGACCAATCCACTCCGCCCGATGTACTTGAGTTGCAAATTCACGCCGGGTCCTCCGCTTCCACCAATTCAAGCTCCGGCAGATGGCGGGCGACGACGTCCGCGGTCCCTGGCGCGCGCGCCAGCAACCCTACCACCGCAGCAATCCCCGACCGCGATTCCGGCTTGCGCACCGATCGCACGGCGACCGCGAGCACCGGCAGCAGCGAATCGGCCAGTGAGGGGTCCGCGACAATCGCATCGGCGATTTGCCCGGTTGCCTGGAGCTTCTGCCGCCCCCCCCGCTCAACGCCCAGCAGTACCGACGTCCAAACCACCGCAAGGCCCCGCTTCGATTCACCGGGCAGCAAACGCTGCTCCAACAAATGGATCAAACGAAGTCGAACGTCGTCGTAAGGCGTCTCCATCAATCGACAGAAAAAGACAGGGTCGTCCCGCCCGGGGCAAGACTCGGCTTCGAGCCATTCCCACGCCTGCTCGCGAACCGCCGGCACAAGGCTGTCAAAAAACGGCAGGACTTCGTCGCGGTCGTAATATTCTCTGCTCGCCAGAGCCCGAATCGCCCAGTCGGCGAGGGCTCCTGCCAGAGCGTTGCACCGAGGTTCGGCAAGCCGGACAACTTGCTGCCAGTCGTCGGGCGTGGCGATTTCTTTTTCTCGTAGCCAATCGAGTCCCAACTGGGCCACGGTGGCTGGCTCGCGCAGCGCGAGTTCGACGCAATCGGAAAGGGACCACTCCCCGTGGGCGACGTGGTGGCGCATCGCATCGCAAGCGGCTTCGAGCACCGCCGGTGAATCCGTTTCGAGCAGTTCCCTCCACGTCGCCAGCGGCACTTGGCCCAACTCGCGGCATTTCTTGAGCAAGCGCCCCGCAAACTGCTGGATGTCGCCCTCCTTCGAGCCCAGCAGGGCGAGCAGCTTTTCAACAGGCAGATTGGCGAGGCGCTCGGCATGCTCGTCTTCGAGCAGTTGAGTCGCCCAGACTCGCACTAGCCGACTCCGAGCGGTGGTGAGCAAATCGACGAGCAGCCCAAACGCAACCTTCGATTGCCAGTGTTCAACGAACCGCGGCGCAGCACGCAGCGAGCCAAGCGAGTGGCCTTCGGTAACGACAATTCGTTCGCGGCCAAAATCGAGGGCTCCGCTCTGGCGAAACGCCGCGTGGAGGAGCGTCCAGGAGTCGAGGAGGTTTTCCCCACGGGCCAGGTGCTCGTCTTCGTAGCTCGCCAGCAGGTAAGCAGTGGCTTTGATATAACGACGTGGGTCGCGGAAACCGAGGTGGCGGAAATAGCGCCAGGCGCGGCGCTGAAGGTAGTACCGAGTCGGATAACGGAATTGCATTCCTTCGCCGGCCGCGACGAGGTACTCTTCTTCCCAGCGGCTTTGCGACTGCCCGTCGTACCCGACGCGCGTCTTCTGCTCATGGCGCACGAGGCGGTCGAACAGCACGGCAAACGCAGCGACCAGCTCGTCGTCGCCGTTTTCTTCGGCCTGCTTGAAGAGTCGCTTCACCACCGGTTGATGGCCAACACAATCCGGGGAACCATCGAGGTAGGCGAACACCTGCTCGCGGGCCCACGGGCGAGGGTCTTTCTTCCACTGGTCAGCAAACGTGGCAAGCGGCCTGGCCCTGGTCACCTCACGGAGCGTCTCCACAAATCGCCCATCCTCGGCCGAAAAATATTCGATGGCGAGCGCTAGGGCCGACAATCGGTTCTTGGCTGCCATGCCGAAAGAAAGGGGAAATGGGGTAGGGAAACCAAGGTGCCTCCAGGCGATGCCCGATTATGGACGCCCCAGGGGTATTTGTCAAAAGTGGAACCGGCTGAGGGCTGATCGCTGAGAGCTGATCGCTTCAGCCCCCAAGTTATCGGCAAAAAGAGAAGCCAGGAACACCGCGACCGGCGCGACGTATCGCACTGGTCGTGGGCGTTCCTGGCTCGCGTAGAGGATATCAGGAAAAAAAAGTCAGCCCTCACGTATCGATAAAACCGGCCGCGACACAGGCTCGAGTCAATTCGGCTACCGACTTCACGCCCATCGTTTTATAGATACGGCTACGACGCGCTTCGACCGTGCGGATGCAGACACCCAACTGCCGAGCAATCTGCTTATTGGGCACCCCCTCGAGCACTTCGACAAGAACGGTGCTTTCGCTAGCCGAAAGCTGCTCGATATGCCGAGCGGCGTTCCGCAACGAAGGCGGCTTCGGCGTTTGACTCCGGCAAACCTGGATCGCCTGCTCAATGGCGTTGCGGATCACATGGTCACCGCATGGCTTTTCGAGTACGTCGACGGCTCCCATGCGCATCGCCTCGACCGTTATCGGTGTCGTCGCATAGGCGGTGACCAGCACGGCAGGGATAGGAACACCGGCTCCGTGAAGCTGTCGCAATAACTCGCAACCGCTGATGCCAGGAAGCTTTTGATCGACCAACAAACAGCTCGGTTGCTGGCAATCAAAATTGCTAAGGAAGGCTTCGGCCGAGTTGAACGATTCAACGTTCGCGCCGGTAGGACGGATTAATTCTTCCAAGGCGTCTCGGGTACTCGCGTCGTCTTCCACAATGTAAACGGTTTCCCGTTTCAGCTCGCCATTGGCGACGGGGGGGGTCGCCTCCTTCAGGTTGGTACTCATCGTTGCCTAGTCTCCAAAAAAATAAAATGAAAAAATGAAAACTTCCGGCCCAAAGGCGTCGGGCGATTGCCAGAGCCTCTCTGGTAGGGACCGGTACCACCGGACCAGCGAAGCAGGGGGCTGGCCCAGGGATGCAGCTCTACGGGTAAGGATAGAAACCAAGCTGTCCGGGACTAGAGAGGGAACCACGAGTAATTCTGCGCGATTCCACATCCTGACTGCGGACCCCCGCAGCAACTAGTGAAAACCCCTCATTAATTGCCCCATCGACAGCTAGCACGCCGCTTCTTTTCGAGAGACTCCCGTAGATAGCATTGCTGAGAATTGAATTAATAGAGGTTTCCTAGTGCTTTAGCCCTGACCAAGCCCTAGGCCGATTGGCCCGCCTCGATCACCAAATGGACCAGTTGGGCCACCGAGTCGGCCTCGAGTTTGGAAAAGATCTGCTGCCTACGAACTTCGACGGTGCGCGTGCTGATGCCAAGATTGGCGGCAATCGCTTTGTTGGCTTGCCCGCCGATGATCCGATCCAGGACTTTTTTCTCGGCGGGCGTGAGCCTGTCGAGCCGGTTTCGGAGCCGTTCAAGATGCTGCTCCTTTTCATAATTCTCGGCATCGGCCGCGAGGCCTGCGCGGATGGCGTCCCATAGTTCGTAGTTACTACAGGGTTTCTCCAGCAAAGTGACCGCCCCATTTTGGATCGCCCGCACCACAACGGGTGTCTCGGCGAATCCGGTCAGCACAACGACCGACAACGTACACCCTCGATTTTTCAATTCCTCTTGGAGTTCGAGTCCGCTCATCCGGAGCATTCGCACGTCGGTCACGAGGCAGCCAGGTCGCTCCCCCTGGTAGTCCTTCAGGAACTCTTCCGCCGATCCGTAGGACTCGGAGGCGACATTCATTTCGCCGACGAGCGATTCGACCGCTTCGCGCGACGCGTCGTCGTCGTCAACGATGTAGACTCGGTCATTTCGGCTCATGCGCTCGTTCTCTTCGGTTCGTGAGACAGGGTGCCTTCTTTGAGGGGCAGAAAGAAGGAGAAGGTCATGCCCTCTTCTCTGTTTGGCTCCCCCCAGATTTTTCCACCGTGGGCGTCGACAATCGATCGGCATAGAGCCAGCCCGATACCCATGCCGTCTCCTTTGGTCGTAAAGAACGAGTCGAATAGCCTTGCCAAATCCTCCTCTTTGGCAGGTGGCCCCCCACCGTTGTCGCGAACACTGGCCTGAACGCCGCTTTCGGTTCGGCGCGTCGTCACCGCAACGAGCGGTTTGGCGCGATTGGCCTCGACGATCGAATCGTAGGCATTGCGCAACAGGTTGACAAGCACTTGCTGGATTTGGACCCTGTCGCCTAGCAGTAGCGGCAGCGATTCATCGAAATCAAACTCCAATTGAACTTGCCGGCGCCGGGTTTCGGCGGCGAGTAATTCTGCCGATTCACGGACCAGCGAGTTGAGATCGAACCGTCCGAGCTGCGCAGGACGAGGCTGGGTGAAACTCCGCAAGCGGCGAATGATATCGGCAGCGCGAGTCACCTGTCCCGATATTTTCTTCACCATGCCCAATGCCCGGCCCCGGCTCCCCGTATCGTCGGACTCCAGGGCGCTGACCGTGGCGGTGGCGAAAGTGGCCGCCGCGTGCAAAGGTTGATTCACCTCGTGGGCGATCCCGGCCACGATCTCGCCCATGGCCGACACGCGAGCTAAGTGCGCCAGTTGCGATTCCGTTTTCCGAAGTCGCTCTTCGGTAACGACTTCTGCGTCAATATCATGACTCATCCCAACCATTCGCAGTGGATTTCCTTGGTGGTCACGAGAAATCACCCGGCCACGACTGCGATGCCAGCGATAGGTATCGCCTGGACGCTGCAATCGAAAATCGTACTCAAACACCGGCGTACGTCCCTCAAAGTGGTCCTGCATCGCCTTCTTGAGCCCTGGTTGGTCCTTAGGGTGAACCGATTCCAACCAGTTCTCAATGCGGGACCAATTTTCTCCCTTCGGAAGCCCGAAAAGGGTAAGGCAGTAGTCACTGAAATAGACCTCCCCCGTCGGGACATTCCAGTCATGGAAACCATCGGCCAATGCACCAATGGTCAATCGCAACCGCTCTTCGTTGTCCTGCAAATGGAGTTGGTTCTTTTTGCGTTCGAGCGCATTGACAAACATCTTGCCCGCTAGCCGAAGCAGGGCAACTCCCTCTTCCGACCAGGACTGTTCGGTCTTAACATTCGAGACGCCGAGCAACCCAATCAGTTTCTTCCCGGAGAGCATCGGGACATGAATGAAGGAGCGGACACCTCCCTCGGCGAGGGATTCACGCGTTCGTTTGGCTTCGTCGGGCAAATCCGAAAGCTGGCGAATGCAAAAGGGCTCATCTTTTCTGAGTTGCTCAATGGCCCAAGGATAGTTGCAGAGCTCCAGCCGTTCCGAGCCGAGCGACAGGGGAGGCATGCCTTCGGCCGCCCACGAAAAAGCGAGCGGCGCGGCATCGCCCGAATCGTCTAGTAGATAGACATAGCTACGGTCCGCGTTGCTAAACTCACCCACGCGACGCAGGGTGGTCGACAGCTCCTCGTCGATTCGATCCGCCGAGACGTTAATAAACCGAGTACTGAGCCTAATGAGCAAATTTTCGAACTTCAGACGGAAATCGAGCTCCGCTTGGGCTCGCTTCTTCGGCGTGATATCGCGGCCGACCGACTGGTACCCTTGAATCACGCCCGACTGGTCGAAAATTGCTCGGTCGGTCCATTCATGCCAAAAAACCTCGCCATCGGACAATACCACGCGATGCTCGTCGGTAGCCGTCGGGTGCTCGGGAGTGAGCGCTGCCACTTTTTTGCGAACCTCCTCGACATCGTCCTGGTGAACGCCGACCAATACATTTTCGTTCATCAATTCTTCGTGCGTCTTGCGGAAGAAGCGACAAACGGCCATGTTCACAAAGGTATGCGTTCCATCGGGCTTCCATCGAACAATCAGGTCGGTCTGGTCCTCGACGACCGATCGATAACGCTCTTCGCTCTCTCGGAGACGCTGGTCCGCGTGCTTGCGGGCCACAGCATTGCCAAAGATCTCTCCCATCACCCGCAACAGCGAGATGCTCTCGTCCGACCAAGGCTCCTCTCGACGCAGGCGCGAGAACCCAAGCATCCCGATCATCCGCGATAGCGAAAACATCGGAATAAAGATACTGGAGCGAACACCTAATTTTTTGCTGACATGGCGGAGTCCGTCAGCAAGGGGAGGTAAGTCGTCGACGCGCGGAACGTGGACAATTCGTCCCTCCTTCAACTGATCCAGCAACCAGGCGAGGGGAAGTAACGACGTCTTCTGGAGCGACTCCTTGGCCGAAGGGATTCCCGAAGCACACCATTCGTGCGTCATGCTTGCCGTCAAAAGCCGTTCGTCCTCGAACCGGAAAATAAAGCCGCGGTCTACCTTGGTGTATTCGCCAACTTCCCCAAGTGCCTCGACCAAACTATCGTCAACCGCTTCGACCGGTATGTTGATAAACCGAGTACTCAGCGAAGTGAGCAACTTCTCCAAGTCCAACCGAAATTGGAGACTCCGGAGGACGGAAGAATCGGAGTTGGCAGCGGTGGTGGCCATGCGAAGGGCTTGCAGCGGAGGGAGGGCTGAAGGTCCAGGCCCTCAGTCTAAGCCGAGTTTGGTCTCCGGAATAGCAGGCTAGTCCGCGATTTTTGTGAAAATAGCCCGGAAAATTGGCAAGCTCTCTTGCCGCTTCCGCCGCTCGAAATGGGTCAAGTAGTCGAGGTCATGCTCCGCCACCCGCTCCGCCACCGCTTCGGGCCCTTCAAGCGACGCCACCGCGTCGATGAGCCGGAGTGTTGTTAGGAAATACTCTTCGACATCGGTCCAAAAATGAAAGGTTCCCCCAGGGAGCAGCGTGCGGGCAATCTCGGCCAAGAAGTCCGGAGTGAGAACACGCCGCCGGCGATGGCGCCGCTTCCACCAGGGATCGGGGAAATAGACATGGACTCCTGCGAGCGATTGGTCTGGTATCCGCTCCTTGAAGAGCCGATGTCCGTCGCAGGAGACCATCACCGCGTTGGAGAGCGATAGCCGAGCGAGTCGGGAGGCGGTGAAGCGAGCGTACTTCCGAGCCACTTCGATGCCGAGGAAATTTCGCTCTGGCGTGGAGGAAGCGACATTCTGCAAAAAGAGCCCCTTACCACTCCCCACTTCCACTTCCAGCGGCGCATCGGTACCAAACAGCGCGTTACTATCCCAGGGCTGGGGAAGTTGCTCCAAGGTCTTGAGGTAGTCGCTCAGATCCAGCTCAGGATCTACCGTCGGAACCGCGCGTCGACCCATGGAAACAAGTGGGGAAAGGAAAGGAAAGGAAAGGAAAGGAAAGGGAAGGGAAGGGAAGGGAAGGGAAGGGAAGGGAAGGGAAGGGGGCTATTCTCTGGAGGGCGGCTTCGGATCGGTCTCCTCACCGAAGCGGAAGAGGGCGTCCGACTCGGTCTTCCAATCCTCGTCGGCGGGGGGAATTCCGATGGCGAGCAGTGGCATCAAGATCAACCCGGCGACGAATCCCCCGATATGGGCCCAATGGGCAACTCCCGCCCCCACCCCGGCACCAAGGCGCAACCCCAGGACCCCAGCAACGGTTTCGAGGATCATCCAAGCACTCAGCACGATAAAAGCAGGCAAGTCGAGCAACAGCGGAAAACCGAGGAATAGCAGCGTCCTAATTTTCACCCACGGGAAGCTCAGCGCATAGCCACCCAACACCGCCGCCACCGCGCCACTCGCACCAATGACCGGCAAAAGACTATCGGGCGCGACAGCCCAGTGGCAGAGCGTCGCCACGACGCCGCCGGCAAGATAAAAGCCGGCGAACACCAGATGGCCCAGACGGTCTTCCATGTTATTTCCGAAAACCCAAAGCATCCACATGTTGAGCACCAGATGGAGCCAACCTCCATGCAAAAATTGCGTGCTTAGGAGTGTCCCGTAAACGGCGAGTGAGTCGTTCACCAGTCGTACTTCGACCGGCGGCTGTTGGAGCTGACCATCGACGGGGGTCAGCGCCTGGCGAATGAGAAGTGGGCGCGGATTATCGATCTGCGTTAGCCGCAGGGGGATAAAACCTCGACGGACGATCACTTCGGTGTAATCCCGCTCGCTTAGCTGACTCGCCTGCCACATGATCCAGACATTGGCCACGATCAGCAGCAAGGTCACCCAAGGAAACCGACGGTGGGGGTTGTGGTCGAAGAGCGGAAAAAGCATGGAGAGACTCACCGCAGGGGCCTGGGAGGGCTTCTCGCAAGATCAACCGCGGAAACCACTACCTCTTGGGACGACAGCTTCGGCCAACTATCGCGGGAGTTCGCAACAACCTTTCAGGGAACCCCATCAAACCTCTTTGAGGGCATCGACTGGAAGGGCCACCCCAATCAACTCCCCCTCGCCGACGATCTCTTGTTCGACGAAGCACTGAAATCGGCTGCGAACAAGCACCCCAGGACGTATTTTTATTGCCTTGGCAACGATCACCAGCCGATCGCCCGGCCGGACAATACCCCGAAACCGGACCTTATCGAGCCCGCCAAAACCGACCAGTTCGACGCGCAAAGTGCCATGTTTTTGTACTTGGTAGGTGCAGAGCTGCGCGGCCGCTTCACACAACATGACCCCAGGCATTAGCGGCATTCCGGGCATGTGGCCAGCGACCCAAAATTCGTCGTCCGCCAAATCATTGTAGCCAACACAGACGCCACTCTCAGGATCGTCGTAAACGATCGCGGTGAGTTGCTCCATGGCAAACCGTTGAGGAATATGGCGGCGGATTTCTTCCTTGTCTGCCAGCACCTTGTGGAGGTCGTATTCGGAGAATCCGAGAATCAGGTCCTTCGCTGCCACGCCGAAAGCCTCACTAAAGGTCGATGGGAAAAAAGGCGACCGCCGCCGCGATCGATGCAGTCCCGCCCCTTCGGGCCTAACGCTGCAGGGGCCCCGCGATTCGCAGGGAAAGACGGCAGCAACTGCCAATACCGCTCTGTTCGGCTAGGTCTTAATCTTTTGGCGGCGTTCTTTACGGGGGCGACTGCAAGCAGGACGCTTGCCGTGGTTGGCCTTTTTCACTTTTCTGCCTGGTTTCGCCATGGGAAGGACTCCAGCTAGGTCGTTGGGGGGTGGGGAGGAATTTCTACGAGTCTAGCAGGCTTGGCCGGCGGCGGAAAGCGACGCTGAGGGGAAAAGCTGGCAAAAGGGAGCGACTCCTCCGTTTCCCGACGAGGCGTAGCTCGTCGGCTAGGAGGGGTTGGGGAGCTGACAACTGAAACGCTTACCCTAAATTCTTAGTTGGCCCAAAGCTCTAAGGGGAGGCCTTCTCCTTGAGATCCCAGGCGGTGAGCCAGGTGACTTTGGTCGGTTCCAGGCCGAAATCCTTCTGGAGCCGCTCGTCCATGTCGGTGAGGTGTCCCGCTCCATAAAAGACGCCAAGACGCTTTTTGCCCGATTCGATCTGCTTTCGGAGCACCTGGAGCGCCGCCTTGTTCCGCTCGGTAATGATCGTCGAGCCCTCTTCGCCACCAAAGGTGGCGAGAATCGACTCCATCTGGTCCATCTGCCTGGCCATCGTGATCTTGAGGTGCCGGGCTCGGTCCTCGGCAAACAGGGCCCGCATCATGTCGATATCGGGCGACGAGCCGGTCGCGGTCATCTTACTCTGGAGGGCAATCGACTGCCCCATCAGGCGAAAGTACATTTTCAAGAGACTCTCGTCCTTGGCTTCCATGCTCTTGAAGAACTCCTCGGGCGACATGTCGGCATGGACGAAGTTCGGCTTGGTGTAGTCGATCATTTCGAGCTGGTGCTCCAATTCAAGCATCGACTTCATTCCATTTTGCATCGCCCCCAAGGCGTGTCGGTTGGAGGCCTTGGTCCCTTGCTCGATGCGGGTTCCCTCGGGGGCAACCAATTCATAGAGCAGCGCGTCATACGCCTCGAACCGTTGGTTGAGGTCTTGGTAGTAATCCGCATCCCCAACGTGGATCGCACCAATCAGGTCGACCGTGACGGCCCGATTCCCCGACGCCTCTTTCGACCGGTAATGAACGAGGGCCGTCTGCATGCTAATCGGCCGGCCGTTGTCGTCCTTTCGAACTCGGACCCAATCCGAACCGAGACGCTCTTCGGCATCTGGTGCAGCCGCGCCGGGAGGCGCTGCTTGCAGCGATGGCCCCTGAAGACTCAACAGGGAGAGAAAAAAACAGCCAAACAGGCTGCGGAGGCGACATGCATGCATGAGGGAGCCTTAGACAAAGAAGGGGTGCTAGACAGCCCAAAGTATACGTCCCGACCCCGACTCGGGGCAATCACCGCCCTCTGCGGCAACCTTTCTGCGGAGCACCACGGGTCTGCGAAGCGACATGGAGGGCCTGCAATGCCAAAAACTCCCGTTTTTCGTTACCCCTTACCAAAGTTACTCAACTCCTACGACTAGCAGGTCCGATACTACCCACACAGACAAACTCCAAATCGCGGCGGGAGTCCTTCCTATGCGCCCGCTTACCGAGCCTCAGTACAAGGGTAGTAAAACAGCAATGTCTGCCTCGAAACTCCAAACGACTAGCTTCGCTCTGTTCCTGACCGCCGTGGTCGCGTTGCCCGCCTCCGCACAGCTCGACAGTAGTCACAGCCCCTTCTACGGCAGTGACAACGACATGCAGTGGTTTGAGCCGGTCGACCTCGACATCGACGGCCGGGGCAGCAGCCAGCAGAGTGGATTCTTCCTCTCCTACGACAAGACTTACTGGTCCGTATCGGGCGAGCGGGTGGAAGTCGGCGATCCCAATACGGTTCAGCAAGGCTTTCGCGTTTACTCCGCGATCCCTCTCGATCCGATCTCTGGCCAGCCGATCACCCCGCCGCTCCTGACCAATAGCATCCAAAACGCGGTGCCTCGGGCGGCGTTCCACTTTGGCGATCGCTACGATTTTGGTCATTGGAAAGAAGATGGTACCGGCTGGCTTTTCAGCGTGCTCAACGGCTCGGACCTGACCCAAACCTTCAACATCGGCCTGAATGGGGGTGCCCAGGAGGGGCAGGGGGGACTCGCCTCGCCGCTGGGCGACGTCTTCGTCTCCTTCCGCACCAATCCCGGCGCCCTCGCAGGCTTCCTTGATCTGGACGATGGTGAACTGAATGGCATTCTCCAGGACGACAGCGATGGCGACGGCATACTCGACGGCGACGGCATCGCGGACGACATCAACGACAATGGGCAGCATGGGGCCGACGGCTTCGATACGGACGATCCGGGCAATCAGCCTGACACGATTGTCATCGGGGCAACTCCCGACTTCGGCGACTTGGTGACTCTGGTGACCGCCTTTCGAGAGGCGAATATTCGCAACCAGACAAAAATCAACGGATTCGAGATGATGCGGGCCTACCGGCTCAAGAATAGCCACTTCAAGGTCGCCAATCAAAACAACCACTTCGAGGTCCACTACGGAGCCCGGTTCTTGCAGTTCGACGACCAATTCTTCTTCAGTGGTAACGGAGGGCTGTCGCTCGGCGATAGCCAGTGGGACACGACGATCGTCAACAACATCGTCGGACCCCAGGTCGGCTACCGATGGCAACACAGCCAAGGTCGCTGGACCTTCGATTCGGTCGGTAAGTTAATGCTGGGCTACAATATCCGCAACTGGCAACAGGTTGGCTTCATCGGAGAAGACCTCACTCCGTCGCGTCCCAACCATCCGCTCTTTCTGCGAGCCAAGTCCTTTAGTTACGGGAGGAATGACGGCGGTTTCTCGCCCGTCAGCGAACTACGGTTGAATGTAAACTACCGCGTCACCGACAACATAAGGCTCAAGCTTGGCTGGACAGGGACCTTTGCCGACAACATCCGTCGCGCTGCGTCGAGTGTCGACTACACGTTGTTCGAGAATGGCAATGTCCTGGGCTTTCGGGACGACGGGACGCAGGAATTGTTCGCCCACGGCCTCAATATCGGATTTGAGGTTACTCAGTAGCGGCTAGAGGGCTCCTTGTCCCGGAACCGGAACCTTTGCGGTTCCCCCCGGAAGCGGACGCACCCGGCTCGCCCTGTTGAGATATTCGATTCGCTTCTTCTAACACTTCCGATCGGAAGTGCCACGTCTAGATCCTTCGAGGAGGCCCCCGACGAGACGTAGCTCGTCGGCTATAGGGGGGGGGGAGCTGATCTACTGACTCGGATTCAGTGAACGGTTACATTGGACCTGCCCGCTGCGCAAACTTTTGCTGTTAGTAACGTAAGGGTCGCCCATCTATCGCCACGTCGGTTCTCCCTGTCTATACTGGAGCAACCCGATTCGTCGCCAGCGCACGAGGACCTCACCATGTCGCAAGCCATTGTCGATCCCAACGAGCTGCGTCGCTTCGCGATGAGCCTCAAGAAGTTCAACGCCGAACTGGAAGCAGGGCTCACCTCGCTGTCGGCCCAGCTTCACGGCCTGGACGCCACTTGGCGAGACCAGGAGCACAAGAAGTTTGTCGATGACTTCGAACAACACATCCAGGCAATCGCGCGCACCGTGGAAGCGACCAACGAACATGCCCCGTTTTTAATTCGCAAAGCCGAACGAATCGAGGACTACCTCTCGCAACGTTAGGAGCGGCGCCCCGCCGGTTGGCATCGCATCGGGCCTATCGCATCAGTCTTTGTGAATTTGTCGTGAATTCGCCGTGAAGTTCGTCTTGGGACATTGAATGTCATCCGCTTACGTCCACAACACTGACGCCATTGAGGCCGTGAAAGCCGCCTTAGCCAATTTTGCGCACCAAGTCGACGACGGATTGACCCAAATTGAGGCGGAGAGTCGGAGGTTGCTCGATTGGCTCGAGCACGATCGGCCACGGTATTGGAAGAACCAGGTTCGGCTCGCGTGGGATGGCGTCGAAGCCGCAAAAAAGGACCTCCACCGCTGCTTGATGTACCCCGTCGCCGACGAGCGACCTTCCTGCACCGAAGAAAGAGCCGCCCTCAAGAAAGCCCAAGCTCACTTCGCCCACTGCGAGGAAAAGGTCGAGCGGCTCAAAGGTTGGTGTCGCGAAGTCCGGCACGAACTTTTTGAGTACGAAGGTCGAATCACGCAACTGAAAGCCTGTGGCGAAGTCGATGTCCTGCAGGCGATTGCCGTCCTGAACCGAATCCTCCGGCGAATCGACGAGTACCATCAGCTCGGCTCGCCAAGCGCGGTGCCAAAACTCGACGTCGCAGCGGTGATGGCGAATACCCAGGTAGAAGACGAAGAAGATCCGAATGAAAAACTGTGATTTAGAATCAGGTGCCGGACGAATCCGCCACGCGTTGAAAGAACTGGAGTTCGCCTGGGCCGACTCGCAGGCCGAATGGAACGACGAAGTCAGTCGGGCGTTCTGCGAACACCACCTCGAACCAATGATCCCCGTCGTGAAGACGGCGCTCGACGCGATCCTGCGTATGGATGTCATGCTCCGGCAAGCGCAGCGAGATTGCGAAAAATAGACCCTTTGCCATTCACTCCGACAAGACGTAGCTCGTCGGCTCCATCGAATTTCCCTTTTCCCTCTTCCCTTTTGATGCCCGAGCCTCTTTCCACACATCGCCAGCTCGAACTGCTGCGAGATCTTCAGCAGTTGGCCAACGCGCGTTGGGAAGCGGAGGAGACGATTGCGCGGGAACGTCATAACGGAACCCAACAAGCCGAGTCGCAGCGGCAGAAGAGCGTCGACACGACCGAGACAACCTATCGGCAGGCAAAAGAGTCGCTTGAGAAGTCGCACACCACGTCGAGCGATCAATGCCAATCCCATTACGAACAGACGCGAGACGAGATCCAGGCCGAATATCGCCGCGTGCGCGCGGAGATCGCCTCGCACTACAGTTCCACCCTGAACGAAGCGAAGGAAACAAAAAAACAGTCGGCTTGGCAGTCCCTCGCGGTCTTCGACGCGGCGAAGAACAACCCCCGCGAAGAATTGGCCGCCCTCCAGCAAAACCTTGCCCGCCAGCAGGAAGAACTGGCCCAACTCGATCGCGACGCCGAGACCATCCTCCGAATGAGACGGCTCTGGAACGCCGATCTACCTAAGTCGACGACCCTGTCACACGACCAGGACGACCCGCAAATCCGGAAGCAGGTGACGCTCGACGAAGCAACCCAAAAGCTTCGCACGAAAATCGAATCGGCCCGCACGCTCGTGGAACAGTTGCACCAACATCGCGGGACGCAGTATCTCGAAGGGGGGACTCCTTTTGGGATCCTACTATTCCTTTGGCTGGCCTCCACGCTCCTGGCGGCGGTCTTGGTCGGATTCTCGAACTGGGCTCCATGGTCGGGGCTCTCTCTGGGAAGCGCCGCAATCCTCGGCATCGGTGGCTGGATACTCTGGCGGCGTGCTCGAAGTTGGGCGGCCGATTCCTCTGCTCAGATTGGCGAACACCTGGCCCTTGCCCGCAGCCAAATCGATTGGACGGCCATCGTTGCTCGCGACAAAAGCCGGCGCGACGCACAGCGGCTCATCGAAACTCGCGATGCCGAGTTGGTCGTCACCGACGCCCACTGCACAGCCGCCTTGCAGGAGATCGAAGCCTGGAAGGAAGAAAAATCCACCACCTCAGGCCAATTTTTTCCGCAACGCTTAGCCGATTTAAGGAAGTCGTTTCATCTCGAATCCGAGGCGAGCGAAGCAAAGCACCAGCAAGACCTCTCCACGGCAACCAACCAGCACGAGTCGGACCTTCGCGTCGCCGATGCCCAGTACAAGGAGTCGCTCGCTACACTCCGGCAGACTTGTCGTGATGCCGAACAGGCGATGCGCGAGGCGTGGTTTTCTGGATTTTCTGGTCTGCAGGCCTCGCTGGCTGACATGCAACAGCAATGCGACCGCCTCTTTCCCAACTGGAACACCACCCACTACGCCGACTGGCCCCCAACGACCGAGGTAACCGAGGCAATCCAGTTTGGCACCGCCACGCTCGACCTTGCCAAGGTCAAGCATGCCCTTTCCAAGAACCTCGACCTGCGTCCCGAGGTGACCACGCTTGAAATCCCAACGCTCGTGACGTTGCGAAATCAACCTTCACTCCTTATCACCGCCGAGGGTGAGGGCCGGGCCCGCGCGATTGAACTTTTGCAAACGATGATGGCGAGGTTCCTCACGGCGATGCCGCCCGGCAAGGTCCGCTTCACCATTTGCGACGCGGTAAGCCTGGGCGAGAATTTTTCGTCCTTCATGCACCTTGCCGACCACGACGAAGGACTGATCCATGGTCGCATTTGGTCGGAGTCGCGAGACATCGACGAACAGCTCACGCGTCTCACCGGCCACATGGAAACGATCCTGCAAAAATACCTCCGCAACGAGTACGAGTCGATCCATGAGTACAACGCCCAGGCGGGCGAAGTGGCGGAGCCTTTTCAGGTGCTCGCCATCGCCAACTTCCCCCACGGTTTTTCCGACAGCGCGGCGAAGCGTCTTCTGAGCCTGGTGACGGGCGGGCCGCGCTGTGGGATTTATGTGCTCCTCTCGCAAGACAAAAAGCAGCGCCTGCCCAATGATTTCGACCTCGACGACCTGCTCGCCCCGTCGGTCCACCTTGATTGGGATCCCAACCGGCGAACATTCCTCTGGCGTTATCCAGCCTTCGAGCATCTGCCCCTCTCACTCCCATCGCCGATCGAAAACGAGCCGATGGTTCGCCTCATGAAGCAGGCCGGAAAGGCGGCCAAAGAGTCGATCAAGGTCGAAGTTCCCTTCTCGGTGATCGCGCCGAAGCCAGCGGACTACTGGTCCCAGGAGTGCGACAGCGAACTGACCATCCCGGTCGGTCGTGCCGGTGCCAACCGGCTGCAGTACGTCCGACTAGGCAAAGGGACTTCTCAGCATTTGCTCGTCGCGGGCAAAACGGGCTCGGGAAAAAGTACCTTTCTCCACGCGCTGGTCACCAGCGGAGCGATGCACTACAGCCCGGAAGAGCTCGAGTTTTATCTCGTCGACTTCAAAAAAGGGGTCGAGTTCAAGTCCTATGCCACCCACAAACTGCCCCACGCGCGGGTGATCGCCATCGAAAGCGAACGGGAGTTTGGCCTGAGCGTACTGGAGCGGCTCGACCAAGAACTCCGCCAGCGCGGCGAGAAGTTCCGTGAAGCGGGCGTGCAAAATTTAGCCGACTACCGTGAGCAACATCCGGGCGAACCCGTGCCGCGTGTCTTGCTGGTGATCGATGAGTTTCAGGAGTTGTTTGTCGAGGACGACAAACTGGCCCAAGAGGCGAGCCTGTTGCTCGACCGACTTGTCCGCCAAGGGCGAGCCTTTGGAATGCACGTGCTGCTCGGTTCCCAGACGCTCTCCGGTGCCTACTCGCTCGCCCGCAGCACACTCGGACAGATGGCGATCCGGGTGGCGTTGCAATGCAGCGAGGCCGATTCGCAGCTGATCCTGAGCGATGAACGAAACCAGGCAGCCCGGTTCCTCAGCCGCCCGGGCGAAGCGATTTACAACGACCAAAACGGTCTGGTCGCCGCCAACCAACCTTTCCAAGTCGTCTGGCTCCCCGACCGCGAGCGCGCCACGCACCTTGCCGACATCAACGAACTGCGCAAAGAACGGGGCCTCCCCGAGCGGAAAGCAATCATTTTCGAGGGTAACGCACCAGCCGACCCGCGGACCAACAAGCAACTGATGGCAACGCTTCTTCAGGAAGCACCCGCAGCCGTCGACCATGGATTACCCAGCGCCAAGGGGCTCGCCGGAACCGCATGGCTCGGTGCTGCGGTGGCGATCCGCCCCGCCACGACCGCTACGTTCGCTCGCCACGGCGGCAGCAACCTGCTCATCGTCGGCCAACAAGAAGGCGCGGCGCTCGGCATCCTTACCACGGCGGTTATTTCACTCGCCGCAGCGACAAAAGAGGAGAAGGCCTCCTTCCTCCTTCTCGACGGCACACGCCCTGGCGAGCCAGGCGAAGGAATTTGGAACAAAGTCGCCGGCGCGTTGGGCGATCGTGCGGAAATCGTGGAACAGCGCAACGTGGCGGACGCCATCGCTCGCATTGCCTCGGAACTCGCACGTCGTGATACGGAGAACGACGAAGCCGCCCCGCCCATCTATCTGATGATCCACAACGCCGCCCGGTTCCGTGAATTGCGAAAGAGCGAAGACGATTTCAGCTTCTCGATGGACAAAGAAAAGCCCCCCGCCGCCGACAAGCAGCTCGCTGAAATCCTTAAAAACGGCCCGCAATGGGGCATCCACACGCTCGTTTGGTGCGATGGCCACAACGCGGTCACGCGACTCTTCGACCGACTGGCTCTACGAGAATTCGAGATGCGTGTCTGCTTCCAGATGTCCGCCGCCGACAGCAGCAACCTCCTCGACACGCCCGCCGCCAACAAACTCTCCCCCAATCGGGCGCTGCTCTACAACGACGAAACGGGCGAAGCCGAGAAGTTCCGCCCCTACGAAATCCCGACCGACGAGTGGCTCTCCGAAGTGGCCACGGCGCTCCAGGCGCACGTTTTGAAACCGTAGTCGCTACGGATCATCGCTAATCGGTGGCGTCTTGCGCTTCGAGGATCGCCTTTTCAAGAGGCTCGGCAACCCCCAACTCGGCGGCCCACTGACGCAGGTAGGATTCGTCGAGTTGCCCCAGCATAAAGAAGATGTCTTGCACGTCGCCCAGGTCACGGTGGCGACTGGCGACGAGCTTCATCAGCACCAGGTCTTCCGGCGAAACGACCCACGCATCGATGCCGTTAATGTTCGCCAGCTCCCGCCGCTTCATGGCGGACCGTTGGAACCGATTCTCTGCCAAGAAGATATCGGCAACGAGCGGTCTTCCGTCAACGAATGTCTTCGCCTTGACGAGCGGCATGCCCGCCACGTCATCCGTCCAGCCCTGCTGGTACATGTCGTCGACGTCGTACCCCAACGCCTCCATCGCAGCAAACAGTTCGGGAAGCTTCTCTCGATCAAGTGATACCGTCACATCGACGTCATACGTCGGGCGAGGTGTACCGTAGGCACGAACAGCCCAACCTCCCATGACCGCATACTCGATACCAAGCTTTTCAAGCATGGTGATAAGATCGTACAGCAGTTGCTTCACCGGAGTCATTTTTAGTTTTCCATGCGAGCGAACGCCGCAAGCAGATTGCGATTTCGTGCATCGTTTTCCCGATTGAGCAATTCGAAACGCCGATCGACCACCTCCGGCGGCCCACTCATCATTTGAGGCCACTGCTGCTCCGTCATCTCCAGCGACAGCGCCATCCGCTCCCCCAGCGTCATCTGGCGGTACTGTTCGAGTTGTTCAGGACTAAGCATCGTTTCTTTCCTCCACTCGCATTATACCACACAACGACGGCACGCTACGTTCCCCGTTTCGGCTTGGGAATCCGTCCCGTCGAGCGTTTCGAGCCTCCCTGGCCATCGTCCAGGTTGCGCTGCCGCTTACCGCGGCGACCCCGTTTGGTCTTGCGTTCTTTGACCGACGCGACTGGTTGGCCGATGCTTTCGCGCATTTGGTCGATGCGGTCGCGGATCGCAGCGGCCCGCTCGAACTCCATTCCCTCGGCCGCTTCGTACATTTCCTTTTCGAGTTCCGTAATGTACTCCTCGGTAATGTACTCCGTCTCGTCGTTTCGCCCGACTGCGGCGTTGGCGGCGGCGTGGGCCTGTTGTTGCGACTCGATGCCGGCGCGGATCGCTTTCTTAATCGTCCTCGGCGTGATGCCATGCTTCTTGTTGTATTTTTCCTGAAGCTTGCGCCGGCGGTCGGTCTCATCGATCGCCCGTTGCATGCTGCCGGTCACTTTGTCGGCGTAGAGGATCACCTTCGAGTTAACATTCCGCGCCGCCCGGCCGATTGTTTGCATCAGCGATGTTTCGCTCCGCAAAAAACCTTCCTTGTCAGCGTCGAGAATCGCAACGAGCGAGACCTCGGGAAGATCCAGCCCCTCGCGAAGCAGGTTGACACCGACCAGCGCCTCGAACTTACCAAGCCGGAGGTCGCGCAATACTTCGACCCGTTCAAAGGCATCCAGCTCCGAGTGGAGCCACTTGCTCTGAACCCCCTGCTCGGTGAAGTAGGTCGAAAGGTCCTCGGCGAGCCGCTTCGTCAGCGTGGTGACCAGCACCCGCTCCTCCGCCGCCGCGCGCTCCCGAATCTCCTCCAGCAGATGGGACACCTGCCCGCGCGCAGGGATGACCTCAATCCTCGGGTCGAGCAGCCCGGTCGGTCGGACGACCTGCTCCACCACCTCGCCGCCCGTTTGCTCCAGTTCCCAGGAGCTGGGCGTCGCTGAGAGGTAAATCGTTTGCTTCGCTTTCTCTCGCCATTCGTCAAACTTGAGTGGGCGATTGTCGAGCGCGCTCGGCAGCCGGAAACCATGCTCGACGAGCGTTGTCTTGCGGGCACGATCGCCGTTGTACATCGCACCGATTTGCGGGACCGTGGCGTGCGATTCATCGACAAACAGCAAGAAGTCGTCGGGGAAAAAATCGAAGAGCGTGCTGGGGGGCGAACCGGAGGGGCGCCCCGAAAGGACCTGGCTGTAGTTTTCGACGCCAGGACAGTAGCCCATCTCGGTCATCATCTCAATGTCGTACCGCGTTCGGGCGTTGAGCCGCTGCGCCTCGAGCATCTTGCCTTGCTCTTTGAACAACGTCAGCCGATTGGTCAGCTCCTTACGAATCTGGTCGACCGCTTTTTCCACCCGCTCTTCCGGCAACACAAAATGCTTGGCGGGATAGATGTAAACTTCCTTGAGTTTGTCGACGACTGAACCACTCGTCGGGTCGATGATCGAGAGGGCTTCAATTTCATCGCCCCAAAACTCGATGCGGTAGGCGAATCCCTCGTAGCTGGGCCAAATTTCCACCGAGTCGCCGCGCACTCGAAACTTCGAACGCTGCGGGTCGTGGTCGTTCCGTTCGTACTGGATATCGATCAGCTTCGACAACAGGTCGTCCCGCTCGACGACGTCGCCGACGGCTAGCCCGATCATCATTTTCTTGTAGTCTTCGGGCGAACCGAGTCCATAGATGCACGACACACTCGCCACGACGATCACGTCCCGCCGGCTCACGAGCGAGCTGGTTGTTGCCAGCCGCATCCGGTCGATCTCCTCGTTGATCGACGCATCTTTCTCGATGTAAATATCGCGCTGCGGGATGTACGCCTCGGGCTGGTAGTAGTCGTAGTAGCTGACGAAGTAGCTCACCGCGTTGTTCGGGAAGAAGTCCCGGAACTCGCCGTAGAGTTGGGCCGCGAGCGTCTTGTTGTGGGAGAGGACGAGCGTGGGCCGCTGCACTTCTTGAATGATGTTCGCCATGGTGAACGTCTTCCCCGAGCCGGTCACTCCCATGAGGACCTGCTCCCGCCGCTCGTCGCGCAGACCGGCAACCAGCTGGCGAATCGCCTCGGGCTGATCCCCGGCGGGTTCGAAATCGGACGTAAGCTGAAATTGCGGCATGGAGACTATTCTCGCCGTTCCTCCTGAAATGGGAATAGGGCGAACGCCATCAGCCCGAGATAAATCAGGTATGGTTTCCACCACACGAACCAATCTTCCTCCTTGATTCCTTGCGGAACATGCAGAAATAGTATCAGCGTCGTATCGAGTAAAGCAACCGAAATAGCCACGTCTTGTACCGCATCTAAATCACCCAATTGCCATTACAAGCCGTGTTACATTCCCCCAAACCGTTCGCGAAATCCGACGCAATCTCTTCTTCTGCGGAAAGCTCCAATTGCGACCGACTGAAAGTTGAGAAGAACCGAGTTTTGAGACAAAACACTAGGAATCACTTCTCGCCAAAACGGCCTGTGGTGTGAGAACGGTGATCTCCTTAAACCTCGCGAAATGGGCATCGTTGAAAGTCAGAACGTGCGTAATCTCATGCCGAAGCATGGCGGCCACCAACCGAGCGTCGTGAGTCGTCTTTCCAGAGACGTCGTACTTGGAAATCAACCTTTTCCATTCGGAAAAAATCGCGCGCTCATCTTGCAGGAGCTGAAAGAGAGAGGTCGTAAAGCAACCAAGAGTCAGCTGGGCCTCCTGCTGGGACATTCCAAGGCCGTTCGCAGCAATAGAACGGGTGGCGACTGCCCAAAACTCATAGAGATTCTGTGGAACAAGCATCGGCACATCGCCGTGGCTACAGAGTTTGCTGATCGACGACTGCGCCAACGAAAAACTCGGATCCTTCTCGCCATTCGCTAGGCGAGCCAAGAGGTTCGTATCAACCAAAAACCTCATTCACCACAACCTTCGTAAATCGATTCGCGACTGTCGTCGAGGTTAGGATTGCGAATCAAGGGTTGGCTCCGAGTAAACTCGCGGAACTTCTTGGCCCACTCTTCGTAAGGAAGTAGATTCCCCTCTTCCGACCGTTCCATAGCAACGAGTAGTTCGTCGGCCGCTTGAGCCAGATCGTCGCCCGATAGCGGGGGCGGCTCCGCCGACGCTATTCGGCGGATGACTTGGGCCGCAAACTGGCATTGTTCCCCTGCGGGCAATGCGTCGAAACTGCTGAGCAGGCTGAGGGCATCGGCGGACATGGCAGGCGTTTGGCTTGGAGGAAAGGGGAGGCGTCTCCCCCTATTGTAGTGATTCCTGAGACGTAAGTCATCCTCGTAGCCGCACTTCGTTCAGCCCGTGAATCACGTCATGCTCGTGCCCCGCTGGCACCTCGGCATTCCCCGGCCGAACGCAGAGCCTAGTGGCCATTCCCGCTGAGCGAGCGGCGTCGAGTTCTTGGGCAATATCGCTCAAAAAAAGTATCTCGCCGACCGGTAAACCCCAATCTTTAGCAATGCGGGCATAGCTTGCTTCTTCGCGCTTCGCGCCGGTGGTGGTGTCGTAATGGCCGGTGAAAAAGGAGAGCAGGTCGCCCGACTCGGTGTGGCCGAAGAAAAGCTTCTGGGCATGGACGCTCCCCGAAGAATAAATGCGCAGGTCGATGCCCGCATCGCGCCAGCGCTCCAGCGCTGGCCGTAGGTCGTCAAAGACATGGGCCACCAGCTCGCCACTCTGGAAGCCCGCTTCCCAAATCAATCCTTGCAACTGCTTGAGGCCGGTCGCTTTGATGTCGGCTTCCATAAACCGAACGATCTCCGTTTCGAACGCCTTGCGGTCCGTAGCAGCCGCGGGGCAATCGGTGTCAGTGTCGGTGTCGGCGGCCACTTGCTCGCGGACCGGCAGCAGAGCAGGGGAGTCCCAATGGGTGTCGAGGTACGTGCCGAGCCGACGCCGAGCGAACGGAAACATCACGTCGTAGACATACGCCACCGACGAGGTCGTCCCTTCAATATCGAGCAAAATACCGCGCCCTTGAAATTCCATTACAACTGCACCACCGGTTTGACTTCGGTCTTGCCAGCCAGGTAGCTTCTCCCCCAACAGACGGGCGGATGGTCCGTAGCGATTCCCCCCTCCATGTAGTCGGGCGTCCAACCGGCCGGGTCTTGGAACAGCCGAATGCAACGGATGTGGCGGTCGTCGCAGAGGTGAAACCAATGCTGCGTTCCGGCCGGCACATTGATCAGGTCGCCCGCCTCGACTTCGATCGAAAAGACCGACGCAGTATTGGCCTCCTCTTGGTCACTGCCGGGTGCATGAATCCAAAACACACCGCGTCCTTCGACCGTAAACCGAACTTCGTCTTCGCTATGCGTATGCTCCTTGTCGAACTTGGCGAGCATTTCATCGAGCCCTGGCGTGTCGGGCGCGACGTTAATCACGTCGGCCGTGACGTAGCCGCCACTTTGCTTGAGCTGTTCGATCTCCGGCGCGTACTCCGCAAGGATGTCATCGTTCGTCGCATCGGCCGACAGTCGGCCTTCAACGGGCCAATGTTCGTAATGGATGCCAAACGGCTCGAGAAACTGAGCGACCGCTTCAGGGCTTTCGATTCGGCGGTCGCTGTTGGAAAGGGTGAGGGTTGCCATGGTACTCTGCGGGGTGAGAGAGCAGCCCCGATCAAGCTTGGTCGGGACTACTGGGCTTGGTCGAGGTTACGGGGCGAAGAAACAACGGAGCTACGTCGAAAACTCCAATCGTCCGACGCATTCGAACAGGAACTCAAAAATCTCGATGTGCCGGCGTGCCTCGGCAACGTCCTTGCCCCAAGTATAGAGGCCATGCTTGCGGATCAAGAAGCCATGTTCGAGCGGCGCGGCGGAATCGTCGAGCCGCCCGCGCAGTTCCCCTGCGAGGGTGGCGATGTCCTGGGTGTTGTCGAAAATCGGAACCTGCTTGGTCGTCTCGTGCGTGGTGATACCGGCGAGACCCTTGAGCATCTCGAAGCCGGCGATCTCTAAAAAACCTTTTGCAAAATGCCGTTCTGAAAGGAGTGTGCCCCAAACCGAATGGGTATGCAACACCGCACCAACGCCTGGCCGCTCGGCAAGCGCCACGTGGAGCAGCGTTTCCGCGGAAGGTCGATTGGCTTCGGGAAATCGGTCTTCCGGATGATCGACGCGCGCCCCCGCAGCATCGACGCGGACAAAGTCGGTCCGATCGAGCCGGCCTTTGTCTTTGCCGCTGGCGGTCAGCAGTAGTTCGAGCGGGTCGCGGTCGAGCACGACGCTATAATTGCTGCTCGTTCCTAACGACCAGCCACGATCGTGGAACATGGCTCCCGTGTCCCGCAGATCGTCCGCCAACTCTCGCAGCGCGCTAGCTCGAGCGATCCGTTCTCTTTGGGTAGCGGTGGGGGCGACATCGACCGTGGAAGGTTGGCCAAGGGACATGAGTTGCTTT
The DNA here is from genome assembly GCA_003233055.1 of Planctomycetaceae bacterium. Classification (GTDB taxonomy): domain Bacteria; phylum Planctomycetota; class Planctomycetia; order Pirellulales; family Lacipirellulaceae; genus Aeoliella. Next base: position 23,458 of record QIKP01000027.1, read on the forward strand.
CTCGCTGGGACGATAAGGCTCGCTAGAACGATAAGGACTTCGAGATTATAACAAGTGTAGGGCCACCTCGAAGGGGTCCGCCATTGCGAGCCAAGGCGTCCTCGCCCTTCGGTTTCCCCCGGCTCGGGGACGAGCGGGCTCACACCGACTTCCGCCCTTTTTGCAACCTACACTGTTTTGCAACCTACACTGGGAGATATGTCCCTCATCGGCACGCCACCTACCGTCGAAACCTTGCTCGTCTCGGAAATGACGCGCAACGAAGCCTTGTCCATCGGCCAGTTGCTGGTCGCCATCTGGCCCAAGCCGGGGGTGACGGTCGAGGGCCGCGCCAACAGTTTGGACGTTCCCGGTGCAGGCGATTACCCGGCGTCGACCGCCCCTCGGTCGCTGCTGATTCGCAAGTCGGGTCGAGTCCTCGCGCACGCGTCGGTCTTTCCTCGAGAAATCGAAACCACCGCGGGGCCCCTGACGATCGCCGCCCTGGCCCGCGTCTGCACCGATCCGAGCTGTCGAGGACAAAACTTGGGGGCGCTCGTCGCCCGCGCTGCGTTTCAAATGGTCGACGACGGCCATCTACCCTTCTCACTCTTTCAGACCACCCCACCGGTCCAGTCGTTTTACGAACGGCTTGGTTGCGGCGTCGTCGAAAACCGCATTGTCAACTCGCTGGCAGACGATCCGGAGGCTTGTCCCTTCTGGGACAAAATCCTCATGCGCTACCCAGCCAATCGAACCGACTGGCCAACGGGCGACATCGACCTGCGCGGTCACGGGTATTAGGCTTTGTCTCAAAACACGCTTGTAGCCTGCAAAAGGAACGAAAGCCTAGTGCATTGCACGATCGATTCAGAGGTCTTGCGATACAGAGATCTTTTTTTCGGCAACGGTTCGCGGTCGGAGAAAGCAACCACGAATCGAACGAATAGCCGCAGATAATCGCGGATAGACGCAGATAAAGATAGATAGTGAGAATGGAAGACGATTCGTGGTTGCTTCTTGCCTTTGGAGCAGGAACCTTCTCGGCCGCCGTTTATTTCCGTCGGCGCGGTTTCTTCGTTTCCTTTTGCTCGGCCGGGTTGGCCCCTTCGATGTTGACCATGTCGAGCGTCCCCGCCTTGGCATCGAGTTCAAACTTAAAATTGCCCAGGTAACTCATCCCGAGTAGTGGCTCCGCAGCCGTTGCCGCTTGGCCTAAGACGGCTGCCTCGACATTTTTCACGACAAATTTCCCAACGCGGACTTCCCCCAGCGTGACAAGCCGCCCCTCGATTTGCCGTCCGTCCGCCATCACCAGTTGGATAATTGGCGAGTCGGAACCAAGTTCAACCCCCAAGTCCTTGGCAACCGAGGCTGGCAAGCAAATGAGACTCGCCCCCGAGTCGACGACCATTTCCTTCTTGTATTTTCCGTTGACGACCACCATGGCATAGAGCGTGTTGCCCTGACGACGCAGCTGGATCGACTCCGAAAGGACATCGTCCTCCAAAGCCTTAAGCCGCTTAACGCTGCTCAGAAAACCCCTCGAAGGAGTCAAGCGATAGGTCTTGCCGGTCGCCTTGTTGAGATCCTTGATCGCCTGCTGGAGCGTTGCGTTACCCGCATGGGCGTCGTACAACTCTTGCACCTCGTCGGCCACCACTCGCATGTCCAAAACAAGCTGGAGATAGTCCTCCCGCGCTTCGCTCCAACCTCGCCTTGCCTTGGCTAAGGTATCGTCCACCATCTGCCGCTGCCCAAGAAGCAATTCACGCTGTCCCTCAATGGCATTGAGGGCACCTACCAGTTGGTTGTTGAGCTTGACACTTGCCCTGTTGTTCACGTTGACCTGCGCGAGTTGGGTGCTGTATTGCACCCGTTGCTTTTGCAGGTACGTGATCTGCGATCGAAGCTGGTCGGATCCTCGCTGCATTCCCGCAAGCTCGCGCGTTGTCGTGAAGAGTTCCTTGCGAAGCTTGGTCACTTGCTTGGAAGCCGAGCGAAGCTCCGCTTCTTTCTGGGTGACGATCCCGCCGCTCCGGACCTTGAACCCCTTCCCCTCGAGCACCCCCTTGGCCGAAGCTTCATCGGACTGGGCCGCTGCGGTCGAAAACCCACTCAGCACCAATACGATCCACAAGGCAATGGGCGAGAGGAGGCATCGCATGAGAAACTTCTTCCGCAGAATGGCAGCCATTGGGAAAACAAAAGGAACGCCCCATGGTATCACCCAGGGACACAGATTCCAAATCGTCCTGCAAAGGCCAGGCTACACCAGGTGCAGGACCGGGCTTTTCAGTGGCAGGGTCTTATTGAATTTGGGTTGGAGGATTTTGGCGAAAGGAAGTCGATTCCTGGTGAATTTTAGGTCATCCGTCTTTGAAAAGGAAACGACCCTGAGCCTGGCCACGAATCCGACGAATCCTACCTGCGGCTGGTTTTGCCCCGTGTGGCGGAGAGCGGCATGGGGGCTCGGAGCCGGCGCATTGCGTCGATCGTACCGTTTCTAACGGCTGTCACGGCGCCCAAGGTGGGAGGCTTCCCCTGCATGTTATGCTGGTAAAGGGTAGAGGATCCACAAGACGGGAGCGAGGAACAACGACGTGGCCAAATTTAGAAATCTTCTTGTCGCACTTTGCGTGGGTTTGGTAGTGGGCCCACTGCCCGCAAAGATGGCCAAGGCGCAAACCAAAGCCGATAGAGAGCGACTCCGCAACCGCATGGTGGAAGAGGAAATCGTCGAGGCGGGAGTGGAGAACGCGCGCGTGATCGAGGCGATGCGTCGCACGCTCCGGCACGAATTTGTCCCTCGGAGCCAACGGCGACTCGCCTACCACGACATGGCGCTCCCCATCGGCGCCAACCAGACGATCTCGCCCCCTTTCATCGTCGCCTACATGACGGAGCAACTCGATCCGCAGCCGGGCGACCGGGTGCTGGAGATTGGCACCGGTTCGGGTTACCAAGCAGCGGTGCTCAGCAGACTGGTGCGCGACGTCTATTCCATCGAGATCGTTCCTTCCCTAGGCAAATCGGCCGCAAAGGTTCTTCGCCGCCTGAAGTACAAGAACGTCCACACCCGCATCGGCGATGGATTTCTCGGCTGGCCCGAGGCCGCGCCGTTCGACAAGATCATCGTCACTTGCTCGCCCGAGAAGGTCCCCATGGCATTGGTCGATCAACTCCGCGAAGGAGGGCGGATGATCATCCCGGTTGGGGAACGCTACCAACAGGATTTGTATCTGTTTCGTAAGGTCGATGGCCGACTCGAATCCGAGGCGTTGCGCGCGACCCTCTTCGTGCCCATGACCGGTGCTGCGGAACGGCGGCGCGAGCGCCAGCCCGACCCGCTCCATCCGCAGGTCTTCAACGGAGGTTTCGAGCAGGTGGTCGGTGAGGACGAGCTGCCCGAGGGATGGCACTACTTGCGCCAGGCCAAGGTCGTGGAGAACCCCAACGAAGCGCCCAACGGCCGCCGATACATGGCCTTTACCAACGAGGAGCCGGGCCAAGGCTGCCGAGCGTTACAAGGGTTCGCAGTCGACGGGCGCAAAGTATCGCAGCTCCACGTTTCCTTCCAGGTTCGTGGCAAGGAGATTCGCCCAGGCCAAGACCGAACGCAGTTGCCCTACGTGGCGGTGAATTTTTATGACAAGCGGCGCGGGTCGCTCGTCAGCGGGTTGGTGGGTCCCCTTCACGGATCGTTTGAATGGACCCGGGAGGAGGCAACTATCGACGTCCCCATCCATGCGAGGGAGGCCATCGTGAGAATTGGGCTTCTCGGGGCCACTGGCGAACTCTGGATCGACAACCTGAAAATCTCCGCCGACTAAAAAATTTCCACTAAGTCGAGATCGCATGGGGCGGACGGGGACCGGGAATCGGTGTTTCCCTCTAATTCCCGAATTCCTGGTTGCCATTCGCCGCTACAAAGAACCCACCACCTTTCTTGCATCCAGTCCTCTCGCCAGTCCTCTCGAAAGATAAAAGTTATTTATTCCCCCTATCTTACTTGATTCCATGCTAGCAGTTGTTATTCTGTTAGCTGGTGTTGGGGGGCATGTGCCTACCTGCAAGATCTTGAAAATGTCTATGATTTGGGAGCTGGAGACCAATTATGAAGAAACTTTCCTACACCGCGATCGTGCTGTTCGCGAGCTTGGCAATGGCCTGCGATACCCAGGCGTTTTGGGGGAGTCGAGGGTCCTACGGCGGTGGGTCATATGGGGGAAGCTACGGCGGCTCGTATGGCGGCTCCTACGGAGGTAGCTACGGCGGTTCGTATGGCGGCTCCTACGGCGGTAGCTACGGAACCCGAGGGCGTGGCCTCCTCTCCCGGATCGCCTCACGAGTCCGCTCACGCGGTTCCTATGGTGGTGCATCCTACGGCGGCGGTTCGTACGGTAGTGCTTCCTATGGGGGCGGTTCCTACGGTGGAAGTTACGCCACCTCTTACAGCAGCAGCTACTCCAGCGGTGCTTCTTACGGGGGCGGCTCCTACGGCGGATCGTCTTACAGCAGCCCCGTTAGTTATGGCAGTTACGGTGGACACAGTTCGCCTGCTGTCGAAACGTCGTACGGCTCGCCTGCTGTCGAAACGTCGTACGGCGAAAATTATTATAGCGAAGGCTACCCCACGGAAAGCGCCCATAGTGCCGACTGCGGTTGCAGCGCTTGCAACAACAGCGGCAGCAACGTGGATCAATTCCTCGGTGCGGACGTGAGCAGCGACAAGGGACTCTTGCGAGTAACGGTGCCCGCCGACGCCAAGGTTTATGTGAACGGTACGCTGACGACCAGCACCGGCAGCCTTCGGCAGTACGTTTCTAACGGCCTGAAGTCGGGTCACTCCTATTCGTACGACGTTCGCGTCGAATACACGCGAAATGGCAAGACAATCACCGACTCCAAACGCGTCACGCTAACGGCTGGAAGCAACGAATTGCTGACTTTCGCCTCGGAACCGCTAGTCGATCCCATTGCTACGAAGCTACAGCTTCGTGTCCCGGCCAATGCTCGAGTGACTCTCGCCGGTGTCGCCACCAATCAGGTTGGCGAGGTGAGAGAATTCGTGACCACTCGACTGGCAGAGGGCCAAGTCTGGTCCGACTACGTGGTGGTCGTCGAGTTGGAAGAGGGGGACAAAACCGTGACACAGAAAAAAACCCTCACCCTACGTGCTGGCGAAACCCAACAGTTGGATTTCGACTTCACCCCGGGCACCCAACTCGCCCTTCGTGAGTAAAAAAAGTCGATAGGGAAACGGGCTATCCGCCCTAGACGCCCCTTCACCCATCCACTGGCATTCGTGCCAAAGGACAAAATTCCGCTCCTTGCGCTGGCGCAAGGGGCGGTTTTTGTTTGCGCCGTTCACATTCGGAAGAAGCAACCACGAACCGAATGAATAGCCACAGCGGTCCCCCCTGGCGATGCCGCTTCAGCGGCGGCGTGCGGAGCGGAGCGGAGTGCGGAGTGCAAACATACCCCGACCAATCTTGGGCGGGGCGATATTTACGCCGCTGCTGCCGGGGCTTGTTCGGCTTTGCATTGGACAGCAATGATGTCTAACTGTTCCGTCAAAAACAGGTAACCGTGACGGGCCAGCATACGCAAGCACTCATCAAGATCGTGTTTGGAAAAGTGTCGATACTCAAACCGAAGGATTTTCGGTAAGACACGATCGAAGTCGATCGATTTAAGGATCTCGTAATCGTACCCCTCCGCATCGACTTGTAGTAGATCCACCGAATGGAGATTGCCTCGCTTCAGGACGTCATCAATCGTGAAGCAGTCGACTTCGTGAGCGGAGATTTCCTGTGCAATGAGTCCATGCTGTCGAAGATGTTGGCGATGAAACGAGGCGACTTGAACATCTCCTTTCGTAGGCATGTAGAATAAACGCTTCCCCGATTCACGATCCACCGCCCCGTTGACCAAAAGCAGATTCTCTCGGCCCTTATGCAACTCTTGAAGACGAGCAAATGCTGTTGGCTGCGGTTCAACAAGGATGCCCCGTACTGGATAACGCTCGATCAGCCCTAGAATCTCGTCTCCAGTCACACCATCGTTGGCACCGATTTGTAGAAACGTCAGCTCGCCATGCTCCAATACATGCTGGGCCACTACCAGTGATAGCATGTTGCCATGACGCAAGGCGGGCTCTTCCGTTAAAATTGCCGGCTCGTAAGCACGCGTGAGCCCAATCTTACGCAGCAACTTATTACGCAAGAGGCGAACCTCTTTGCCCTGCGGAAGAAAGGGCAGATAGCGTCTTCGAAACCGACGGAAGCTAGCCATGGGATCTCTCGCATACGTGTTGCTATTGATAGCCTATGGAGGAACGTCGACGAATCGATTTGTAGTAGTTGATGTATTTTCCGATTTCTTGGGCTGCTTCCTGAAAGGAACCGCTATTTAATTGCCAAACCGACAGCGAGCCCACCGCTTCTTTTCGAGATTCACGCAGCTAGCATTGCTGGGAATGGAACTAAGAGCCTCTTCCCAGAACTCCCGCAGAGCTGAGCGTGGTCCACGTGAAGGAGAATTGCAACATGGCAAGATAATTGTCGGCTTTCTATTCCCAACGGATGAGCAGCCGACGAAAGCGGTTGATTCAAGAATGGGTTCGCTCTTTTAATTCGTGAACGGTTCTATTTCCCCTTCGTGTCCTTCGTAGGACGCGGCCGATCGAATGAATCCCGTCCAACTTGTTTTGTAACCGTTCGCAAAATCCGAGGCAGGAAGAACCGCGAATCGTGCGGATCCTACGAATTTTCATGTTTCCTTCTGAGGTGGACCCCATTGTTTGGACAACAAACGGGGTTGTTTAAGATGCAGTTGGTTGGGTAGAGGCCCGTGGGCCCCCCACAGGGCCC
>QIKP01000062.1 GCA_003233055.1 Planctomycetaceae bacterium
CTCTCCGCTCTCCGCTCTCCGCTCTCCGCTCTCCGCTCTCCGCTCTCCGCTCTCCGCTCTCCGCTCTCCGCCTCAGTTGGGGTGCCCACTCGACACTCGCCCCGACTGCTCTAAAATGAGGGGCTTGCCCAACCGAATTTCCCGGGCGAGCGAACCACTAGTCGGACCACTGGCCGACCCGCCTCCGCTCGCCCTTTTTGTGATGACACACTTCCCTTCCAGCAAAAAGGCTTCCGCCATGTCCGCCATTATCGATGTCCACGCTCGACAAATCCTCGACTCTCGGGGGAATCCGACCATTGAAGTCGATGTGACACTCGCCGACGGCTCGACAGGCACCGCAGCGGTGCCGAGCGGGGCAAGCACCGGGGCTCACGAGGCATGGGAACTGCGGGACGGGGACCAAGACTACTTCATGGGCAAGGGTGTCCAGACGGCCGTGACGAACGTGAACGAACAGATCGCGGACGAACTCGAAGGGCTCGACGCGCTCGACCAAGTCGGCATCGACCAACGAATGATCGAAATCGATGGGACCCCGAACAAGAAAAACCTCGGTGCCAACGCGCTGCTCGGCGTCTCGCTCGCGACGGCCCACGCGGCCGCCAAGTACTGCGACCTGCCGCTGTTCCGCTACCTGGGTGGGTCGAACGCCCGGCTTCTCCCCGCACCGATGATGAACATCCTCAACGGTGGCGAACATGCCGACAACTCGGTCGACATCCAAGAGTTCATGGTCATGCCGCTCGGTTTTGATAACTTTAGCGAGGCGCTCCGCTGCGGGACCGAGATTTTCCACCACCTCAAGAAGGTGTTGAGCGACAAGGGGCTCAATACGGCGGTCGGCGACGAAGGGGGCTTTGCGCCCAATCTGGGGGCCAACGCCGAAGCGTTCGACATCATCCTCACCGCCATCGAAAAGGCGGGCTACAAGCCGGGCGAGCAAGTTTGGTTTGCCATGGACTGCGCCGCGTCGGAGTTCTACGACTCGGACAAAAAAGTCTACAAGATCGACGGCAAAGAACTCGACTCCGTAGGGATGGTCGACCTGCTCGCCAGCTGGGCCGACAAATTTCCCATCTGCTCGATTGAAGATGGCTGCGACGAGGACGACTGGGAAGGCTGGAAGTTGCTGACCGAGAAGATCGGCGACAAGTGCCAACTGGTGGGCGACGACCTGTTTGTCACCAACGTCGAGCGGCTCCAGCGTGGCATCGACGAAGGGATCGGCAACAGCATCCTCATCAAGGTCAACCAAATCGGCACCCTGACCGAGACGATCGACGCGATTGAGCTCGCCCATCGCAATGGCTTCACCAGCATCGCCAGTCACCGTTCGGGCGAAACCGAAGACAGCACCATCGCCGACCTGGCCGTTGCCCTCTCGACCGGACAAATCAAGACCGGCTCGGCGAGCCGCTCCGACCGGATGGCCAAGTACAACCAGCTCTTGCGGATCGAGGAGCTACTCGGCAATGCCGCGGTCTACGCCGGGCCGCTCTTCCGCGGAGTCTGATAACCGGAGAGCCTGGCGATGCCGCTTCAGCGGCAGTGAGCGCCCCCAATAGCCCTCCTCCGATACTCCCATAGCCGACGAGCTACGCCTCGTCGGGAGGCCCCGCTTCTACCAATGGTGTCCATGGTGGTAGTACGGGGAGGGGTAGTAGTGGTAAACCGGCGCTGGCTGCACGTAGACTGGCCGCGGGGTGACGATGCGTGGGTTGATGGCTCTCGGGCCGGTGTTGGCGGCGACGCGCTGGGCGGCGAGGACCACCCGGTCGCTCACGCCCGCTTGCTTCAACGCGATCAGGCCGCTCGGGCTCATGTCGAGTCTCCCGCCGCGACTTTGAAGCGTACTGATGATCAAGTCATCGCTCAGCCTGGCTTGTGCCATCTGGGCCAGATCGTGGTTGGTCACCCCGTTGGCAGCCGCCTGGGCGTTGGCACGGGCGGCAATCGACGAACCGACCGCCACACGCTGCGAGTCGGCCTGGTCGCGAGCGCTGCCGAGGGCCCGACCGGTGAGGGCACCGATGCCAGCACCGATGAGTGCGCCCCCTTCCCAATTTTTACTTCCACCGATCAGCGCGCCGGTAATCGCGCCAAGCCCGCCGCCGACGAACGTCCCTTCGCGGGTGTCGTTGTGATAATAGCCAGGGTTTGGCTGGTAGTAGTAGGGCTGGGCGGCGGCTGGCGCTACCCCTAGGGTGAGCCCAGCGAGGATCGATAGCAGCAGGCGGGTGCTAGCAGTTGCCATGGGAAAGACCTCTTGCGGTAGAAAGGGAGTACGTACGGGGCACTCTCTTTATCGACTTTCGCCAAGGAAGGCAAGAGAAATCTCCGCCCCCCGACACGCTGCCGCTGAAGCGACATCGCCATCCCTAGCCGACGAGCTACGCCTCGTCGGGGTGGGACGTGGGCGGCTCTTCTTTTCGGCAACACGGGTGTGGAGTCTGCTGGCGCTTGGCCGAAATCGGAAGAATAGTGGGCGATGAGGGACTCGAACCCCCGACATCCTCGGTGTAAACGAGGCGCTCTAGCCAACTGAGCTAATCGCCCTGAAAGACCTCCACTGTGTGGTTCCCTTTATCTCAACAGAGGGAAGGGAAGGTTCCCAATTGTAGCAGACATCGCTTTCTTTTCTAGCTGGGAGCGGTCGGCGGCGGAAGCTGGCCGCTTTTCCCCTGACGGTGGAGTTTCGGCCCTGGAGGGACTAGAGTCGTATGTAGGTTCTAGTGGCGAGGGGCAACGCTCGTGACTCGCCAGCCTGTCCTCTCCCGCCATGCCCCGCCATGCTGCTCACCTCCCTCTATGCCCTGTTCGCGGCGATGCACCTTTGGGCGGCCGGGGTGGCGTCGGTCGGGCCGCTGCTTGCCGCGGGGTTGCGGTGGCTCGGTCGAGACGAAATCGACAGCGCCCTGAAACGACTTGGCTGGTGGTCGATCGGTACGCTTGTCGCAACGGCTTTGCTCGGGCTAGCGATGGGGGTCGGGCTCTGGAGTGCTCCTGGTGGCGAGTACGCGGCCATGCTGGGGCGTTTCCCGCGGCAGCTCTACCTCTACACGGCAATCGAAGGTGCCTTTACCCTCGTCTGTTACGGGGTGTGGCTCGCCACGTGGGATCGATGGAGGAAACGCCCCGGGCTGCACGCGGTTCTCCCGATCGTCGGCGCGACCAACCTGCTCTACCACGTCCCGCCACTGATGTTCGTGCAAAGAATGCTGGTCGAGGAGCCTCGCTTGGTCGCCGAAGAGGTGGTGACCAGGGCGTTGTTCCTGCCGCTGATGTTCTCGCACGAGGTCATGGCCAAGACGCTGCACTTCTGGGGAGCGGCTGGCGTGGCGACCGCCGCTCTCGGGCTCGGACTGCTGGTTTCCAAGGAGTCGAACGATACGAAGTCGAACGATACGAAGCCTTCCGCCGTCCGAAGGGTCGCCCTGCTAGGACTCGTTGCGGTGCTCTGGCAACTGGTCACCGGCATGGCAGTGCTCCTCGCCGCGCCAGACCTGGCCCAGACAATGCTTGGCCGAAGCCCCCTGGCAACGGCGGCGCTGATGATCGCGGTCGTTGTCGCGATCGGCCTGCTTGGGGGCTGGTTGGCCCTTGTCCTCACGCCCTCGGAGCGACGTCCCGTGAGGTGGATTTTCGCCGGAGTGGCGACCCTCTTCTTTGCGATGTCGCTGGCGGTCCGAGTCTGAACCGCACGAGGGGGAGCGCGGAGGGCCTGGCGATGCCGCTTCAGCGGCAGACGCGTCGCGAAGGGGGAAAAGAAGAGCAAGCAAGTGGACAGAGGCGGGCTCGAACCGCCGACACCGGCCTTTTCAGGGCCGTGCTCTACCAACTGAGCTATCTGTCCTCGGGGGGAAGCCTCGCATGATAGTCGCCCGGTAGGGGAGAGACAAGATGGTAGGGGTTCGTGGTTCGTGAATCCGTTCGCCCTGCCGCCAAGGCTCTCTCTCTGGCGATGCCGCTTCAGCGGCAGGGCGCGGCGGGCGTGGTGGCGATGCCGGGTTGACCTGCGAGGGCAATTGTGAAAACATTCACAATCTCTCGCCGGCGCAGTCGTCCTAGGGAACAGTCGTCCTAGGGATCTGGTCGGCTCCCTGTTTCACCACACACCTTCTGTCCCCATGCCTCGCCAGTTCCATCTCCAAAAAGGTCTCGATGTGCCGATTGCTGGCGCTCCGAGGCAAGTTGTCGCCGACGGGCCTCCCCTCTCGCAGGTGGCGCTGCTGGGAGACGACTACATCGGCATGAAGCCGACGATGTCGGTTGCCGAGGGCGATTACGTCAAGCGTGGGGAGGTTCTCTTTACCGAGAAGAAGCTCCCCGCCATCCGCCACACAGCCCCCGCCAGTGGCCAGGTGTTGGCGATCCATCGGGGTGCGAAGCGGAAGTTCCTTTCGGTGACGATTCGAGTGGAAGGGGACGAGGCGGTGGAATTTCCGTCGTTCGGCGGCGACAATCTCGCGCAGCTCGACCGAGAAAAAGTACGGGAGCAGTTGCTGGCTTCGGGACTTTGGACCGCGCTGCGGACCCGTCCCTTTAGCAAGACGCCCGATCCGGAGACGACGCCCTTTGCCCTGTTCGTCACAGCGATCGACACCAATCCGCTGGCGGCAGACCCGCAGGTGGTGATTGCTCCTCGCGAGGCCGATTTCGTCGCGGGCTTGCAGGTGCTCAGCCGGCTAACCGACGGGAAGACTTACCTGTGCAAGGGGGCGAGCGGCAAGCTGTCGGGGGATGATCTCGACGAGGTGGAAACGACCGAGTTTCTGGGGCCCCATCCGGCCGGCTTGCCTGGCACCCACATTCATTTTCTCGCCCCGGTCGACGAATCGCGAACGGTTTGGCACATCGACTACCAAGACGTGCTCGCCATCGGGCATCTTTTCCTGACGGGCCAGCTATCGACGGAGCGGATCGTCGCCCTCGGTGGTCCGGCAGCGGCCGACCCCCGGCTCCTCCGAACGCAACGGGGGGCGAGCCTCGCCGACCTGACCGCCAAAGAGATCCTCGGCGACCCACCTTATGGAGTGCGGATCATTTCCGGCTCGGTCCTCTCGGGGACGACCACCTCGGAGCGGACCAACTATCTCGGTCGTTACGATTCAGCGATCACCCTATTGGCCGAGGGCAAACAGCGGGAATTGCTCGGCTGGGCAGGCCCCGGGTTCAATAAGTTTTCGATCAAGCCCCTCTTTGCATCGGTCTTGTCGGCCGGGCGACGTTTTCCGATGACGACTTCGACCGAAGGAAGCTACCGTGCGATCGTGCCGATCGGTTCGTACGAGAAGGTCATGCCGCTCGACATCATCGCCACGCCGCTCCTCAAGTCGCTCGCGATGAACGACACGGAAACGGCCCAATCGCTTGGCTGCCTGGAGCTGGCCGAGGAAGACCTGGCGCTTTGCACGTTTGTCGACCCTGGCAAACACGAATTCGGCCCGATGCTTCGGAAGAGCCTCACGCAAATTGAGACGGAAGGATAGAAACGGAGTGACGAAATCCGAAGGACGATCGGCTCGCTCTAGCGGTGGTCCGTCCCCCTTCTCTTGTTCGTCCTTCGTCATTGGCCCATGAAGTTTTTACGCAACTTGCTCGATAAAGCAGAGCCCCTTTTTACCAAAGGGGGCAAGCTCGAACGGCTCTACCCGCTCTACGAGGCGGGAGATACGTTCCTCTTCACCCCGGGTGAGGTAACCAAGACCGGCTCGCACGTTCGCGACAGTCTCGACATGAAGCGAATGATGTCGATGGTCGTCGCAGCGCTCGGGCCCTGCATCTTGATGGCGCTTTACAACACCGGCTACCAGGCGAATGCCGCCATCCAGGCGGGGACCGGCACGGCCATCGAAAGCTGGCGGGAGCCGATCTATCAGGCTCTCGGATTCACGCATGATCCGACGAACCTCCTTGACTGCATTGTCTACGGAGCGCTCTGGTTCTTGCCGATCTACATCGTCACGATGTCGGTAGGGGGAGCCTGTGAGGCGGTCTTCTCGATCATTCGTCGGCATGAAATTAACGAAGGTTTTCTCGTCACCGGCATGCTCTTTCCGCTCACGTTACCCGCCACGACGCCGCTGTTGGTTGTGGCGGCGGGGACGGTTTTTGGAGTCGTGATTGGCAAGGAGGTCTTCGGCGGCACCGGCAAAAACTTCCTCAATCCGGCCCTCACGGCAAGGGCTTTCGTTTACTTCGCCTTTGCCAGTTACCTCTCCGGCGAGACCAATCCGCTGGGTCAGGGGGTCTGGGTCGCCGTGCAAAAAGCGGACGGGTTTACCGGCGCGACCACCCTCGCCGCGATGGTGGAACCGCTCGAGGCTGGCATGGGCCCTGCCGCCGCGATGACCGCCGTGACGGGCAGCGACTTTACCTGGATGACCGCCTTCCTCGGGTTCACCCAAGGCTCGATGGGCGAGACCTCGGCCCTCTGCTGCCTGATCGGTGCGGCCATGCTCATCGCCACTGGCATCGGTTCGTGGCGGATCATGGCAGGGGTGGTGCTTGGCGCGCTCGCGACGGGCGGGCTGTTCTACATCTTCGGCGGAACCAACTCCGTCGCCCAAATTCCCCCTCACTGGCATCTGGTGATTGGCGGCTTCGCCTTTGGCACCATCTTCATGGCGACCGACCCGGTCTCCGCGGCGATGACCGAAGCGGGCAAGTGGTGGTATGGCGGGCTCGTTGGCGTGATGACCATCCTCATCCGAGTCATCAACCCCGCCTTTCCCGAGGGGATCATGTTGGCGATTCTCTTTGGCAACGTCATGGCACCCACGATCGACTACTTCGTGATTCAAGCGAACATCAAGCGGAGGCTTGCACATTATGGGACGTGATTCCACCCTAGGAACCTTGCTGGTCGCGCTGGTCCTCTGCGTCGTCTGCTCCGTGTTGGTCTCCTCGGCCGCCGTGCTGCTGCGCCCGCTGCAAGAGGCGAATAAAAAGCTCGACAAGAGAAAAAACATCCTGGCCGCTGCCGGGCTGGTTTCCACCAATCCTGCCGACAAAAAAGCGACGCCCGACGAGATTAACGCCCGCTTCCAAGCACGCGTCCGGCGAGTCCTTGTCGATCTTGCGAGTGGCGACGTGGTACCGGACTCCGAAGAGCATCCCTACGACCAGTACGACGCCCGCGAGGCAGCCGACACCCAGGAGGGGAGCGTCGAGATCCAAACCGACGGCCCCACCAATGGCCGCGACCGCCGTGAAAAGCTCGCGTTTGTCTACCTCGTCATGAAGGAAAAAAACGACGAGAAGAACGACACGAAAAACAACGGAGAGGTCACCCAGTATGTCCTGCCCATCTATGGCAAGGGCCTTTGGTCGACCCTCTACGGATTCATCGCGATCGATGCCGATGGCAAGACGATCCGAGGGATCACCTTCTACGAACATGGCGAAACGCCCGGCCTGGGTGGCGAAGTCGACAACCAATCGTGGAAAAACCAATGGAGCGACAAAGAGCATCCCAAGTTGGCCTTCGACGACCAGGGAAACGTGGCGATCGAAGTCATCAAGGGATCGGTCGATCCGAATAGTGACGAGGTAGCCCACCAGATTGACGGGCTCTCCGGCGCAACCATTACCTCTCGCGGCGTCTCGGACTTCGTGCAATACTGGCTCGGGGACGACGGTTTTGGACCCTATTTGAAAAACCAGACGAACTAAATAGCGAACCCCACGCGACTAACGACACACACGACTAAACGACGAACAGGATACCCCCCATGGCCGAACCAAAACCGAAAGAGGTTCTGCTCAACCCGCTCTTCAACGACAATCCGATTGCCCTCCAGGTACTCGGTATTTGTTCGGCGTTGGCGGTCACCACCAAGCTCGAAACGGCCGTCACGATGGCGATCGCCGTGACGGTTGTGACGGCGCTGGCGAGCGCGTCGGTGAGCATGATCCGGAAGTGGATTCCCAACAGCATCCGCATCATCGTGCAGATGACCATCATCGCCTCGCTGGTGATCGTCGTCGACGAGGTGCTCAAAGCGTTTGCTTACGACGTGAGCAAAACCATGAGCGTCTTCGTCGGACTCATCATCACCAACTGCATCGTCATGGGGCGGGCCGAGGCGTTTGCCATGAAAGAAGGGCCCTGGCTTTCGCTGCTCGATGGTATCGGCAATGGCCTCGGCTACAGTTTGATACTGGTCGTCATCGGGTTCGTTCGCGAACTGACCGGCTCCGGGAAACTCTGGGGCCATGTCATCTTGCCACTCACGCGGGACGGGGGTTGGTACGAGCCGAACGGCATGATGCTGCTCGCCCCGAGTGCCTTTTTCATTATTGGTATCTTCATCTGGGTGCTTCGCACGGTGAAGCCTGCCCAAGTCGAAACGGAGGGCTAGACATGCTCCTTGGTCATTCGTTGAATCATTACCTCAATATCGTCCTCAACGCCGTGTTCATTGAGAACTTGGCGCTGGCGTTCTTCCTCGGCATGTGTACGTTTCTTGCCGTCTCGAAGAACGTGAAGACCGCCTTCGGGCTCGGCATCGCGGTGATTGCCATCATGACGATCACCATTCCCGCGAACAACTTGATCTTCAACCACCTGCTCAAAAAGGGTTCTTTGGGCGAAGTCTTCGGAACCGATCTGTCGGCCGTCGATCTCAAATTTCTCGGCCTGATTAGCTACATCGGCGTCATCGCGGCGATGGTGCAAATTCTCGAAATGACCCTCGACCGATTTTTCCCAGCGCTTTACAACACGCTCGGCATTTTCCTCCCGCTCATTACGGTGAACTGCGCTATCCTGGGGGGATCGCTCTTCATGGTCGAGCGAAACTACGACTTGCCCGAGAGTGTCGCCTATGGCTTTGGTGCCGGATTTGGGTGGGCACTTGCCATCGTCGCGCTTGCAGGCATTCGAGAAAAACTCGTCTACAGTGACGTGCCGGACGGACTCAAGGGGCTCGGCATCACCTTCATCACCGTGGGCCTCATGGCGATGGCCTTCATGTCGTTCGGCGGAATTAACTTGGCAGAGTGACAACTAGTGCAAGCCGGAAGCCGACTGGCCGCCGGTGACCACCCGGCCGCGTCGCGGTCTGGCTACGACCCCTTCGGATATCTAAAATGGAAATAACGACCATCTTCCTCGGCGTCGCAATGTTCACGGCCGTGATCCTTGCGCTGGTGCTGGTGATTCTGTTCGCCAAGTCGCGGCTCGTTGCGTCAGGCGATGTCGCGATTACCATCAACGAACAGAAAACGATCCATGTCCCCGCCGGCGGGAAGCTACTCGGCGCCCTCGCGGGCGAGGGAATCTTCGTCTCCAGTGCCTGCGGCGGTGGCGGCACGTGCGCCCAGTGTACCGTCAAGGTCCACGACGGCGGGGGCGACATCCTCCCGACCGAGCGAACCCACATCAACAAGCGCGAAGCGCGCGAAGGGACCCGGCTCTCCTGCCAGGTCGCCGTGAAGCAAGACATGCAGGTCGAAGTTCCGCCCGAGGCATTCGATACCAAGAAGTGGGAATGCGAGGTCCTTTCCAACCACAACGTGGCGACCTTCATCAAAGAATTCGTGATCAAGCTCCCCGAGGGAGAAGATGTCGGATTCAAGGCGGGTGGGTACATCCAAATCGAATGCCCTCCCCATGTCGCGAACTACAAAGATTTCGACATCGAGGAAGAGTACCGAGCCGACTGGGATAAGTACAACGTCTGGCAGTACGTCTCGAAAGTCGACGAGCTCGTGACGCGGGCTTATTCGATGGCCAACTACCCGGGCGAGAAGGGCATCATCATGCTCAACATCCGCATTGCCAGCCCCCCGCCGCGACTCCCCGACGTCCCCCCCGGGAAGATGTCGTCCTACATTTTCGACCAAAAGCCAGGCGACAAAGTCACCATCTCCGGCCCGTACGGCGAGTTCTTCATCAAGGAATCCGACGCCGAGATGGTTTACATCGGCGGCGGTGCCGGCATGGCCCCGCTGCGGAGCCATATCTTTGAGTTGTTCAAAGAGCAAAAGACCAACCGCAAAGTCTCCTACTGGTATGGCGGCCGGAGCATGACGGAACTGTTCTACGTCGATCATTTTCGCGAGATCGAGAAAGAGTTCCCCAACTTCAAGTTCAACATCGCACTCTCCGACGCGATGCCCGAAGACAACTGGACCGGCTACACCGGCTTCATCCATCAGGTGCTGCTCGAAAACTACCTGAAAGACCATCCCGCCCCGGAGGATATCGAGTACTACATCTGTGGTCCGCCGATGATGAACCAGGCCGTCTTCAAGATGCTCGACGACCTGGGTGTCGAATCAGAAAACATCGCCTACGACGACTTCGGAGGGTGAGCCTTGCGGTGTGTGTGTCGCCAGTTTCTATCATGCGCGATAGCCGGACCGCCACGCGGTCCGCAGGCCCTGGAGGCAAGTGTACCTCCGGCTAGACGGCCAATGGTTAGACGTTTGCTCCCCCTCGTTGTTTGGGCAATAGCAATTTCTTCTGCACACGCCGCCGAGGAGATCACCCAGTTCACCGGTCGAACGATGGGCACCACGTTTCGCGTTCGGGCGGTGCTGCCTGAGGAGGCTTTGGCGGAAGAGGTGGGCCAGCGAATCACCGATTGCCTTGCGTCGGTCAATCAAGCGATGTCGACCTTCCTCAGCGATTCTGAAATTTCCCGTTTCAACGACAGCACCGAAACGGGCAAGTGGTTTCCCGTCTCGCCGGAGTTCGCCCAGGTGGTCACCTACTCGCTCGAATTGGCCGCCGAATCGGGCGGCGCGTTCGACCCGACGATCGGTCCGGTCGTTGATCTCTGGGGTTTCGGGTCCGGGGGTTTCGGGCCGGGGGGTTTCGGCACCGAAGGGCCTAAGTTCCACCCTCCCACCGACAAACAACTGGCCGCCGCCCGCCAAGGGGTCGGTTTCCAAAAAGTCGAAGCTCGGCTTGATCCCCCCGCGATCCAGAAGTCGGTCGGTGGTGTCCGGCTCAACCTCTCTGCCGTGGCGAAAGGTTACGGCGTCGATGCGGTTGGCGAACAACTGACCAGAGCTGGCTGCGCTGCCTACATGGTGGAAATCGGTGGCGAAGTCCGTACGCGAGGGCACAAGCCGAACGGCCAATCTTGGAAAATTGGCATCGAGCAGGCCGACCCGAATCGGAAGGGCTATCGGCGAATCGTGGCGCTCTCGGACCAAGCGATGGCGACCTCCGGAGACTACCGCAATTTCTTTGAACACGAAGGCAAGCGGTTTTCTCACTCGATCGACCCGATGACCGGAAGGCCGGTCGAGCATTCGCTCGCCACGGTGACCGTCCGCGCCCCAACCTGCATGGAAGCCGACGCCCTGGCGACAGCGATCCTGGTGCTTGGCCCCGATCGCGGGTTCGCCTGGGCCGAGAAACGGGAGATCGCCGCGCTGCTGGTCGATCGCCAAGGAGACGATTTTCACGAACAGGCGACCGAGGCATGGAAGTCCCCCATCGCGGAAACGAAATCTTCGAGTTCCGAAAAGACCTGGCAAACATTCGTCGTCGCGGGACTCCTCTTCGCCCTCGCCATGGCTGGCATGGCGATCGGTGTGATCGTGGCGGGGCGCCGACTGCAAGGCTCCTGCGGCGGGCTCGCCAATCTCCATGACGGCGAAGGAAAAACCGCCTGCGAATTGTGCAAGAACCCCTCCCCCGACTGCACCGGCAATCCAGACCGCCCCTAAAAAATCCCCCGTTCGCGCCCTGTTTTTCCCTTGCCCTGGCGATGCCGCTTCAGCGGCAGGCGCATCGGAGCGGAGGGCAGGGGGGATGGGAACGCTAATCGACACGAATTTTCACGAATCAAATTAGCGTCGATTAGAGAAGATGAGAGCAGTGATCACTCGGATGTTCCGCTAAGGCAATCGTTGGACGCTGAAATAGCAGCGCCATGACCGGAACATGCGTGTGCGGCTCGCACTAGCGTTCTTCAACCGAACCTCGGCGCTGATCTGCGGCTAATTCTTTTCTTCCTTTGCGCCTCCGCGCCTTTGCGTGAGACAATCGGCTGCCGACTCCCAATCGCCCGGAGAAATAAGCCTCACGCGAAGGCGCCAAGGCGCAAAGAATCAGGCCAGAGGTTCACGACCCAAAGATAGGAACCACGAATCGGACGAATAGCCGTTATTGTGTTGATTCGTGGTTTTTCGGCTTTGGCTTTCGTGAACGGTACCTTTCGAGAGAGCTGTCCTTTCCGCACCGGCCCGCTGAAGCGGGCCCGCCGGCGGATTGGATGGTGCCGGCCTGATAAGCGGCTATCGTGAGCAGGATCAGACCGAGCAGCATCGCCACACCGTTCGTGCTGGTGAGCAGCTGGAAATCGAGGTCGCCTGGCTGGGATCGCTGGAGAAAAAATCTCGTGGAAGTGATGTTGTAAAGCGGGACGAGCAAACAACCGGCTGCCCCCCATCTTACCAACGGAGAGACTCGGCCCCACGCACTTTGCCGCGATAGGAGCAAGCCGACCAACGCTGGAAAGATCAACAAGGCGTCGTACATTTGGTGATAGATGGCGACGAGCGACGCGACACAGATCAAACTGCCGGTCGGATGCGTTGCGCCGGTCGGCTCCTTTCGGTTCCGCCACAGCAATCCAACGGGAACGGCAAGTAAGAGCAACATGAGTACGAGCAAGGTCGACCCCGACGGGTTCCACTCGGTCCACTTGCCGATCACCGCAGCGAGATCAATGCGGGTCCAGGTATTGATGGGCGTTTCATAATTGTCGTGACGATGAATCGCCTGCGACGCCTGGATGTCTTGGAAGAAACTCGCGACTCCCGTCTGACGCATGAGCCACGCTGCAGAAGCGATCGCGCCGACGACCGAAAGGAGCGTACCACGGATTGCAGCGCGAAAGTCGCCGCGGGCCAACATCAGGATCGCCAACGGAATGAAGTAGTTTGGTTTCACCGACGCGACAGCCATACCGATGGCGGCGATCCAAGGCTTCGTGCGTGCGAAGTGAAGCGCCGCGACCGTGCCTAGCACCAGCTCGAACGTAAAGTAACCGCCCAACAGCGTCGCATGGCCCGCGCGGGACCAGACAAGGAACGCCAGCAGCGGGCCCAACCAAATCCCCCTCGGCAGACCGGCGTCTTGGAGCAGCAGTCCAACAAACCCGATCGCAAGGGCGGCCATGAGCGTAAAATAAAACCACTCCGCGACCGGCAAGGGGAGCCAAGTGAGCGGAACGTGGTACGCAAAATTCAGCGGTGAGTAGGCGGGCGTTGGCCGGGCGACGGGGTACGTCTCGGCGTACTCGGCGCTGTAAGGGCTCACGCCGGCAGCGAAGGCTTGAGCGGGTAGGTAAATGCCGTTGTGGAACTCGATGAACCCCGTCCGTTGGGGATGAAAGGGACCTGGCGGATGGTAGTGGCGCACCGCTCGGTTTGCCGCGACGACCACGCCGAGCACCACGACAATCCAAGAGACCACTTGCACCGTTCGCCAAGCCACGACGGACTCGAGACGGTCTTGAAAAATCGTGAAGCGAGACATCGGTGGGAGGGTCACGGGGGCTAGTGGACGTGGGGGAGGGGAGCCGTCTGGGGCGTGTCCGGCGACAGGTTAGGAGAAGCCGCACGAGCATGGGTGGCGACGGTGCCTAACGCATAGTGCTCCGAAAACTGGCCGACCATCTGGTCCATCATCGCCCGCTTCACCTCCAGCGGCAACCGCATGCCTGGGAAGAACGACAGCTCGGGCTCTTCGTCCCCCCCCAAGAAATCAAGCGGATGCAACAGCAGCGACGGCCCAACACCTCGAAGTCGGCAAAGCCGAATCGCCATCCGCAGGTAAAGCGAAGCAAGCGATTTCGAGAACTGCCGAAGATACAACAAGTAGGTCATGTGGATCGGGAGGCGGAAGAGCGGCATCGTCGTCACGGGGACTTCGACAATGGGGCCTGCAGGAGTTGGCAGCACGTGCGGCGCAAGGGTGCCGAAACCACTCCGAAGGGTGGCAAACTTTTGTCGGGTCTGGTCCTCCGTCTTCCCAAACGACTGGAGCCGGGCGTACCATGCCGCGAGTGGGCCAATGACGGTTGGAAAGGTCGAGGCGTCGTACGCGTACCCTCGCCGGGCGAGAATCTCTAGCAGCAGGGGCGAACCGCTAAAACCGGGGGCTCGAAAGCCGATCGGTTTCTTGCCGGTGAGCGATTCGATCGCCCCCTCGGCGTCGGCCACCTCTTGCTCTAATTCGTCTGCGGGCAACGTGTCGAGCCAAGGGTAATGCCAGTAACTATGGTTGGCGATTTCATGCCCGGCGGCGGCCAAGTTGGCGACCGCATCGCGGCCCTCTTGCTGTTCCAAGTCCTTGCCGACCACGAACACCGTGGCTCGGACCGCATGGTGGTCGAAGAACTCCGTGGAGCGGTCGCTCACCACGCGAAGGTAGCTCGGAGAAGCCTTCCAGCTCTCTAGGCCATGGGTCCGAAGGTAAGCCCACTTGTTGTCAAGGTCGAGCGATAAGCTCGCGATCGGTTTTGGCAGGGTCGTTTTTGGCAGTGTCGGATTCGGCATCGGTGGCAGCGCGTTGGTCAGCAGGGGGAATGGAAGGGAGGTTCGAGGGACGTTGCTCGCCTGGAGAAATCACAGGTGCCAGCAGATCGCGAATGGCGTCCTCGGCGATCTCGATCGTCTCGTTGACGTTCAGATTGCCTTTCACAATGTGAGCAGAGTTGATGGCATAAATCCCTGGCACCGTGGTCTTCATCGGTGGCAGGCGATCGGAGTAGCCGACCGTTGGCAGCGCCATCACCGATCGGGTCCGGGAGACGCGGAAGGCGAGCACGTCGTCGCGGCTAAAGTCGTCGTACATCTTTTCGAGCGTCGAAAGGAATCGCTCTTCGATTTCTTCGTCCGAAAGCTCAAAGGTCTCATCCCCGGGCGCGAGGTACTTCGGCAAGTAGACCAGCGAATGGCCTCCCAACTCCTCTCGGTCGACGATGGTCGTCATTTCGATGATCGCCGTGAGGGGGACCCAGGTGTCGGTAATGTTGGTGACGTAGTATTTCGAGATTGGTTGCTTGAGCAGCAGCGACGCACAAACGATTCCCAAGTAGTCGATGCTGGTGAACTTTTCTCGTTCTTCTTCGGTCAGTTGGGGGCAAGCCGTTGCGACGTGGGGCGAGGGAATCGTGAAGATCACCTGGTCGAACGTCTTGGTTTCGCCCGAGGCGAACGAGAGATCGACTTGGCCGTCGCCGGTGGCGGTCGCCTTTCGGACCGCTGCGTCGCAGGTGATTTCGACTCCCTTGGCCTCCAATACCGAAGTGAAACGATCGAGGACTCGAGCGTAGCCGCCAGGGACGTAGCCAAACATCTCTTTTTTAAGTCCACTTCGCCGTGCTTTGTACATCCGATTGATGTGGGCCCAGATGAAGGCTGCGGAGGTGGTCTTGTAGGCTTCGCCCAGTTTGGCTCGAAGCAGCGGTAGCCAGATTTTCTCGAAGGTTCCTTTGCCGCTCCAGCGCCGCAGCCAATCGGCAACGGGCATCTTTTCGAGCCGCTTCCAGTTGCGAATCTTCGAAGCGTAGAAGATGGTTCCGCCGAGGCGAAGTTTCTCAAGGAGGGTGAGGGGGGGGAAGTTGAGGAACTCCATCGTGTTGCTCATCGAGTGGAGTCGGCCATCGGAGTAAAAACCGGTCTTGGTTTCGACCCACTTCATTTCCTTTTCGAGCCCGATCTCGCGTAGCAGACCGAGGAGGTAAGAATCGGAGAGGAGCGTCACGTGGTAGTACCGATCCCAGACGACCTGGCCCAAGCTCCAGGCGCTGGTCAGCCCGCCGAGCGTCGATCCCGCCTCGAGAATCGTGACCTGCTCGCCGCGCTCGGCGAGGCGATGCGCGAGGGTCATCCCCATCATGCCGCCGCCGACGATGGCCCAATGCTGGCGGGATGATTTTGGTGGTTCACTACGGTTCATGTTGCTCGTGCGTCTCCGTGGGAAGTGGCCAGGCCAGCTCTCTTCTCCGCTTCCTTCGTGCGTGTCGCACAGACCGGTTTCGCCATCCCGACGGTGTTAGCCCGAAATCGGGGTGGGGTGGGGGAAAGCGGAAGACTCGAAGGGGAACGGCTCTAAAGTTTCTTGACACGTCGGCGGACCATCAGGGTAATCGTCTCCCAGATGGTCTTGGTGATTCGCATTTTGCTAACGCCCCCTTTTTGGTCGTACCGGAGGATGAAGGGAGCCTCGCCCATGAGGGGGCGGAATCGGCGGAGCTTCAGCAGCACGTCGACCATGCAGGAGAAGCCTTGTTCGCTGACGAATTGGTCGCCGTAATAATCCGAGGCGGCTTGCATTAGCTCCTGCCGGTAGGCGCGGAAGCCACAGGTGTAGTCGCGGACGCCCCGAATCGGAAAGAAGACCTTGAACAGTCCCCGGGCCCCGAGGCTCAGCAAATTGCGGTGCATGGGCACGCCCAGGACGCGCGACCCAGCTTGGTAGCGCGAGGCAATCGCCACGTCGTGTCCTTCACGTATCATTTGGACCAGTCGGGCGATGGTCGCCGGAGGGTGGGTGTTGTCCGCGTCGAGGGTGACAATCACATCCCCAGGCGAGGTGATCGCCAGTGCGGAACGAAAGCCGGTCCGTATCGCCGCAGCGAGTCCTTGGTTCTTCTCATGGCAGACGCAGGTAACCGGCATGTCGAAGGAGGCATGGCTGGCGACCAGGGCCGTTTCGTCGGAACTGCCGTCATCGACGACCACGACCTCGTACTGGAGGCCCGCCTCGCGCATGTCGTTACGCATCCTTTCCAAGAGCGGGGTGAGCGCCTCCGCTTCATTAAAGGCAGGCAGCACCACGACGACCCTCTGCCGAGTAGGCAGGGTCGGGCACGAGGTGTCGAAGGAGGAATCTTGGCCGGCTGACTCGTAGCCAGGAAGGGTGGTTTTAGGCGTCATGGTCTCATCACAGGTGTGGGGGTAACAGTGTTTATCGAGGTCGCGGTTTTTGATGTCGGATTTTATCCGTAGCTCATTTCCACAGCGGGAGGATCGTTGATGTCGGGATCGATGGAATAAATCCGGAGTAGCTGCAAACCAAGGAGCGATAGGTAAAGCGGATTGAGGTAAAGGTATCGCCGCCACAATCGTCGTGGTTCCTTGGAAAGTCGATAGAGCCACTCTAAGCCTCGATCTTGCATCCAGGTCGGTGCTTGCGACAACTGCCCGGCATGGAAATTAAAAGCGGCTCCGACCGCCAGCATGGGCATCGCGATGCGCTCCTTCATTTCGTAGGCAAACACCTCTTGTCGGGGGCAACCCAGGCCAACGAACAAGATGCGTGCGCCGCTCTGGTTGATCTCTTTCGCCAGTTCTTGCTGTTCGTCTTCCGAGAGGGTCCGAAACTTGGAGGCTCGTTTGCCGGCGATCTGTAGCTGGGGGAATTGTTCGGTGAGTCGGGATTCGAGGTCGCCCAAGAGCGCTTGGTCGCCACCAAACAAGAAAATCGGGAGCCCTTGCTCGGCCGCATTTTTGCAGACCTCGAGCATCAGGTTGGGCCCGTAGACTCGGTCGGCCAGTTTGGTCTTATGGAGCCAGTTCAGGGCCCAACGAACAGGATGCCCGTCCGGGACGATCAGCTCAAACCGATTGAGCCGGTGCCGATGCGACCGATCGAGCACCCCCGTCATGAGTCCATGGACGGCGAGGGCCGAAATGGCCATCGACTCGCCCTGGTGAGCCGCCTCGGCGATACGATGCACGGCACCTTGGTAGTCGACTGCGTCGACGCGGACGCCGAGGATGCTATGTTTTCCATGGTCGATCATAGGGCACTCACCTCGGCCCACTTCTCGATATTGACGTCGTAGATTTCTTGGAGGATGTCGGGCACGTCGTATTGCTGTTGCCACTGCGGATAGTCGGTTTGGAAGCGAGAAAGGTCGCTGATCCACCAGATGTGGTCTCCCGCCCGGTTCTTTTCGCTGTAAGTCCAGTCCATTTTTCGACCAACGATCTTCTCGCAAAGGTCGATCGCTTCGACCATCGAACAGTTGCTGTGGCGCCCGCCGCCAATGTTGTAAACGGCCGCCGTCTTGGGGGCTTTGTAGAATTCGTAAAACGCGCGAATCAGGTCCGCACTATGGATGTTGTCGCGGACTTGTTTGCCGTTGTAGCCAAACACCGTATAAGGAGTCCCCGTGACCGCGCACTTCATCAGGTAGGCGAGGAAGCCATGCAGCTGCGTGCCAGAGTGGCTCGGGCCGGTGAGGCAACCGCCACGGAAGCAGGCGGTGCGGATGCCGAAATACCGGCCATACTCCTGCACAAGCAGGTCGGCCGCCACCTTCGACGCGCCAAACAGGCTGTGCATCGACTGGTCGATCGAGAAGTCCTCGGGAATGCCGATCGCGTAGGGATGGTCGGGGTCGATCTCCCATCGCGTTGACATCTCGATGAGTGGCAAACGGTTGGGGGAGTCGCCGTAGACTTTGTTGGTCGAGGTAAACAGAAAGACCGCGTCGGGGGCCTTGTACCGGACCGCTTCGAGCAGGTTGAGCGTGCCGGTGGCGTTGACGCCGAAGTCGGTTTTCGGGTCCCTCGCGGCCCAGTCATGGGAAGGCTGGGCAGCGGTGTGCAAGACCAAGTCCACGTTCGCGCCGTAGCGATCGAAGAGGCTTTCGATGGCCGAGTCGTCTCGGATGTCGATGTCGACATGGGTGTAGCGATCGCCCAACTGCTCTTCGAGCTTGCGCCGGTTCCAATGGGTCGAGGCTTCCTCGCCGAAAAACTCCGCCCGCATGTCGTTGTCGATGCCGACAACATCGAATCCTTCTCCGGCGAAGAACCGGGCGGCTTCGGAGCCAATCAGCCCTGCGGATCCCGTGATAATAGCAATACTCATCGTGGCTTGTCTTTCCTAAGGTGCATCTTCTAAAAGTAGTCTGCTGGTAAGTTGCGAGATTTATTCGGGCGTCGGGAACGGGACTCCAGAGGGAAGCAGGCCCTCTTCTTTGACTCCCTGATCCGAGCTACCTCACACCGACTAGTTGCTTCGTCTTTTTTTTCAGGAGTCGTTCATGGAGAATTCGCCCGACGCGTTGGAGCGTGAGTCGCGGCGCGAGAAACGCTGCCCAGCCGATCCGAAGGTAACCACGCATGGCCCGACCACCATAGAGTTCGGCAAGGGCCAGGCGATACTGGCAACGCGAATGAAGGTCAATCGCTTCGGCCGTGCGCGCGAGCAGCGGCCGGCTGTTTCGCTCAGCAGTAAACTGCTCGTGGCTGACTTCAGGCTCTCCTTGTTGCCGGCGTCGCGCCCGCTCTCGGGCATAGTCAATGCTCAGTCGCATCCGCCGCATGCCTTTGCCGTTGAGGCTGCCGAGATGGACGCGGTACTGGTGGAGCACTTCATCAATGTTGGCTAACTCGGAGACTTCGCCGATTCGGATCATCATGTCCCAGGCGTCTTGCAGGGGGACCGACCAGTATCCGCCAATCTGTTTCAGAAGGTCCGCACGCAACAGGATGCAGGCGTGGGCCAGTCCATGTCGCCCTTCCATCATGGCAGCAAAGATCGTCTCGTGGGTCGTCGGAAGATTCAAGCTAGGGCCAGCACCCGCATCGCCGAGCGGGACCATCTGCGCGCCAACAAGCCCCACCTCGGGATGGTCGTGAAGGAACTCGACCTGCGTTGCAAGACGGTGAGGCAAGCTCACGTCGTCGGAATCCATTCGGGCGATCAATTCCCCCGTGCAGTGTTGCAGACCATGGTTGGCCGCAACGGCGGTCCCTTGGTTCTCTTGCTCGTAAACGCGCACGCGAGGATCGGTAAGGCTAGCGAGGTAGGCGGGTGTCTCGTCGTTGGAACCATCGTCGACGATGACAAACTCGAAGTCATCGAACGACTGCGCCAGCACCGACTCGACGGCGGCTGGCAAATAGGGCATGCCATTGTAGACGGTCATTAAGACAGAAACTTTGGGCATGGATCCCCCCCCCGGGGGCGATGGTAAGGATTTTGACGAAGCGTTCATTGTTGTCGCTAGGATGCTGCTTGGAAAGGAGATAAGGCTAAAAAACAAGGATTTCTCTGACAATGGACCAGTTTTTCAAAGGGCCGTTCGGGGAGGCGATGCGCGCAAGGGGGCTGCCAGAGTCACTGGCAAGCGATTCGCATGCCATCCCGCCGCAATGAACACTCCCGTACCGATGCAGAGTCCCGCAACGCGAGCGGAAGAGCAGGCCGATTCGGCTATCCCGTGGAACAGGGCAACCGCGATCAGCGCAGCAAAAAAGGCGTAGCCATCAACGGCGGTTTCGCGGTAGGCCTTTCGTAGCAAGACGAAGGCAACCAGGAGGGTCGCGAGTGCGAGCCCGGAGCCGATCAGGCCGACTTCGAGCGTTGTGTTGACATAGATCGAATGGGCGTCGGACGGGTACCAAATCAGCACTTCGCCAACCGCCAGCCGGCGCTCGCCGGTCCAGAACCCTTCGTATCCGTACCCCATTAGCGGACGCTCTCGGACGTATCCCGACAAGTAGCTCCACAAAGGAAGTCGCCCCGTGAGTGAACCAATTTCCTCGTTACGCCCCATCGCCGCCGCTCCCCCGAAGGAACGCTGCCACTCCGACCCGCCAATTGCCAGTGCCAAGACAACGACCGCGGCGAACGTGACGAGGCTCGACCAGAAGATGACTACCCGACGTGGATCGAGCCGCAAGGAGAAGAGGAGTGCAAACCCGACGATGCAAGCCGCCGCACCAGTGCGCGATTTGGTAAGGATTAGTGCCAATACACCCAGGGCGATGAGAAACACGAAGACTTGCTTTTGCTTTGCCTCGTTCATGCAGGCAAAGGCGGCAATCACCATGATCGTCGCGTGTAGGCCAACCATGTTGGCATGCATGCCACCCTGAAATCGGTAATCGGCGACCCAAGGCACCAGGCATCCTGCCGCCAGCTCCGCAGCGAAGGCGGTCAGCACCGACACGCTGGTAATCACCAGCACGATGAACATGGCCTGTTGAACGGAATAGTTCTTGGCGATCCCATACGCAATCATCACGACGGTGCTCAACCGAAAGAGTTCCCGAACCGTTAGCGACGGTTCGGACGACCAAAGAAAACTCGCGGCCACCCATCCCAAGCCGCCGACAATGAGCCACAAGAGTCGGTTGGAACGCCATACTTCGTCTGGCTGCAGGATCAGGGCAAGATAAATGCCGATCGAGAGGAGCAGGGCGAAGGCGATCTTTTTTTGTCGCGAGCCGACCTGTACTTGAGTGTCGGTCACGTCCTGCTCTTCAACCCGGTCGGTGGCGAGTCCATAATCGTTTCTATCCTCGCCGACCTTTTCTTGGTTGTGGTAGATGCCGACCAGCGCGATCGCGAGGAGGAGGGCAAGCTTGATCGGCGAGCGCTCCGCCCGCTTGCGATTTCCAGCCGCGGGCAGTGGAGGGGAGTCGATAGATGTCATGAGCTCCTCCTCCAGGTAAAGAAGAGCCAGTGGACCATCAGCACGGCGATCGATTGAAAGACGATCGTCCACCCGATCCCCGCCGCCCCGAGCCACCAGACCAGGGGAATCCCGGCGGTCAAGACCAGCACGACACGGAGGACCGACACCAAAAAGAGGTTGCGTCCCTGTTCGAGTGCTAGTTGGGAAGCCTCCACCGGGATCGAAACTGCCTGCAAGCAGAAGCCGAGCGACACCGCGCCAATCACCTTCCCGTCGGCGTACGGTTTGTTGAAGAGAGCCAAGACGATCATGTCGCCATACAGGGCCAGGAGTCCCGCCACGATCAGTGCCAAAGCACCCGCGACGACGGTAGCCTGGACGGAAAATCGTAGAAGGCCTGCGTACCCTTGGGAGGCGTAGAGGCGAGCGGCGACCGTCCGAGAAAAAGTGGTCGCGGCGACGACGGCCGGATTGATGAGGCTGACGATAAGGTAGGCCGACGCAAACGTGCCGACCTCGTCGATGCCATGGAACCAGGCGAGGAGGCCACGGAGTGTCAGATCGCAGACGAGCCAAGCCATCGCGATGCCAAGGAGCCAGCCACCAAAATGGAGATTGGAGGCGAAGTGGGCCTTCACCATTCGCCAGCGGATTTTCCATCGAGGCGACTCCCACCAAAACCAGAAGAGACTGAGGCTCGACGCAGCCGCTATCGTGGCCAGGGCGACCGCAAACGTGAGATGGCCGCTTCGCCAGAGGAGCAAAAGCGCCGTAAGCTGTATCAGGCCGATCGGAAGGTCGATGGCCAGCAATCGCTGTCCGCAGAAATCAGCGATCGAGATGCGGCGAGCATGCTCGCGGAGCGTGGCTCCCAACAGCAGCGGTGCCAGCGCTAGGAGCAACGGGGCGAGCCAAGTTGGTAGGTCAAACCGGGATCCAAAAAGTAGGCAGAGCACGAACGCAAAAGCCAAAACCACCGCCTGAAGGATCGCAAGCGAGATCGCATGGACCGCCGAACTGCCAGCGTAGCGAGCGAGTGCGTTAGGGGAGAGGTGGACTGACCTCGCGGTATAAGGACTCCAGACCAGTGCGCCGGGGATGCCGGTGGCCCGCCAAAGCAAGGTGGTCCCGAGCGAAAAAATCCCGAGTGCCTCCTTCGTGCAGGCTCGTCCAACAATGATCGTCGTGAGCGCACTCACCAAACTCACTACCGCCTGGTCGGCCAGCGCAAAAAGACCCTGTGACCAAGTACTGCTAAGCAGGGAGGGCCGCTCCGTAGGGGGGGCGGTGGCGCATTCGGCAGAGGGAGGGGAAGTCGGGCTCAAGATCGGTGTCGCAAGCGAAGGGGAGGAACGTCGCGCAAAGGGGGACTAGTAATCGTTGGTGCCAGCATCGGATTCGAGAGCATGGGGGAGAGCCGTGAGCCATCGGGGGTTTCCGATGGAACAATCGTTGGACGACGAAAGACCAGCAGCGTGACCGGCAGACGTCTGTGCGGCTCGCACTTTTTCGAGGCGAGGCTACTTCGGGGCAAGGACCGGCTCACGTGATCCGATTTTTTCCAGCGAGCGGTAAACGGGCAGGTCGAGCAATTCATCGTGTGGCAGCTCGTCGGAGATTTTCTCGTGGAGCCGTTCGCTGGCCAAAATCGCAGCCCCTGTCCCCGCAGTCGCTAGAAACAACGACGCAAGCAAGACCAACGCCTTCGAGGGACTCACCGGCTTTTCAATCAGGAGTGGCTCCTGCGAGATGCAGACATTGGAGACCCGTTGCTCTTCCAGTTCTTGGTTGAGTCTCGCTTGCTCGAGATTTCCCGCGTATTTAAAGAACTTCGATTTCCGCAGGTTCACCTCACGTTGCAACCGATCGATGCGGACCTCGTATTGGTTGAGGAGCTGAACGTCTTGCAGCACGACCTGCGACTGCGACTCGATTTTTTCGAGGCGGGACTCTAGTCCAGCGGCAAGGCTCTGCTGCTGCTTGAGATTGAGCGAGAGGTCCTGGTGAACCACGTTCACGTCGTCCACCGTTTCCTGGCGATGCTTCTGCTGGGCATCGACCACTTCTTGGGCTTTCTGGACCTGACTGGTTACCGCGACGACCAGTGGATGGGTGTCGTTGAATCTCGCCGTGAAGTCGGCTCTTCGGATCTCTAGCGAGTAAAGTTCCTGACGTAGCAGGTCGGCCCCTTCGTTCGGAAGAAGGGTCTTGGAAGTGGCGATTCGATCGGGCATCGTCGATAGCTCCTGCTGAAGATGCGCGACCTGGGCAGTCGCTCCAGCCAACTGTTGCTCCGCCTCGTAGGTTGCCATCTCGATCGCGGCTGCTTGCTTTTCTAGGGCATTTCGGCGCCCTTCGATCGACGCAAGCCCCATTTCATTTTTCGCTTCGTAAATCGCCTGCTTGGCGTTATCGAGTTGTTCTTGAAGTTTGTCGTGCTGGCCCTGGAAAAACGCTTGGGATTTTTGATTGCGATGAACGCGGGAATGCTCTTCTTGGTAGGTTTGAATCAATGCGGTCAGAATCGTCTGTGCGAGCTCGGGCGTCTCGGCCTCAACGTCGATTCCGATCGCCGTCGATCCCCGATTCGTGTCGATCGACAGACTCTTTCCCAGCGTGATGATCGCTTCCTCACGTTCGGAGATCGGATCGATGCTTTTCAGGGCACCGATGACGTTGCCAATCGCAGACTGGAGCAGTTGGGCAACGGCGTGCAATTTCGTTGCGTCCTCATCGCTGCTCTCACGATCCGTGTTCCCGAGGACAACCTCCGCCCCCAAGGCATCGACCGTCTTGGTCAGTATGCCGCGGCTTCGCATGATGTCGACCGCCGATTTTACCTCGTCGTCTCGTCCGCTTTGTTGCAGGGCGATGGTTTGGCCGGTCGTGGCAGTCGGGTCCATCCCTACCGATTCGTGTCCGATCTGAAGAAACAGCACTGCCTCGGAATGGTAGGTGCGCGGAAAGAAAAGGACGACCGTCACCGCGATCAAGAGGCTCATTGCCGGAATCAGGATGGCTTTCCACTTGTGGCGAAACAGAATTTCCATCACGCCGCCTAAGGATATGCTGGAGGAGCTACGAGTCGCCATGTTATGGGTGGTCCCTACGATTAAGGAAGAAAAAAACGTCGGTCTCTCGTCTCCGCCTCTCATCTCCGCCTGCCGCGACCGGGTCAACGGAAGCTTCCAGCGGTTGCGTGCGTTGTTGCCATCGAAAAAGAGTCGGGAGGTGGGCACCGATCCCCGGCGGCAACCCGATCGTCCTGTTGCTCGACCGCGGCCGCGAGCACTTGCTGATAGACTTCTTCCATTCTGTCTCCCAGCCGGTCCCAACGGAAGAGTTGAGCCCGATTTTTTGCCGCTTTGCTCATCGCCAGCCAAGCCTGGGGGTCGCCCGATAGCCGTTCGATCGCCTGCGAGAGGTCGCCGATCACTTGCTGAGGCGTCTCGACCGGAATGGGGAGGGCACAATCGGGCGTCATGATGTCGGACGCCCCTTGGTGGTCGAGCCCAATAATCGGCGTTCCCATCTGGAGCGATTCAAGCAACCCGGTTCCGGAGGTGTCGCGAAGACTCGTAAAGACAAAGGCGTCCGCCCAACGGTAGTGGGGAAGCGTCTGTTCGTACGAATCGGGCCATCCTGCCCAAGTGATTCGCGGCAGGAGCCCGAGTCTCTCCGCTTGCTGTCTCCATCGCCGGTTGCTGGGCCCGACGCCCAGCACTCGTAGTTCGTAGTCGCAATCGCTCGGCAGTTTCGCGAGTGCTTGGAGCAACAGCGGCAGCGCCTTCCAGGTTTGGTGGCGACCGGCCCAAAGAAGACGAAACGGCTTGTCGGGGTCCCGCGGAGTACGGTCGGTGTCGTCGGGCTCTTCCACGCCGATTTCCAAGAGCCGAACCGTCGGGATGCGATGCCATCGGGCGAGGTCCGTTTGGGCGACCCGCGTCGCGGCGAGCGCGGTCGACGCGGCCCGACCTGCTGCGCGAACCCTCGGGCAATAACGGAGCTGCATCGCATTGCCCAGATTGCGAACCACCTCTCGGAGGCCCCCCCTCAGGTCGCACTGCGTCAGGAAACGTAGCGGAAGGTTTTGCGTTCCGCCGACCGGACCCCAAATAAAGGGAATTCCCAATTGCCAAGAGATTCCCGGCTCGCGGTAACCACAAAAGTTGACTTGGTGGAACAGCGAAAAATCCCACTTCTCGTGTAGCGATCGGGCGACGCGATACGCTTGCCGGTGCCAGAGGCGGTAGCGGAGCCAAAAGAGATCGAAGAGATCATTGCCCGCGCTGCCTAGTCGGCTGTTGTCGACTGCGACGAAGTGCAGACGGGCGTCGGGTTGCTCCGCCGCCGCGATCCGCTGCAGCTCTTCCGACGGGGTTTGTCCACCATGCAGCACCCAAACCTCATGTTGCTTGGCAGCATGCAACGCGCGGTGCCAGCCGAGTCGCGACTCCATCGACTTCGCCGGATCGCACGCATACGCCAACAACAACAGTCGGGCCGACTGCTTGTCGAGGTCTGGTGCCGGATCGTTGGAAAGGGGACGTGTCGTCATAGGTCGGGGGGAGTCGATTTGCGGCACGTCGGAAACAATCTGCCAGATTATCGCGGGCCTTTGGAAAGCAGCAGGGCGGGGAACGTTTGGAGGATCAGAGAGACGTCGTACCAGACCGACTGACGGCGGATGTACGTTAAGTCCATTCTGATCCATTCGTCGAAAGAAACAACATTTCGCCCACGAATTTGCCAAGTACAGGTCAATCCCGGGATAACTCGCAGTCTTTGCCGCTGCCAGGACGTGCAAAGCATCGATTCCTCGGTCGGTAGCGGACGGGGCCCCACGAGCGACATATCCCCCTTCAGGACGTTCCAAAGTTGGGGCAGCTCGTCCAAGCTGAGTCGCCGAAGGAAATGCCCGAGCGGCGTGGTCCGAGGATCGCGGTGGATTTTAAACGCAGGTCCATCCTGCACGTTGAGGTGATGGAGGTTGTCCTTCACCTGGTCGGCGTCTTGACGCATCGTCCGCAGCTTGTGCATTCGGAATCGCCGCCCTCCAAGCCCTTCCCGCTCTTGGGAATAAAAAGCACTGCCTGGGGAGGTCGTCTTAACGGCAAGTCCCAGCAGCGCGATTAACGGTGCGGTACAGAGAAGCCCGATCGAAGCGGCCATGATATCGATTGTCCGCTTGAGTGCCGAAGGAGGCTGGATAAACAGCACCTCCCCCCGTGTCGTGGGGCCGACTGCCAAACCCGACCGGGAGCCATCGCCCGTCCCACCATTCGCAGCCGGAGTGTCCCCCGCACCGGAGTCGGGGTAAACGACCACCTCGCAGCAAGGCCTATCACGCCCGACTTCGTACTGGTCGCAAATGTCCGCCGCTACTTTCCACCCACCCGATTCCAGCGTGTCGGGTAGCAGCACGCCGATGCGACCGTCCGGCAATAGGCCTGCGGCGTCGGTAAGCCGAAGACGCGCCTCCAGCAGTTCGGATAGATCGGCTTGTTCATTCTTCCCCGACTTATTCGAAGCAAGTTGAATCAACAAGATCGACAACGTCGAGCCATTGCGATCGACGCGCATCCGTTCGCAGTGGGCCACATGTTGAAATTCGTCGACCGGTAAAAGGTAGGTCGAGGAAGACCGGAATCGTTTTGCGATGCGAGTCGGAAGATCCCGTAGAAGGGTTGCCAGTGCCATGGAAGGTGCTGCTTGTGGTGTAGAGTCAAGGAGGTCTGTTATCAATCAATTTCACAACGGTCGATCATTGCCGCCGATCGTTGCCGCGCGCGGCACGTTCTATCGAACGGTACGCATTCAGGTCATTAGACGATGCCGGTAGACAAATGGCCATGAAAAAATCGATGGACAAGCTGTCTTTTTTCGGTGCGAGATCGCATGGTCGCTTCCATGCCGATGCAGAACCCCATAGCATAGGGTTCCTGAAGCCGGGACTTCCCCCCCCGGGTGACACTCTCATACATGGATTGGCAACACCGTTGCCGATCCCCGTGAGTACCTTCCGCTCGTACTTTGTACTCTGGCTATTCGTGTATTCTGGTATTTGTATTCTGGTTGGGAACCTGCGATTCCCGATGTTGACCTGGGGCGATTATAATCCATAAACGGCGGTTGTCGATCGATGCCCCCAAAAAAATAAAGAAATTGTTGACAGGACCAGGGGACTTTCGTTTTTCCCTTACTATTGTCGACGCAGAACCGTTTTTTCGAAGGCAGCGCAGCGCAAGATAACGGGGTGTAGACGGGTTGCGGTATGTGGTTTTCCTCACGTAGACAAGGTTGCAGCAAGGTACTAACGACCATCATGATTCCGACCGAAATCGCTATGGAGCTTCTGGAAGAGTCGGCCGATCCCTGCGCTGTGGTGGAACGGAAGACCCGAAAGGTTCTCTGGTCCAACATCGCTTGGAAGGGATTCGACGAAGCCGCGCACGCCTTATCGCCGGGGCTTTCACTCGGAGAAGGGGCGTCGCCCGAGACCAATGCGCGCTCGCGAAAAATTGTCGTTTGGAACGTCGCCGGGAAATCGACGATCGAGGCGACGGTCGCCTTTCGCCCGTTTCAGTTGGAGGACCGACCGGTGGCGGCGGTGATGATCTTGCTCCCTTCTCCCGCAATCGATTTGCCAGCCATCGAAAGCCAGGCCGACGCGCCCGATACGCTTACCGGTTTAGCAGGCCGATCCGCCGTGGAGCAGCGGATTGCGCGCCTCGAAGCGCAGCCCTCCCATGCGAGAGCCGACCTCGCCGTGTTGTTCATCGACCTCGATGGTTTTAAGCAAATCAACGACCGCTGGGGCCATGCCACCGGCGACCAAGTCCTCGCCACCGTCGCGACTCGACTTGCAGGTGCCGTCCGATCGGGAGACCTGATCGCTCGATTCGGTGGGGATGAGTTCTTGGTACTTGTCGAAGGGTTCACTCACCGGGACGAACTGACTCCGCTTGTCAGCCGATTGCGTAAGGCGGCCGAGGAGCCGATTGATATTGCCCAAGGTTCGGTGCAAATTTCTGCGAGCATCGGGCTCGCGCTCTCGACCGAAAGCTCCAACTCGCTTCGCGAATTGATCGCCGAAGCCGACCGACGCATGTACGCCGAGAAGGACCCGGGCCGACTAATAAATGTCGTAAGGGATGAGTCGTAAAGGATAGGAAGAGCCCGACACGCTCGATTCGTGGTTCCTTCTTCTGACGGCGAACGGTTCCCTCCCTACGTTGGCCCAAAAATGCTTGTGGTATCGGCGGGGTAGTCTGCTCTAATAGGGTCGTGCGGGGCTGAGCGACCCTCGCACAGCGCGCTCGGTCAGGACAAAACCAGGCAGGAATCGTCGACGAGTAAAATGCGTAAAGGTTTGCGAGGGCCGAAGTTGCCGAGAATCGA
>QIKP01000029.1 GCA_003233055.1 Planctomycetaceae bacterium
GGCTCCTTCCTAGAAAAGAGCCCCCCTGATGCACATCCTACGGACTAGAGAACACCAGGGTTCGGGAAAAAAGACTTTGCAGTTCTCCTGGATCAAGAAGGCGAGGGGTTACGGATGGGTCGTTCCTCCCCTGGCGATACCAATCTGCTTTGCGTCGACGATCAGCAGCTCCCCGACCAGGCTTGCCTTTCCACGAATCGTCACCGTCTGGCCCTCTTTTAGCCCGAGTAATTGGTCGGCTCGGAGGGGGATCGGGGCCCCCGATGCATCTTGCAACACCACCATCGCCACGGTGTTAACAAGGCTACGTGCCTTTCCAGCGCAAAACGAGCACTCTTCGCCCTCGGCGTGCTGATGATCGTCAAACTGGGCGGCTGTCGTCGGGTCGACCAGGAAGAAGACCGCTTCTCCAGCGCGCCAAGGGAAGTCAGGCTGTTCGTCCCCAAAAGGATTGGGCATCCCGCCAACGACCCCCGTGAGTGTGACTTCTTGGTCGCTCGCGACGGAAGCCGAGAGAGGGATCGCATCGCGGTATTCGACGACCGTTTGGGCTTCCTCCTCAGGCATTGCCGAAAGCAAGAACTGCTGCCGGTATCGGGCCACTTCCTCCTTTGGCAGGCCAGTCACCGCTGGGGAGGCGCAGCCGGCAACCACGAGCAGGAAGAGAATCCGAATCGCAAACAGGTGGCGGGTCATCGACAAGGACCTTTCCCAGGGTGAATTTTTCGCGTGAATTTCCTACGAAAGCCCTCCGAGGAGGGTTCTTGCAGCCTACCACCCGAGAGTTGGTACTGTTAGCCAGCAGAAGCGCCCCCTCCGCTGGCTTACGCCTGCGGCTCGCCTCGCGTTGGTTTCTGGAAAACTGAAAAATTCTCCAAAGATACGCCCGGCCGCGGCGAATCTCCTAGTGGACCGGCACTTTCGAGTGGTTGGCTCCCCTCACGTTTCCCTGTTTTTTTGGAGTTCGAGGAGTTTCGTCATGATTAAGAAAACCCTGATTTCGGTATTGGCGGTCGGTTTGGTCACGAGCCTCTTGTTTGGCCGCGATGTCGTTAGTTATCTCAAGACCTCTTGCAACCGGGTTTCGCAGAGTGTGAAAGACTCGGTGCCGACTGATTTTCAGATCGACCGAGCCCGAGACATGGTCGCCGACTTGACGCCCGTGATTCGCGAGTCGATGCATGTGATTGCCAAGGAAGAGGTGGCCCTGGAGCAACTCGGCAAGCAAATCGCTCAGAGCGAGCGGAAGGGGCAGAAACTCCAAGCCGAGATCCTGCAACTGCAATCCGACTTAACCTCGGGCAAAAGCGTCTTCCGTTACGCCAAGCGAACTTTTCAGCGGAGTGACGTCGAGCGTGACTTGAGTGCCCGATTTGCCCGTTTCAAAGTCGACGACGAAACGCTGTCGAGCCTCCAGCAGATGCGCGATGCTCGCGAGGCGAACCTCGATGCAGCTCGCGAAAAATTCACGGCCATGGTTGCTGCACAAAAGCAACTGCAAACCGACCTCATGAATCTCGACGCGAAGCGGCAACTGGTGGAAGTGGCGCAAGCTTCGAGCGACTTTGTCTTCGACAACACGCAGCTCGCCCGCACCAAGCAGCTCATCACCGACATCCGCACTTCACTCGACGTGAAGGCGAAGCTTGCCAACGCCAACATCGACGTGGTGACCGAGATCCCGTTGGATGCGTCCGATAGCGCCGAGATCACCGAACAGGTGGCGTCCTACTTCGACCTCGGGAGCGAAAGTGGGGGAGTTGCCACGGTGAGCTTCGACTCTAAGTAGGGAAACACAAGCCAAGTAGGCGGGCCAGCAACGATCCGCGAAGACGCAGGCCGTCCGCTTGCGTCTTCGTCGGTTGATCGGAAGGAGCGGGGGATCTATGTTTTCAACAAGCCCGAGGTTTTCAACAAGCCCGAGTGACGACGCAGCGCTCGGCGAGACGGCCCTCTACGAGCCTGGTGTCAGAGAATTCGTGTCGCTCACGCTTCGGCAAACGGCGGCCGCGACTCGTCCACTTTTCCTCAAAGACACCATGCCAAGCTCCGCCGCCCTCAGCCGCTTTATGATTTGGGTCGACTCGGTCGGCGGGTACTTGGTTTGCACCGACGACGAAGTCGTTCTGGGGCATCCGGCAAAGGATTCGGTGATCGCCCTACCGATTCGGGCCGACCTGGCCCGTCGCCACGCCATCCTTCGTCGTGAGGCAGGCACCTACACGATCGAGCCGCTCGGCAAAGTCTCCATCGACGGTCGGCCGCTTACCGGGCCGACGGTGCTGGGAGGCGAGCAGGAGATTCAGCTTGGCGATACCGTGCGGATCAAGTTCACCATGCCCCACGCCCTGAGCGCCACGGCCCGGCTTTTGCTGACGAGCCCTCATCGTACCGAGCCTCGCGCCGACGCCGTGCTACTCATGGCCGATAGTTGCGTCCTCGGCCCCAAGTCGCATTGCCATATCGAATGCCGAGGCTGGGGGGGCGACGTGGTATTGTTTCGCAAGGGCGAAGGACTTGCTGTCCGGGCGAGTGAACCGATATCGATCGATGGCGTCGAGGTGGTGGAAGTTGCTGGCCCCGCCGACTTGCCCCTCGGTTCCCGACTGGAGGGCGAGAGTTTTGCATTGAGTCTCGAACAGGTGTAACTGGCCCCCGTGGTGAGCCCGCTCGTCCCCGAGCCGGGAAACAGAGGGGATTTTTCGGCTTGTCCCCAATATCCGCCCGGCGGCGGCGAACTAGATGCAGAGAGCCCCTTGCAGCTATCATGGACAATCAACCCTTACTCTTGGAGAACCCTTCGGCTTCCCTCATGGACCTGCGCACCCCGCCATCCGACGAACCGCTCGAGCCTCCAGGGGTTACCGAGCCTCCCGAAAAGAGCGCGCGCCTGGCCTCCGCTAAGTTTCTCTATCCGACCGGTTCGAAACCGCTCGAAGGCTACACTCTCAAGCGGGGTGTCGGTCGTGGAGGATTCGGCGAAGTCTACTTTGCAACCAGCGACGCGGGCAAAGAGGTGGCGCTCAAGCTGATCCGGAGAAATTTTGACGTCGAAATCCGAGGCGTTACCCACTGCCTTAACCTCAAGCACAACAACCTCATCGGCATCCACGATATCCGAACCGACTCGCTCGGTGATCAGTGGGTGGTCATGGAGTACGTCTCGGGCGAGTCGCTCGAAGAGGCCATCGACCGCCACCCCAACGGGATGCCGGTCGATCGGGTATTGCAATGGATGCGCGGCATCGGCGCAGGAGTCGCCTACTTGCACGACCATGGCATCGTCCACCGCGACCTCAAGCCGGGGAACGTCTTTTTCGATGAGGACGAAGGGGAGGGGGGGACGGTCAAAATTGGCGACTACGGACTCTCGAAGTTCATTTCTTGTAGTCAACGCAGCGGCCAGACCGAGAGCGTTGGAACCGTTCATTACATGGCCCCCGAGATTGCCAACGGTCGCTACGGTCGCGAGATCGACACCTACGCGCTCGGCATCCTCCTCTACGAGATGCTCACCGGCCATGTCCCGTTTGAGGGCGAAAGTGTTGGCGAAGTGCTGATGAAGCACCTTACGGCGGAGCCCGATCTCGAGATGCTCGACGACCCTTATCGGGAGATTGTCCAGCGAATGCTGGCGAAGGACCCCGAGGTGCGCATCGGCAGTGTGAACGAAATGCTCTCGCTGCTTCCGGGCGGCCGTCGTGTCGAGCCGCTGGTCCGCGAGAAAGTCGAAAGTTGGACGAATTCCGAGGCGTCGGCCGACGGAATCGGTAGCGAGCATCTCTTCCAAAACACATCCGTCCGCGGCCTACCCGACAACACTCCCGCACGCACTCCTGCCGAACCGAGCCAACGCGAACCACTTTACGAATGGCTCAGCACGAGTTGGAACGGCATGGTCGATAGCTGGTACGACTGGCCACTCAACCCGGTTGGCAAGGCACTGCTGCTGTTTTTCCTCGTCGGAGCGGCGGTCGTGAGTGTTGGAGCCTGGGGCTCGATGGCTGTCGGACTCGGCATTGTCTATTTGTTCTACTATGTTTTTTGGTCTGCTTTCGTTCAGCCTTCCAGTCGAAGTGACGCGAAGCAACCCGCGAGTGGGAAGATCGGTCACTCCGAGCCGCCCAACGGAGGACCTTCCGCGGAGGCGCCATCACGAATTCCGCCAACGCGCCGTGAACAAGCCATCGCCCGGCGACAGTTGCGGATGAACTGGCGCGAAAAGGTCCACAAAGAACTCGTTGCCAAACCGCTGCGAGAGAAATCGACCGAGCTGCTCTCGTCGATGGTCTTGGTCGGGGTCGTCTGCACTTTCCTTTCCCTACTCGTGGCGCTGGCGCTCGGTGCGGCAGGAGGGAGCCAGCCCGTTCCGATCGGCCTTTGGCTTTCCGTCGTCAGTACGGTTGGTTGCTGGGCGATTCTAGCGATCAGTAAATTTACGGAAGGGAAATTCGAAGACCAGGTTCCCTTGAGGATCCTGCTGCTCGGCGCCGGGGCGGGAGTTGGCCTCTTGGCCACCGGATTGACGCAAACGCTGCTCATGGGCTTGCCGTACGACGTTGACTTTGGCATTCGCTACCACGATTCGATGCTTGCCAACCTCTTCGATTCCAATCGATCGGAAAACATGCCGCAGAGCTTCGCACCCGACGTGATGCTGTCGGTCGCCTATTTCTCGCTGATGTTTTTAATGCTCCGCTGGTGGCGTTTGGCGGAGTACACCCGCCGGACGCGGTTTAGCCTCGTTCGCGTCGGTCTCTGCCTTTGTGGCGCGTGGATCGCCCACCTGGTTTGTTGGTACCCTCAACCGACCGGCGTCGCGGTGGCGGGTGTGATCGCCGTCGCAACGCAGCTCGTCAGCCCCTGGCTCCCGCCGAGCAGACGCAAAACGCACGCAGGCGAAAACCTCGCCGCTTGAGGAGCTTGAGATCATGAACGTGGTGGAACCTACAATGTCAGTACCAATAATCGGATTGCTCGTACTCCTTGTACTGCTAGGCATGTTGGTCGGCGGCGTGGTGCTCGTCGGTACATTGCTGGCGAATCGCAAGACGCGCGGCATTGGTATTTTCCTGCTTGCGGGAGCCGGTGTATTTTTCCTGCTTGCGGTCGGGGTGAATCCCGTTGTCCGCGACCCGGACGTTTTCTTGCTGGCTCCCGTCGGGCTGTTCGCATTGTTCGTGTTTGCCGGTGTGGTGTTCATCGCTTTCAAACAGGGCGGCATGGGCATCGGGTTGGCGGTGCTCTGCCTGCCGGTCGTTTGGATGTTTGTTTCGTATCAATCCGCGCGATGGCCAGCACAAGTGACGATGATCGACTCTTCCGGCACCACCCTCGATCCAATGTATGTTGGCGATTACGTCAATACACCCTACGCAATCGAAGTACCCGACACGAAAGCTGACGAAGTCGACACGGCCGAAGCAGAGGCTAGCAGCGACGCCAACGAATCCAGCGAAGAAACCGCTCCAGCTCCCACCCCGGCAGCCGAACCGTCAAAACCAGCCTGGGTCACCACGCCACCAAAGCGCGTCGGCCATGTCTATCGCCGCGTCTTGCAGGCGGGGCCGTACGACACCGTTGGCGAATGCCAGAAGGCCATTGGCCACGAAATCGAATCGGCCGTGCAGCAATACGTTGGCGAGCAAGCGGATGCCGAGATGCATGGCCGCGCGAGTCGTCCACCGTTCACGCGGCTCGGCATCTCGCCACCGTTCATTCGGGAGATGGTTCGCGAAGAATACTACGAGACGGTCGTTTCGAGCGTCAACGACAACATGAAGACGCTCTACGTCTTGCTCGAAATCGACGCCCACGCCCGCGACACTCTCCTCAGCTACTGGCGGGCCTACGAACGGAAGGAGCGCATCGCGGTGGTTGCCGTCGGCTCGGGCGGCCTGCTGGCGGCACTTGCCGGGCTGCTGGGGCTTCTCAAACTCGATACCCGTACCGAGGGAGCCTACACCAAGCGGTTGTTTATCTGGGTCCCACTGGCGATAATCGGAGGGTTCCTGCTGCTGGCCCTCTTGGCCTAAGGTTTCCCTCGTAGGGCGTTGCGTTGGCTGTCGGGCTTGCCCCGTCGTGCTGCACGAACGTTACAACGCGACGGGGCAAGCCCGACGGCCAACGCGCGCTGCAGGGAGTTTGTCACTCGCCCCGGTTGCCCGTCGATGCCCCATCCTGACGCCCTTTTAATCGCTGAAATCCGCCAAGGAAAGCCAGACGCTTGGACTCGCCTGATCGACGAGTACGAAGGTCGGCTCCTTGCGTTTGTCGGTAGCCGCTTGCGCAAGCGCGCGGCGAGCGAAGACGTGGTGCAAGAGACCTTCATCGGTTTCCTCACGAGCCTACCGAACTACGATGTTCGTCGCCCACTCGAAAGCTGGCTCTTTTCGATCGCCGCCCACAAGCTGACCGACCACCTTCGCCGCGAAGGCCGACGCCCCGCGATCCCCCTTTCCAGCGCCGAGGGTTCCGACGGCGGGGCGTGGGACCTCCCTGGCAGTGCCCGCGGCGCGAGCAGCATCGCCCGCAGTGGTGAGCGGCGCGGCATCGAAGAGCAGGCGATCACTGAGGCGGTTGCCCATGAGATTGCCCGATGGCGCGAACGGGGCGACTGGACCAAGATGAAGTGCCTGGAGCTCCTGTTCGCTCGCGGCATGGCCAACAATCACGTTGCCGGCCTGCTTGATCTGACCGAACAGCAGGTGGCTAACTACAAATCCGACTTCCTTGCAAGGATTCGCACCCTCGTGAAACGGCAAAACTTGAACGAGGATGTTTTTCCGGAGTTGTACGAGCCATCGTAGAACGGAATTCATTCCGTTGCCGGCAGGTCATGAACCCTTCCCCGCCCCTCATCGAACCAACGCATGTCCGAAATTTTCGACACCCCTGAACTCGAAGCCTACGTCGACGAAGCGCTCCCTGCCGAAAGGATGGGGCAAGTCGAGGAGGCGCTCCGCGAGAGCGGCGCCTTGCGCGAACAACTCCAAGCGATCCATGGCCGGCGCGATGCGGGCGTCCATTCGCTGGGCGGCATCTGGCGCCGGCACCGGATGAGCTGTCCCTCCCGCAGCGACCTGGGGAGTTACCTGCTTGGCGTCCTTGCCGACGCCGAGGCGGACTACATCCGATTCCATGTCGAAATCTCCTGCTGCCGGCTCTGCGCCGCGAGCGTGCAAGATCTCACTGCCGAGCAAGCGGCCCACGACCAACAACACGAGGAGCAGCAGCAAGTCGCCGGTCGCCGGCAGAAGTACTTCCAGTCAAGTATCGGGCACCTGCCGAAAGAATAGGGAGCCGAGAGGTCTTCACGGAGCCGGGTGTCGCGATGCTTTCCCCCGTCCGGAAATGACCGGGGCTCTACGACTCTGGTTCGCCCTTCTCGCCCACAAGTCGCAGCATCCTTTCTCGCAGGTCGTCTTCGGGGTACAAGCAAAACGAATACTCGCGAGATTCGAGAATGGCAGCAGCGCGGACGTTCCGCTCCATTCGTTCTTCACGGCTTTCGAGGCGGCGACGTTTCGCTTGGATCGCCGGTTGAAGCCGCTTATTGGCGTGGAGGATTCGGCCGTGCCGCTCCGCAGCATTTTCGGGCGTCTTGGGTAGGGCGATCGACTGGCGTTTCTCCTCCACTATCGCGAGAGTGGGGGCGTCGGCGTCGGCAGGGACAAAGGTCTCGGGATGGTATTTCATTTCACGCGCCGTGTGGCGGACTTCGCGCAGGTCGTCCGCGCTCCCACGGCGGTGCTGGATCGGTAGGTGCAGGGTGGCCGACAGCGTGAGAAAGGGTGGCGGAGCTAACCCAAAGAGCCGCTCCGAAAGATCGTTGGTCACTTCGTCGTACTTCGCGCCACCAATGCCATGCAGAAAAAAATCGCCCAGCACCATTCTTGCGAAGAGCGTTGTCGTGAGTGCCCGCGTCCGAATGCAGACACCCTGCTTCGATAACTCTTCGAGTTGCCCTACGGCAGTCTCGGCCGATCGATCGGCCGCGAGGTCGATGGTGGTACTCCATCCGTGCCGATTCGACAGCTCGACCTGCTCACCACTCCGTCGCGCAAAGAGCGCCCGCCGTTCCGGTTTCTCGGTTGTCCAAATCCAGAAAGGGGTTTCGTACTCATCGCCATGCTGCGAGAGATTGGGCATCGGCTGGGCGCTATTGCGCAGGTGATGGGCCTCACGGTAGGCGGCGAGCGCCCCATTGTACGCCTCGTGCAGACGCGGCGCACCTTCCAGCAGATGGCAGAGAAACCATCGGAACGCCGGCATCTCGCAGCAGTGACTCATCGGGATTTCGAGCGTCGAGAGGTTGCATCGAGAAGCGGATGGCCTCGACTCGAGCCATTCCATCTCCATCAAGTGCCGCGCCTGGGCGAAAGCGAGGCCAAGGTTTCCCCCCGTGCGGTCGGTTGCCTCGAGGACCATCGGCCAGAGTTTGCCGACAAGCGGATCGGGGAGGAGCGGCGCAATGGCCTGCTGGACTCGCCCCGCGAAACTCTCGAAAAACGATCGTTCGATCACCTGCCGCATCTCGACCGGGACCGGAGGCGACGGGCGGTCAAAGGCGATCGACTCGACTCGTGGCTCGTCCATCGTTCCGGTCGGCACGCGGAGGCTCGCGGCATGCGAGACGTCGGAATCGATGACGAGGTGAATCCCGATGCCGCGCCGCTCGGAGGCAAGTCGGCTCATCACGAAATTCTTAAACCAAACGCCTGGGTGAAAAAGCTCCGCCTGATGACCCGTGAGAAAAAAAGGGCGACCAATCGCGTCGGTGGCAAGCGTAGGCAATTCGCGATAACTACCCGTATAGGCCGACGCGGCAGCGAGCAACTCTTGCCTGGCTTCGGATCGCAGCTTGCCAAGCCGCTTGCCTAGCAACTCGACCTCGTTGGCCTGTTCTCGCGGTTCACCGCGCAGCTGCGCAAGCGGGGGCTCGATGAGTGCCGAGTCGTTGCCGGTCGGTGCCCGGTAACGCCGATACCTGTCCGGCGTCTGACTTAGCATGGCTTCCAGTCCGCCGGAGCGTCGCCGCCCATGACACAGGAGCCCGCCATGTGTTTCGGCACTCCCGATAGACCGCTGGCGCGCATGGCTCGACCGATGACCTCGCGATAGTGGGCAAGTCGCTGGTCGGCGTCG
This sequence comes from Planctomycetaceae bacterium, assembly GCA_003233055.1. Taxonomy (GTDB): domain Bacteria; phylum Planctomycetota; class Planctomycetia; order Pirellulales; family Lacipirellulaceae; genus Aeoliella. Next base: position 9,148 of record QIKP01000029.1, read on the forward strand.
TCGAGCGCGCCGCCAAAGCTCCGCTCCTCGTCGAGATAAATCAGCGGCACCGCCACCTCGACGATTCGCAAACCTGCCTGGGCCGCTTGCACCCAAAGTTCCAGTGGCATCGCGTAACCAGGCTCCGTCGGATGCAACTGACGAAGCGCCGTGGCGCTATACGCTTTGAAGCCGCAAAAAGTGTCGGTCAGTCGCAATCCGAGTTGGGTGTTGATCTCATGCGTGATCGTTTGATTGATGAGCCGGCGGTCGACCGGCGCTTCGCTGGTCGCGTCGGGCGTCGTCTCGAGGTACCGGCTTCCTGAAACGATGTCGACGTTCTCGCAAGCGGCCACCAATTGTTCGATTCGTTGCGGCTCGTGCTGACCATCGCAGTCGATGGTCACAAGAACGTCGTAATGGTTTGTCCGTGCGTAATCAAAGGCCGTGGCAAGGGCCGCACCATATCCCTGATTCTCAGGGTGAGTCACCACGGTGACATCGCTCCGGGCGGCAAGGCGTTCGGCGGTGTCGTCGGTCGAGCCATCGTCGACCACTAAAATGTCGTGCGCATGGGCAATCACTTTGTCGAGCACTGGGTCGACGTGCGACGCCTCGTTGAAGACCGGTAGCGCGGTGAGGTAGCGGGGTAACGTGGCCATGGCGGGAGACCGTTTTCCTAGGATGGGTCAAGGAGCATCGGCGACGCCGACCCATCGACTGGCTTTTGTCGCAACACACATCCTCATTGTAGACAGCGGTACGCGTAAGGCAAACCCGCGAGAAAAAGAAGAAGCTCGCCCTGACCGATCGGCTAGGGATGGAGCAGGCGCCGGGGGTCGTGTTCGGTGGCGCTGGCCCAGACTTCGACCCCTTGGGTCTGTGCGACCAGCCATTCGGCGAGCCACTCCAGGGCAAATCGTTCGCTGGCGTAGTGGCCAACGAGGAGCATGGCGATGCCGGCCGCCTCGGCCGCCAGCAGCGTGTGAAACGTCGCCTCGCCCGTGATCAAAACGTCGGCACCGGAATCCACGGCGGCGGTGAGCAGCGACCCGCCACTCCCGCAAGCAATCGCTACGCGGCGAACCTCCCGGTCGTCCTCGCCGACGACGTGCAGATGGTCCACGTGGATCGACTGGCAAACGTTGCTTGCAAGCTGACGGAGCGTCGTTGGCTCGGGTAACAGGCCATGCCTTCCCGCCCCAACGGTGGGCGATGCCTCGTCGGGAACCAGCGGTGCGGCGTCCGCCAAGTTCAAACGACCGGCCCATTGTTCGTTGATTCCTTTTGCCGTCGAGTCGAATGCCGTGTGAGGGCTATAAATCGCGATTCCCGCCCCAGCCAAATTCCAAAGCACGCGGCCCTCGGGCGTGTCGGTCGTCAAGCGCCGGAGCGGACGAAAGAGCATCGGGTGATGGGTTACCACCATGTCGACTTCGCGATCGATCGCCTCGGCGGCAACATTCTCGGTCAGTGTCAGGCAAGTCATCACCCGCCGTACCTCTTGTGAACGATCCCCCACGAGCAGCCCCACATTGTCCCACTCCTCCGCAAGCGACGGGGGGGCGAACGATTCGAGCAGCGCAACAATGTCGTAAAGGGTCGGCATGGGAAGTGGCTGTTGGGTTCGTGCCTGGTTCATGAGATCCGAGTTGTCCCAACACTCGGTTCTTGGGAGACTTCGCGACCGTGGACGGCGACCCCTCCGATTTCGTCGCCTCTCTGTTCACGAGGGGCATTTTTCTTAGGAGGCGGAGGGTTGGGGGCGACTCTTTTACCTGGCCCGATTTGCTGGGGGACGCTGCGCTTGCACGGGGGGGCCCTGCATCGGCTCGACGACTTTTTTCCAGCCCCAGGGAGTGCGTGGGGTTTGGAAGAGCGTGCCGAAGATCTGCGGCAGCCGGGCGTTGACCTGGGCCTCCGTGAGCTTAAATCGGTACTCCTCCCAACTTCCGTCGGGCAGGCGAATGCGGATGCCGGCAGGCATGAGTGGCTTTCGCTGCTCGTTTCTCAGCACTACCCAGACGTCGGAATAGTTGGCCGCATCTTTCTGGAATTTTGGTTTGACATGCAGCCCGAGGAGCGTCGTGTTGCTGAGTTCCTTGGCGGGGCGAATCCAGTAACGAGCTTTGAGCTTCTCCGCCTCGGCACCAAACAGGAAGGGCAGCGGCCCGTCCACGATGGCGTTGCCTTGCATGTCAGGGGGGATGGGGGTCACCACCAATTGCTTCTCGGTATTGCGGTACTGATAGACTTGCTTCCCGTTGCAAACCCAGTGTTCTCCTGGCATGTCGCCCGCTTCCTTCACCCAATCCCCCTCGGCGGGCTGGCCTGCGGAAGGAGAGGTTGCCTGCGGCTTTGATTCCCAGACGAGCGATTCGGTGATTTGGAAGCTTCCCTTGTCGGGGCGGGTGTACCCGAGCTTGCCTTTCTCTTTGCGAGTCGGCTGGCCGCCACCAGGGCCAAATCCGTTATGTACATCTCGCTCGAAGTCCGAGTAAAAGTTGTGTACCTCTGCGCTATCCGCTTCCCATTTATCCAATACCTGATCGAGCCATGCCTGGTCGCCAGACGATACGTTGAACGGATTGCGCGCAGCCGATTGGGCGGGTGCGATGGCGCGGGGCGGACTCGAGGGGGCGGCCGGCGGTTGGGCAGCCAGTGGTTGGGCGAGAAAACTGAGAAGGAAAAAAGTCGTGAGCCTAGGGGACGATCGGTGCATCGTGCGACTCTCTCGATAGCGTTGGGAGGCGGGCGGAAGGGCCAGGTGATCGCAGCACCACCCGGCGAAGGGCCAGGAGTGTAGCAATCGCCACGAAACTCACCTAGAGCGACTTCGACAAGAGATTCTGTTAACCTCTAGCCCGACCGCCACGCCTCCGTGTAGCGAACCAGCGATGCCCCTTGGCGACAGAAAACGCGAGGACGCGAAATCATGCAAATTACTTGGAAAGCGTCCGAAATCGCCAGCGCCTTGCAAATCGCGGGTCGACTGACAGCGGGGCGAGCGAGGGTGGACGACCGCGTCTCGGGGGCCGTGACCCCGCTGCTTCAGCAGTTGCCCAGGATCTTTCCCGCAGGCGATGCGGCGGGTCTGCTAGCGATGCTATCGCAGCAGGTAGCTGCCGGTTGCGAGCAGCATCACGAATTGGCGCAGCTCACTCTCCGCAAACTCACGGGGCCAAGCGGGACGACCGACGCTGCGATCTCGCAGCTTTCGGCCTGGCTCGCGAATTTGAAGTGGACGGTCGGCCAGGCGCGCCCCTCTGGCGGACAGCCTCTCGCAGACGAACTGCTCCTCCGTGCTGGTCCGCTCCGCGACCAGTGGGACGCCCGTGGACCAGGCATGATGCGGGCGATCGCGCAAATGACCGAGCCATGGTTCGTCGCCGAACAGGCCCAGGTCATGCTCGTACTCCCGGTGATGGGGGGGCATGGCGTGGCGCACTTGCCGGTGAACGCCGTGACGATCGAGGCGATGCTCACCAACGCCGACGACGCGCTCCCCGAAGTGGTCCGGCTTGTGTGGCTCATCGCGCAGTTGCAGTTCGACTTACCCCTCATCGCCGACCTGGTACCGCCGGGCCAAAGAGAACGACTCGCCCGGTGGGCAGCGCTCCCGCCGGCGCTCGCGGCGGCCCAGCGGGTGGAGCTGATCGCCGATACCGAGGCGTCGTTCGCTCGCGCCGCGCTGGCATGGCATCTCGTTGAAACCGAGCCGGAAGCCAAGAAGGGAGCCGGTACGCTGGCGACCTGGTGGCAAACGTATCAAGCGGGCGCGACTAGCTGGCCCGTCGCGGTCGCAGCGCTCGGACAGATGCTCTCGCCGTAGCGAGCAACGGTGGAGAGAGTTGCTCGCCCTGACCAAGCTTGGTCGGAGTTGCCACTTGCTCTACACTGATTCCCATGGAACCGATCACGCTAAAGAAACCCCGATACGATTTTACGGCTCAGCGGGACGACGCGGGCGTTCCCCACGTCGAGGCAGCGGACTGGCGAGGGGCCGTTTATGCGCTCGGCTACCTTCATGCGATCGATCGACCGACGCAAATTTATTTCGCTCGGGCGGTTGCAGCGGGCCGAGCAGCCGAGCAGCTCTCGGCCCAGTCGGAGCTGGTCGAGATGGATCAGTTCCTCCGCCGGGCGAATCTGACGCGCAACCTCGAAGCGGAAACGGCCCAGCTCTCGCCCGCCATCCGCGAGCAACTTACTTGGTACTGCGAAGGGGTCAATGACGGGCTTGCCGAGAGCCGGCGGTCGCTGCCGATGTGGATGGCGGGGTTCGATCCGGGCCCCTGGGACCCGCAGGCGGTGCTACTGCTGGGCAACTTGCTGTCGTTCGCCGGCCTCGCGGTGGGGCAACAAGAGGCGGAGCAAACATTGCTCGAACTCATCCAGCTTGGCATCGACGACCAGCGACTGGGAGAACTTTTCGCGCCTTACCTCGATGGCATCGACTTCGACCAACTTCGCGACATCCACATCACCAAAAGAATGTCGGACGATGCGCTCGAGCTACTTGCCGATCTCCCGCGACTCGCTGGCAGTAACGCCTGGGCAGTGAGTCCTGAGCGAAGCGCTACTGGCGGCGCTCTGCTCGCCAGTGACCCGCACCTCGAAATCAACCGCTTGCCAGCCATTTGGTACGAGGCGGTGCTGTCGTGGGGAGAGGATGCGGAGAAGGAAAAAAAGTATGCGATGGGCGCAACGCTCCCCGGGTGCCCACTCATGGCGGTCGGGCGAACACCGCAGCTCTCCTGGGGGGTGACTTACATGGCGGCCGACACCAGCGACTTCTTCATGGAAGATTGCCGGCCAGGTGGCTCGACCGGTTGGCAGTATCGTCGCGGCCAGACTTGGCATGACTTTCGGCTACGGCGTGAAACGATTGGCCGAAAGGGAAAACCGCCCGTCGAATTGGATGTTTACGAAAACGAACTCGGATCGCTTACCCGAACTCCCGACGAGGGATCCTCGGGGACCTACTTGTCGGTCGCATGGATTGGCGAATTCCAAGGAAGCGGTCGCGCGATTGCGACGTGGCTTGATGTGATCGCCGCGCAAAGCACGAAGGCAGCGATGGAGGTGGTACGCGAGTCGCCCCATCCGTCGCTCGTATGGGTCTTTGCGGATCGCCAGGGGCATATCGGTTTGCAGGCGAGTGGTTGGCTCCCGCAGCGGTCGTCGCATACCTCAGGAATCACGCCAATCGCTGCTTGGGACGAGGCGAACCACTGGCAAGGCATTGTGCCGGCGGAGCTGTTGCCCAATCAGTACGACCCGCCGATCGGTTTCGTCGCCACGGCCAACGAAGAACAGTACCGCACCGACGGCCCGCCGCTGCACGCTTCGCACCTCGCCGACTACCGCGTGCGGCGAATCACCGAACGGCTGACAGAGCTTCCGCAGGCGACGATCGAAGAGATGCAAGACTTGCAGTACGACGTGCTAAGTACCCACGCGCGCGATTTGCTGCCGGTGCTACTGGCGCATGTCGAAGAGGGACCCTTCAAAGAGACGCTGCTGGCCTGGGACTGCCGCTACAACCCCGAGAGTACCGAGGCGAGTCTGTTTCAGAGTTTCTATCGCCATGTGCTGCTAGAGATTTTTGGTCACGAGGCAGGTATCGGGTGGCGGCGAATGCTTTATCTTTCAACGCGCATGGGCTACTCCCGGATGCTGCTCACCGCGTGCGACCGCGCGCTACGCAAGGTGACCAGCAGTTGGTGGCAGGACCGCGACAAAGGAGAGATGATTCGCGCTGCCGCCCAACGCGCCGCTGCCGAACCGGGAAAGCCTTGGGCAAAGGTCAACGAGTTTCACTTTGTGAATCGCTTCATCAACATGGGGAGCGTTGGTCGCCTGCTGGGGTTGCGTTCGCCTCCGATCGCGATGGCAGGCTGCCACGCCACGCCGTTCCAAGGTCACTTACTGGTTCGCAAGACGCGCGAGACGACGTTCGCTCCAAGCTACCACTTCGTCACCGACATGAGCACGGACGAAGCTTGGACCAACCTCCCTGGGGGCCCGAGCGAAAGCGCTCTTAGTCGGTGGTACCAATCGGATCTCCAGCGGTGGATCGACGGCGAGTACAAGCGATTGGCGGTGAGGATCGATGGCGACGAAGAAGAATCGCCGGCAGTCGATGTTGATTTGTTGGGATGAATGGGAGCGACTCGGTTCGCGAGGCTGCGTATCTTCTGCAGCGGTTCCTGGGGCAAGTTCGATCTCTCCTCGCAGCAACCGACGAAGGCTTTTTGCAAATCGCAAATAGCCCCGACCAAGCTTGGTCGGGGCTATTGTGTTTGGTCAGGTGTGTTTGGTCAGGGCCTAATGTGAGGCGATTCGGCTTGGCTCGTCGTTCGTGACTACCAGCCGATAAAAACTCCGCCGCCACCATGGCCGCCGTGACCGCCGTGGCCAAACCCACCGTGACCCCAGCCGCCACCGTGGCCCCAGCCACCGCCATGTCCCCATCCGCCTCCGCCGTAGTAAGCGCGACGTGGGGCGTAGTAACCACCGCCATGCACGCGGGGTGCGTAGCCATAGCTGACTCGGACGGGGGCGCGATAGTGCCCGCGCCGGCAGTGACGGGCGTCGGCGTCAGCGGCACTCATGGCGAGGCAACTTCCCGTCACGACAGCGATGGCCAAAATGAACTTGTAAAACATGGTTCGTTCCTTAATTTGGGTTCCGAAAAAAACAGCTCTCCCAACCAAACTCCTGACGACTCCCAAAGACCGATTGGGTAGGTTGGGTGAGAACTGTATGATTGCAACTACCAGGCCGCTTGGACACTCCCTCCCATGCGAATCCCTCCCTAAGGGGAGACGCTGCCAATCTGGCAGCCAGCTGGTCAGCTCGCCACGCTACGCCGGGAGGGCTCGGCCAGTCTGGCAGTCGGTCAATTCTCGACCAGGCAAGCAAGTCGTTTAGCCTTCGGGACTTAGGGAAGACGGGGCGTTTGGCGCGCCGGTTGCAATGTCCTTGGTCGGCCTCCCTGCGCACCCTCGGGCTTTACCGACCCGCCGGCGGACGCCGGGGCCTCGCCTCCACTCGCTAAGCAAGACAACATTTCGTCGCAAGACACATTTTCCAACACCTCCGCAAAAGGACCCTCCCCCATGGCCGCGACCGCCACGAAGAAGAAGACCAAGATCAAGCTGCAACCGCTGGGCGACAAAGTCGTCGTCGAGCGTGACGAATCGCTTGACGTGACCTCCGGCGGCATCGTCCTTCCCGACTCGGCCCAGGACAAGCCAAGCCGTGGCACGATCATCGCCATCGGCACGGGCAAAACCCTTGATGACGGCACCCGAGGCGAGATGCAAGTGAAGAACGGCGATCGTGTCCTTTTCACCAGCTACGCCCCCGAGACGATCGTCATCGACGACGACGAGTACCTACTGATGAGCGAAAGCGACATCATGGCCGTGATTGAGTAACGGCTTCGCCATCGGGGCTGAGGTTGGGCCGCATGTGGTCGCCAACCTATCAGCTCTCCCTTGTCGCCCTCCCGTAGCAAACCAACATAACCCTAAAAACAAACGGAGCCCCCAAATGGCTAAAATGATTGCCTTCGATCAAGAAGCTCGCGACGCGATGCGTCGTGGTGTGCAGAAGTTGGCCCGAGCGGTCAAAATTACTCTCGGTCCCAAAGGCCGGAATGTCATCCTTCAGAAGAGCTTCGGCTCGCCGACCGTCACCAAAGATGGCGTGACGGTGGCCAAAGAAGTCGAGCTGGAAGATGCCTACGAAAACATGGGCGCGCAGATGGTCAAGGAAGTCGCCGCGAAGACTTCCGACGTCGCTGGCGATGGCACCACCACCGCCACCGTGCTTGCTGAGGCGATCTTCAATGAAGGCATCAAGGCCGTCGTTGCAGGCGTGAACCCGGTGCAGATGAAGCAGGGGATCGAGCAAGCGGTCGAGGAGATCACCGCCGAACTCAAGAAGATGTCGACCAAGGTGAAGAGTTCCGAAGAGATGGCCCACGTCGGCACGGTCGCCTCGAATGGCGACCACGAAATTGGTGACATGCTCGCCAAGGCGATGGAAAAAGTTGGAAAAGATGGTGTCATCACCGTCGACGAAGGCAAGTCGCTCGCCACCGAGGTCGAGTGGGTCGAAGGCATGCAGTTCGACCGCGGCTACCTGTCGCCCTACTTCGTGACCGACAACCAAGCGATGGAAGCGGTGCTCGAAGATTGTTACGTTCTGATCCACGAGAAGAAAATCAGCAACGTCAAAGACCTCGTCCCCGTGCTCGAGGCGGTCGTCAACAGTGGCAAGCCGCTACTGATCGTCGCCGAGGACGTCGACGGCGAAGCCCTCGCCACCTTGGTGATTAACAAGCTTCGTGGCACGTTCAACATCGTCGCGGTCAAAGCTCCCGGCTTTGGCGATCGTCGCAAGGCGATGCTCGAAGACATTGCTGTGCTGACAGGCGGCCAAGCGGTCTTCGAGGACCTGGGCGTCAAACTCGACAGCATTGGCCTTCCTGAGCTAGGGCGGGCGAAGAAGGTGATCGTCGACAAGGACAACACCACGCTCATCGAAGGTGCCGGCAAGAGCACCGCGATCAAAGGCCGGATCGACCAGATTCGGGGCGAGATCGACAACACCTCGAGCGATTACGACCGGGAGAAGCTCGAAGAGCGCCTCGCGAAGCTCTCGGGTGGTGTTGCCAAGGTGAATGTCGGTGCGGCAACCGAAAGCGAAATGAAGGAGAAAAAGGCTCGCGTCGAAGATGCCCTGCATGCCACGCGAGCAGCGGTCGAAGAAGGCATCCTCCCTGGTGGTGGTGTCGCTCTGGTTCGCTCCGCCGCGAAGGTCAAGCCGACCGGTCTCTCGCACGACCAGGAGATTGGATACAACATTGTCCTCCGCTCCTGCCGCGCCCCGCTCACCGCCATTGCCGCAAACGCTGGCAAAGATGGCGGCGTGGTTTGCGAAAAAGTCGCTGACGAAAAGGGGAACATCGGCTACAACGCCGCGACCGACACCTACGAAGACTTGGTCAAAGGAGGCGTTATCGACCCGGTTAAGGTGACCCGCACCGCATTGCAAAACGCGGCAAGCGTGGCGACGTTGCTCCTCACCTCCGACGCCCTCATCGCCGAGGCCCCCAAGAAGGGCAAAGGGCGAGCTGGCGCACCGGGGATGGACGACCTGTACTAGACGAAAGTCGAGAGACAGGAGTCGAGAGAAGTAAGAGTCCGAAGAAAAATAGCCGCTACGTTTCGTAGCGGACAACTGCAGAACCCCGGCGGAGTCATTGGCTCGGCCGGGGTTTTTTACGTTTGCATCCCCGCTCCCACGGGCGTATCCTACAGGTAGATGGCTGCCGCCAAAAAAATCGCCATCGTTTCCGTCGACGACTACCTCGCCCGCAGCCACCCCGTGTGCTTACAGTACGTACAGGCAAATTGTCGTTCCCTTTCGTCCGTCACAGCAGGCCGAACATGACCATCGAAGCACATATCGAAAACGGACAGGTGGTGTTACCGTCGCCGCTCCCTTTGCCCGATGGGACGCGAGTCACCGTCGCGGCGCTACCTGCTTCGCGTCAGGGCAAACAATCGGGCGAGGAGCCGGCTCCTACGTTGCATGATCGCATGAAGTCGGTCATCGGAATCGCGGAAGGTTTGCCTTCCGACGCTTCGATCAACGTCGACCACTACCTCTATGGGCATCCAAAACAATGAGCCGAGTATTTGTTGATACTTCGTTCTATGTAGCGGTGACCGTTCCGAACGACCAATTGCATCCTCGGGCCACTCAATGGATGCAAGGTTACACAGGCACTGTGGTAACGACCGACTTTGTCGTTGTCGAGCTAGCCAACTTCTTCTCCAGGTCCCATCAGCGAGCCACGTTTGCAGGTCTGTATGAATACCTCGCGGGCGACGCGAATGTCGAAATCGTGCCTGCTACGCGGAAACTCCTTGATCGGGGGATCGAATTTTACTTGAACCGAAGAGACAAAAGCTGGTCACTTACCGATTGTATCTCCTTCGTGGTAATGAAAGACCAAGCCATCACCGAAGCACTCACTGCCGATCATCATTTTCAACAGGCTGGTTTTGTGCCACTGCTGGCTTGAACAACTTTGCAACCGCGTGTTCACGTTCACTTCAACGAATCACTCCGCGTAGTGTCGGGAAATCAAGTCGTTCTGCAACCAAAGTAGTTTGTTGAAGGCGCGGAGGGTGGCGACTTCGATGTCGCGGTCGAGGCCCAGGCTGGTGATGGTCGCTACGAGGGCGTCGGTAACGAATCCCATCAGGGCGTTCATCTGCACCAGGGGCACGTCGATCTTGTTGCTGCCCGACTTGGGGGTGTGCATCTTGCCGACGATGTCGAGGTACTGGACCATTTTCGTGTCGTACGGCTTGGTGACCAGCGTTTCGAGATAGCGGCCCAGATGCTGCTTGCGGAATTGGATCACGTCGGAGTCGAGCTGGAGGTCTTCGACACTCGTGGCGACATCCCCCTCGTAGCCATGTTGCCGGGGAACAAAGTGCCGCCAGGTAGCGTCATAAGTGGCGAGTCGGTCGTAGACCGCATCGACCAGCCCTGGGACGAGTGGCGCGATAGCGGGGGCTGACGCATGGATGGCTGCAATGTCGTCGGGGCCAAAGCCCATGAACTCCGCAAGGTACTCAAAGCGGTAGGCAAGGTCTTGTTCCAGACGGGGTTCATCGATTGTCTTGATGGTCATCGGGTCGTGGTGCTCCACAATAGAGGAGGGGGAGCGTGTCCCCAGCGGAAGGAATGGGCTAGGTTGGTGGCTGCCCGCAAACCAACTATACCCTACGGCCTGTAATTCAGATGTCAAGATCGGAATTGTGCCGGAGGTCGCTCGAGCCGATGGCATCTCCGGGGAAATAGCCCCGCCTCGTCGCCGGGACTTCCCCCGAACATCTTTTTCTGGAGAGATAAAGGAGACCAACGATGGAATGGAGAAATGCAATTTTTTGTCTCGGAATGCTGTCGATTGCCACCTATGGCTACGCACAGAACGACATCGAATTCGAAGAGGCAAGTGACCGATTGGCTACGGCAATCGACTCAGGAAGCGTGGCCGCCGTGCGGCGATTGCTGGACGAAGGAGTCTCCCCCAACACGCTGGTCTACGATATGACGCCACTCTCCTGGGCGATTTGGGAAGAGGCCTACTACGTCGTCCAACTTCTGATTGACCGTGGTGCGGACGTGAACCTCCCGGATAGCGATGGCTCCACTCCGCTGATGTCGGCGGCCAACCAGAGCAACGAGCAAATTGTCGACTTGCTGCTGCACAAGGGCGCGGATATCAATGCGGTCGAACTCACCTACGGGATGAGCGCTCTGCAAAGCGCGTGCGAGTCGGGTGATGAGGCGATCGTCGACAAGCTTCTCTCGGCTGGTGCTGATTGGCAACATGTCGATCGGTATGGTGGCAACTGCCTGGAAGAAGCCGCTTGTTACGGGCACAAGGCGATTGTCCAGAAGCTACGGGCGAAGGGCGTCACCACGCGCTGGTCCTTGCACGTTGCCGCAGGGATCGGCGACCTGGCCGAAGTCAAAAAGCAGCTCGCCGCTGGCACGAATGTCCACGCGCCGAATGGCGAGTGGGGCAACACACCAGTGATGTTTGCCATCGGTGGTGGGCAGTTGGAGATAGCGAAGCTGCTTGTCGAAAAAGGGGCGAAGCTCGACACGAAGAACGTCATCGGTGGCGGCCCGCTCCACATGGCCGCAGGGGCGGACCAACTCGACCTCGTCCGGTGGATCATCCAGCAAGGTGTCGACGTCAACGCCAAGGACACCGATGGCAGCACCCCACTCGACTGGGCGAGTGGTGATGAGGTGATCGAATTACTTGAGACGCTTGGGGGAGAGTACGGGGAGTATGAGTACGAAGAGGAGAAGTGAGCTACGGGGGAACCGGCGTGGCATGGCTTGCCGGCTAGGAGGAAGAAGAAAAGTCGGGGCAGCAGGGCGATGGTTTTCAGTCGCCGAACAGGTTTCCTAGGCCGCCGAGGATCGAGCCTTCCCCTTGGTTCGAGCCGCCCATGGAGGGGGCGTGTTGAAGGACGCGATTGGCGAGTCGCGAGAAAGGGAGGCTTTGGAGCAGCACGGTACCTTGGCCGCTTAGCGTGGCGAGGAACATCCCTTCACCGCCGAAGAACATGCTTTTGAGGTTGCCGGCGCGCTGGATGTCGTAGGTGATCCCTTCGGTAAACGCGACGAGGCAGCCGGTGTCGACGCGGAGGGTTTCCCCTTGAAGCGTTTTCTTGATGATCGCGCCGCTCGCGTGGATGAAAGCTTGGCCATCCCCTTCGAGCCGCTGCAAGATGAATCCTTCTCCGCCAAAGAAACCTGCCCCAAGCCGCCGCTGAAACGCGATGCCGATTCGGGTGCCGAACGCGGCGCAAAGGAAGGAATCTTTCTGGCAAGTGAGCACGCCGCCGACTTTCTCCATGTCGATCGGTACGATCTTTCCTGGAAATGGAGCAGCAAACGCCACTCGACGTTTCGCCCCGGCATGGTTGGTGAAGTGGGTTATGAAGATCGATTCGCCGGTCAGTTTTCGTTTGCCTGCGTCGAGCAGTTTTCCAAAGATCGTCTGGTCCGGCTTCGAGCCATCGCCCATGTGCGCTTCGAATTCGATCCCCTCTTCGACGTAGTTCATCGCCCCCGCCTCGGCGATCACCGTCTCGCCCGGGTCGAGCTCGACCTCGACGTACTGCAAATCATCGCCGAAAACCTGGTAGTCGATCTCATGGCACCGCATAGGGGGTAGCTCCTTAAACAAAGTACGATTTTCTCGAGAGGCACCAAACTGTTGAAGTGGCACCGCCACGAAAAATTACACTGCTCACCTAATTCGCCAGCACAGCGTCCATCTTGGTGGAAAAAAAGTTGCGAATCACTCCACCAAACTCCTCAAATAGGCGACCGCGTTGCCGATGTCGGTCACCGGGTCGGCGGCGGTGGTCCGCTCAATGGTGAACCAACCACGATAGTCGTACGACTCGAGCGCGGCGACGATGCCTGGCATGTCGGCCGTCCCGCGGCCCAGTTCGACCTCGGCAGCGCTACCGCTCCCAAGCTGCGGGACGGCGTCGCAAGCGTGGGCATGCAGGACCTGCGGGCCAAGACGCGAGATCGCGTCCATTGGCGACTGTCCGCTCGCTAGCAGGTGGGCCGGGTGGAGTGAAACGCCGAGGGTGCTTTCGGGGAGTTCGCCCAGGAGTTCTGCCATCGCGTCGGTGGGGACGGCCGTTGTCTGCGCGGCCAATCGTGCGCCAACGCGGTTCCCCTCCATCGCCAGAGCGGTGAGCGCCTGCACCAGCACTTCGCGGCGAGGATCGCTCGGATCCGGAAGTGGATTGGCCACACAGTTGACCACGACCTTCGCGCCAAGCGCCGAAGCCGCCTTCATCGCCCGCATCGTTCCATCGATCCTGCGGTCGAGATCGCTTGGGTCGTCGTAGCCTCGGCGTGTTGGGTAGCTGACGGCCGAGACACGCAGCCTGTGGTCGTCGAGCAATTTGCGTAATTGTCGCAGGGCTGTCTGCGTTAGTTCGGCGAGTGGCAGCTCGCTTCGAAGGTCCAGCTCCACGCCATCGGCCCCCAGCTGGGCCGCCGTGGCAATGGCCTGGCGAAGCGGTTGACGAAGAGAGAGGGCCTGAATGCCGATTTTAACGGTTGGCACGGTCGGGTTGGCCTTATTTTCGAGTGTTTGATAGGAGCAGGCGGCGGCAGGGGCTAAGGCTACGGTACATTTTCACAGCACCGTTTGGCAAGCGGGGCAGGCCTGAGCCGAAGGGCTCAGGCGGTTACCCCCTTCTAACGATCGGTTATTCCTATGACAATTCGGTGGGCAATCTTACTTGCCATGCTCTCCCTGATTGCGGTGGTCTGCCCTTGCGCGAAGGCAACCAACGGGACCGCCCTGTTTGCCACTTCTTTTGGCGACGCTGCGGACACGAATTACGACCATTGGCCCGATCGATGGCAGCGAGCCACTGGCCCGAAATTCCCTCCCTACACCAACGTAGCGATCGTCAGCGATAAGGACGCAAGCGAAGGCCGGTGCCTTCGGATCGACTTGGATGGGGGGGGGGCCCGGCTCACCAGTCCCTCTATTGGAATCCTTGCCAAATTTGGCTACGAGTTGAAGATCCGACTCGATACGGAAAAATTGCACCACTCGCGCGTGACCTTCTCGGTCGAGCTCTTCGATCCTACCGGGAAACGATTACAGGTCGAGACCAGCAAGCCGATCGCCAATACGAACGGTTGGAAAGAAGTCGCCATCGGTCCCTTCCGCCCACGTTTCCCCGAGATTGATCGAGCCGTCCTTTGCATTGAAGTACCCCGAGGCAAACGAGGGGACTTGCAAGGCCGGATTCGGATAGACGCCGTCACGCTGGAGCGACTTCCGAGCATGACCGTCACGACCGGTCGGCCCTGCAATATCTACGACCATTTGGACGAGGTGGAAGTGCTTTGCTCGCTTTCGGGGATCCGGGATCAAAATCCCGAGATTCGCTTTCGACTCCTCGACGCCACAAGCCAACAGATTGTTGGACAAGAGTCGTCGAAACGGGTGGATGGCCGGCTGATCGTTGAAGACAAGATTCGTGCCGACGACATCGTTGGTGTGATTGGCAATCATCCCGACGGGTACGAAGGCTCGACGCTTTGGAAGCCAAAGATCGAAGAATATGGATTTTACAAGATTCAAGTCGAGATGCTGCGAGCGCAGGACAGCAGCCATCCGACGGAGGAGACGGACTACGACCGACAGCTTCAGGCGCAGGTGATTACCCTGGCGGTTTTGCCACCCCTTTCTCGTCCCCTGCAAGGCGAATTTGGTTGGACGCTGCCCGTGGCCGATCGCCCCCTTTCGTTCGAGTCGCTTGTCGACTTGCTACCACGGGTCGGCATCCACTGGGTCAAATTGCCGGTCTGGTATCCGGCCGACGAACCCGAACGGGGCGAGCAGTTTGTCCGATTTGCCGAGCGGGTCTCTGCATCTCAGATCGAGGTGGTGGGGATCATCGACGATCCGACGATCGAGGACTATGCGTCTCGTGATCCGAATGTCCCTTCGGACGTGGCAAATCTGCTGGTAGCCGATTCTTCCTATTGGCGACCCCACTTCGATCATGTGATGACCCGGCTTAGCCTGCGACTCCGGTGGTGGCAACTTGGCACCGATCGCGACACAAGCTTCTACGGTTACAAGGACCTTCCTCGGAAGGTACTCGACATCCGAAAGAGCTTGTACCGTTTCGGGCAGGACGTGAAGTTGGGATTTGGATGGCGATGGCCCAGCAAAAAGGATCGCACTCCCTGGTCTTCCCCCGAGACGAATCCGACCTGGGACTTCGAGCAGATGTCGTCGATGCCCGTACTGACCGCCCGGGAGTTGGAAACCAACATGGCGAACACCCTGCCTACCCGCGCTTCGCGATGGGTGCTTGTCAGCCCCCGCACCAGCACTCCCGACACCAACACGACAAGTACCATGGCTCGTTTGTCATCGCCCGAAGCGGAGACCCACAGGCATCAAGATCGGATTCGGGACTTCGTTCAGCAGATGGTCTCGGCAAAGATTCATGGTGCCAACGGGATCTTCGTCGCCAACCCCTTCACGGGGTCCCAAGGGGTGATGAATACGGATGGAACACCGGGAGAACTCCTGTTGCCCTGGCGGACGACCGCCAGCTTATTGAGCGGAACTCGTTACCTCGGTAAAATCCAGCTTCCTGGAGAGAGTACCAACCATATTTTTGAAGGCGTCGACGGTCAGCTTGTCATGATCGTCTGGAGCCACGAGGAAACTACCGAAAAATTGTACCTAGGCGAATCAATCGAGCAAATCGACGTTTGGGGAAATCGCAAAAAGCCCGAAACCACGGAGGGACATCGGGTGGCACTGAAAGTCGGTCGCCTGCCAAGCTTCGTCCTAGGGCTCCATCCGGCCGTGACGCAATGGCGCATGAAGATCGCTTTTGACCATGACCGCATTCCCAGTATTTTCAGCCGAGCCCACGAAAACAGCATTCGGGGGAAGAACTTCTTTGGCCAGGGAGTGAGCGGCCAGTTTTCGATCATCGCCCCCTCGAAATCGGGAGACCAAGCCCGATTTGCAATCAATAATGACCGCTGGAAGATACTCCCCGAAGAGGGCGAGCTCGCCTTCGGTGCTCATCAACCGTTCGAACTACCGATTCGGATCGCTCTGGATGAGGCGACTTATGGAGATCAGCCGGTAAGGATCGACTTCGAGATCGACGCAGACCGCCAGTACCAGTTTAGCGTCTGGCGGCACTTGAGCGTCGGGATGGGAGACATTCAACTCGTGGTGAGCACCCACCTGGATGATCGGGGGCAGCTTATCGTTAAACAGCAGATGACCAATCAAGGAGGCCGGACCGCCGACTTTAAGTGCCTGCTCTACGCGCCTCCTCGCCGCCGCAAGCGGACGCAGGTCGTCATGTTGGGGCCCGAGGAAAATGTGAAGATCTACCAGTATCCGGGTGGTGAAGCGTTGGTCGGGCAGGTGCTCAAGCTGCGGGTGGAAGAATTGTCGGGAAATCGCGTCCTGATCCATCGCTTTAAGGCCGATCCGCATCGCGCCACTCCACCGACCACCGCTTCCACCGCTCCCGCCGGCTAACTTCGTCGTGCCGGTCGTAGTAGAATGCGAGGGTCGTATTCCTGCCTGTTGAGAGATTTTCCATGCTGCTTGAAGAACGAATCGGTGCTCGCCTCACGAGCGACGGTTGCCATTTTCGCGTCTGGGCACCCCATGCCGAGCGACTCCGCGTCTTGTTCCAAAGGGGCGACCGCTGGCGACCGCAAGACGAGTGCGAAAAATTCGAGTTGACCAAAGCGGCCAACGGGTACTGGAGTGGCAAGGTGCCAACCATTGATGAGGGAACCCTCTACCGTTACGAGTTGACCTACAAAGGAGGGACGACCGAGCGGCTCGACCCGGCCGCTCGCGACGTGGTGCATTCCGCGCTCACGCGACACGATGGTAGCAGCGACAACGCCTCGATCGTCGTCGGAGACAAACCCTACCCCTGGGAAGAGTTCGATACGCCGGCGTTCGAAAATTTCCTGATCTATCAGTTGCACATCGGTAGCTTTGCGGGGCGGCATGATCACTTCGGCAAGCCGATTGCTACCTTCCGCGATGTCGAATCGAAATTCGACTACGTCCGGTCGCTAGGCTTCAACACGATCCAGCCCCTGCCGGTTCAAGAGTTTGCCTTCGACCGTTCCTGGGGTTACAACCCGGCGTCGTTCTTCGCGCCCGAAAGCGCCTACGGCACGCCTTCCGACATGAAGCACTTCGTCAACACGGCGCACAGCAAGGGACTCGCCGTGATCTTTGATGTCGTCTACAACCATGCGGGGCCGGGCGACAACGTACTGTGGAATTTTGATGGTTACCAAAACGAGGGGGGCATCTATTTCGAGGGGGGGGGAATGACCCCCTGGGGACGCGGACCCGCTTGGTGGAAGTGGGAGGTCCAAGACTTCTTCTACCAAAACGCGCGCATGTATTTCGAGGACTACCATGCCGACGGGCTCCGATTCGACGCCACCACGCTGATCAATGGCAACTGCCTGCGACAAGTCCTCTGGCGGTTGCGACAAGACTATCCCGAGAAATACCTCATCGCCGAGCACCTGCCTGCCCATCCCTGGATTATCTCGGCAGGCAACTTCCATGCGACTTGGCACGCCAAAGCCCACCACGAATGCCAGCGCGCCTTGGTCGGCGACGCCCCGGTCGATCGGTTACTTGGCGTTCTCGGCCGAGGGCCGTTTGAGCAGAGTTGGAATCTGGTGAACTACTTAATGGGTTCCCACGACGACATTGGCGACACGGAGAATGGCAACGCGGAAGGGGGGCACCAAGAGTGGGATCGCCGACATCGCTACCTGGTCGACCTCCTGGGAGGCCGGCACAATAGCTGGGCTCGGGCCAAGTGCCGACTCGCCTGGGCGCTCAACATCGCCATGCCGGGCACGCCCCTTTGCTTCATGGGAAGCGAATGCCTGCTCGCCTCGCCGCACGTGGCCTGGGGCTACTGGCACGATGGCGTCGATCAATGGGGCGACCATCGGTTCGATTGGGGGATCGCCGGCGACGCCCTCGGCCTCGAAATGCGACAGCTCGTCAACGCGGCCAACCAAGTCCGCTGGCAGAACCCGGCCTTGCGAAGCGACGACTTCCAAATCGTCCACGTCGACCGTGAGAACCAGGTCCTCGCCTTCACTCGGCAGCTCTACGACAACCGCCTGCTGGTCGTCGTCAACCTGGGCGACCGATCCTTCCACCACCATCAGTACGAGGTCGCCACCGGCGACTTGTCGGGCACCTTCACCGAGATCCTCTGCACGCAAGACAAACGCTTCGGCGGTTGGCCCACCGCCGGCAACGCGGGCCATCGCCCCACACCAGGCACCACCGGTCGTATCGGCATCAACTTGCCGCAATGGAGCGTCGTCGTCCTGCAGGCGGAGTAGTCTGTAACTGTTTGCGGCCCAAAACAGTCACCACGAATCGAACGAATAGTGAATGTGATTTTTCCGTTATTCGTATCGATTCGCGTGATGGGTGGTTCTTCCTGACTCGGCTTTCGCGGGCGGTTACAGTCGCGTTGCAGGGCGTCAAAAAGGTGTCCTTTAGTCCTGCACCTTTCCTGGCCCCGGTCGCGCCACGAGAAGGATCAAATCGCTCCGAAGTACTCGTCGGCACCCAGTTCGTAGGATCCGATGTCGATCGTTGCCAAAGAATCGCCGTCGCCATCGGCGTAACGGTCACCGCCTCGCTGATCCTCACCTAGCAGCCCATAAGCGGCTGCAATCGCGTTGCTGCCGGCGTCGAATGACGCTTTTGGCGAATACTCGAATAAAGGGACAGCTGTTTCTTCCGGTGTCGATGGCTACAACAATAAGGCACTCTACGAAAATAAGACGACAATCACGAAAGAAATCAAAGGCAGCTACGGGCCCAAGGCTGGCAGCATCGAAGTTTTGGTGAATGACCGTAAGGAGGAGGAACGCTACGAAGAGCACAACGTAGAAGACAAGTACGACGCCATTCTGAGGGAACGCTTCGAGCGCTACGAGGATATTG
>QIKP01000065.1 GCA_003233055.1 Planctomycetaceae bacterium
GATCTCCCCGTCCGAGCTGCTGCCGACTATGTCGCCTGGAGACCTGCCATCGGCCTACAGATGCTTAATTCCTGACTTTGCAGTTCTCCTGTGTCGCTCGGTAGCCATGTTTGCATCTCCCAAGAAACCTATTTCTGCACTGGGAGTCACGACTACAGGAGCCGTGGATTCGAACTCGTGACGAAACCGATTGTTATCGGCAACGGAGCCTGGATCGCGGCCCGTACCATGGTCATGGGGGGCGTTCAAGTCGGAGCCAACGCTCTTGTCGCGGCCGGCAGCGTCGTCACCAAAGATGTTGAACCGGCGACAATCGTTGGTGGCAATCCGGCGAAACTCATTAAGCCGCGAGAAAAGCCCCATGCGGAGTAGCCGCCTCGGCTCCCTCTCCTGTCTTGCAGGCGGCGATGCAAAAAAGCAACGCGAGGGAGAGTCTGGTGGCGATTGCGAGTCTCCACGATACTGGCTGAAACGCCCACAACAACAATCGTGCCGTTTGGAAAACCACCAATGCGGCTTGCCGCGACTGTTGGGCAATCGACGGGTGCATTGCTAAATTGACTCGGGCAACGCCCACCAGGGGGATTTTTTCTCTCTCCCTGGCAGCTAGGTTGGGCGGGTCAGCGGCTCGCTGGTACTTGGCTGGGCTCGCTCTCCCTGACGATTTCGATGCCAAAATGCCGCCTCCCCCCTCCAAACGGCATGCCAAATGCAGCGTTTGAGTAATCCTTGGGCATCGAGGGGCCGTTAGTTCCCCTGGAATGAGACGAGGACAACAAAGGCAAAGATCCCCTAAGGCCCGACTCGGCAAAGTACGGAAGAGCTAGCTAAATTGAGGGTCGGGCAGTTTTTCGGAGGTTTTCCCCGGCCCCTTTTCACGAATTGCCCCGCCAAACCGTCGACGCGATTGCCAGACCGACTATATTGAACGGTAGGCGGCCGAGCCAAGGCTTATTCCGGATTAATGTGGAAACCCGTCACTTGTATTTTGGAAGAAAACCGTAGAACCCGCAAACTGAGACGATGTTCGCTGCGTATCTCAGAGAGCAACGCCGAGAACCGGCCATTTGAACTTTCGGCAAAATTCGCTTCTCGCCACACACGCTGAATGCGAGAGATGAGTGAAGGCACTCGGGCGAAGCGTCACTAGTAATCGACAACTTGGAAGGTGCCCAGCTGATGCTGGATGACAAAATAATTATCTACCTGATTGCGGGCCTCGGGGCTTGCGCGGTGAGCTTGGTAGCGACTCCCCTTGTTCGGCAGGCGTCGAGAAAGTGGGGCTTCGTCGATCGCCCTGATGGTCGACGTAAAGTACACAAAGAGCCGGTCGCCCTCGGTGGCGGTGCGGCGATTCTGCTGGCCATGGCGGGTACGCTTGGCCTCGTGTTTGCGTTCGCGTCGATCGTGGGCGTCTCCCTTGTCACCCGCCCTCAGGTAAATATTCTCCTCTGCTTGGCGGCCGGAGCCGTCTCGATCGTTCTCCTCGGACTGTACGACGATGTGGTCGGCCTGCGCGGTCGGCAGAAACTGGCGGGGCAGTCGTTGATCGTCGGGATGTTGATCTATGCCGGCGTGAAAGTCGATGGTTTTACTGCCTTTGGATACGATGTCGAGTTGATGTGGCTGGCGATTCCCATTAGCGCCATTTGGCTGCTTGGTACAACGAATGCCATCAATCTGATCGATGGCATCGACGGGCTCGCTGGAAGCGTTGGCCTCGTCTTGAGTCTCACGATTGCCGCGATTACTGGTTGGCAAGGAAATGTGCTGCTGACGACCATCATGCTGTCGTTGGCGGGTGCCCAGATCGGATTCCTGCGCTACAACTTCGCTCCGGCTACGATTTACCTTGGCGACGCCGGCAGTATGCTCATCGGCCTGCTCTGTGGCACAATCGCCGTGATGTCGAATGCGAAATCGTCGACGGCCATGGCGCTCGCGGTACCGATGGCGGTCTGGTCGATTCCCATCATCGATACTTTTGCCGCCTTGCTACGTCGCAAGCTGACCGGACGAAGCCTGTTTACTGCGGATCGAGGACACCTGCACCATTCGCTGCTGACTCGTGGATGGAGCGTGAGGCAAGCGTCGCTCTTCATCGCCCTTATTTGCGCGACAACCTGCCTGAGCGCCATTCTCTCCATCTACATGGCCAACGAATTGATTGCCATCGTTACGGTCGTTGCCGTGACGATTTTCCTGGTGCTGACCCAAACGTTTGGGCACATTGAGTTTGCCCTCATCAAAAATCGTGTCCGACATTTAACCAACTCATTGGTTCGAGTTGACGCAGAGGAATCTCGAGCGTTGCAGGATAGCTGCGTCCAATTGCAAGGCTCGCGAGAGTGGAGCAAGTTGTGGTCCGCCGTGGTGGAAGCGGCAAACGAGTACCACCTGATGGCGATTAAGCTGACCATCGACATGCCCGCCATCCATGAGTCGTTCTATGCCAATTGGCGTTCGAGCCGATCTCAAGCAGACGATCGAGAGCAGACGTGGCGACTGACCCACCCCTTGTCGGTCGATGGCGAGTTGGTGGGCCAAATCGACTTGGCGGGCATTGCCGTGAACAGCAAGAAGCTCTCCTCGATTGGCCAGATATTACTGGCACTGGAGTTTTTGGAGCCGATTGAAGAGGATATTCGGAGAATACGCGACGACATCCGGCTCGATATCCAGCTCGTTCCAGCGGAAGCCAAAAGCGAGGAAGGGCCTCTCGCGGGCGGCACTCCCTCTCCTCCGGCCGGTGCCAAAATGCCAGCGCCCCAGCCCGTCTCGCTGGCCAAGCAGGCCCAATAATCCCTCCTCGTCTTCCCCACGAGCCCTTGATCGTCCGCCAGCCTTGGTCTATCCCGTTGAGTCCCGTACGAGCAGCACTTGCTGGCGGATTGGACGCATCCTAGGCTAATAGCTTCCCCCCAACGCCGCCCGCCTTCCTCTAGCTGAATTTCTACATGCCCTTCGATTCTCCCCCAGCCCCCCCCACTGGTAAAGTTGCGTTGCTGACCGGCATTACCGGCCAGGATGGCTCCTACTTGGCGGAACTCCTCCTTAGCAAAGGTTACGAAGTCTGGGGCGTCGTTCGCCGAAGCTCGTCGCTCAATACCGGACGCATCGAGCACCTCTCTCAATCTCCGTACGAGCAAGACGCCCGCCTGAAGTTGCGGCACGGCGACCTGGCTGACGCCGCGTCGCTCTTGCGAATCCTCGCCGAATCGCAGCCCGACGAAGTCTACAACCTAGGGGCGCAGTCGCATGTCCAAGTCTCTTTCGAGGTCCCCGAATACACGGCCGACATTACCGGCCTGGGCGCGGTTCGTCTCTTGGGGGCAATTCGGGAGCTGGGCCTCCCATGCCGTTTCTACCAAGCGTCGTCCTCCGAAATGTTTGGAAGAACGACCGAGACACCCCAGAGCGAAACCACCCGCTTTTGGCCCCGTAGCCCTTACGCCTGCGCCAAGGCTTACGCGTTTGATATCACTCGCAACTATCGCGAGTCGTACGGCATGTTTGCTGTTAACGGCATTTTGTTCAATCACGAATCGCCTCGCCGAGGCGAAACCTTTGTCACCCGAAAAATCAGCCTCGCCGCGGCGAGGATTAAACTTGGCCTGCAAGAAAAACTCCACCTCGGCAACCTTGATGCCCGACGCGACTGGGGCTATGCCGGCGACTACGTCGAGGCGATGTGGCGCATGCTACAGACCGACAAGCCCGACGACTACGTTATTGCAACGGGCGAAACCCACTCGGTTCGCGAGTTCTGCGAGCTTTGCTTCGGCGAAGTCGGCCTGCCGATCGAGTGGCGAGGATCGGGCACCAGCGAACAAGGCCTGGGACCCGATCAACGTGTCTTGATTGAAGTCGACCCTCACTATTTTCGCCCCGCCGAGGTCGACCTTGTGGTGGGCAATGCGAGTAAAGCAAAACGCGAACTCGATTGGGAGCCAACCCTTTCGGTCGACGATCTCGCAAAGAGGATGGTCGAGTCGGATCTAAAGCTGGCTGAATTGGAAAGCGAACAATCGATGGTGGCGACGTAGCGGCGCTACGCTCCCGACCGACAGGATCGAATCTGCAACGGTTGCAGGTCCAACTCAACGATAACTCCCAGCCAAATCACTCCACCATGTTTGACAACAAGACATTCGACAGCAAGTCATTTGATGGCAAGACGCTCCTCATCACCGGTGGCACTGGCTCGTTCGGCAATGCCGTGCTTCGGCGTTTTTTGCGGACGGGCATCAAAGAAATTCGGATCTTCAGCCGGGACGAGAAAAAGCAAGAAGACATGCGGATCGCACTCGCCAGCGACAAGGCGAAGTTCTTCATCGGCGACGTTCGCGACTACAACAGCATCTTACCCGCCATGGAAGGGGTCGACTTGGTCTTTCAGGCCGCCGCGCTCAAGCAGGTCCCCAGTTGTGAGTTCTACCCCATCGAAGCCGTAAAGACCAATATCCTCGGTACCGAAAACGTCTTAAGCGCCGCGATCGCGTGTGGTGTAGAAAACTCGATTACGCTCAGCACGGATAAGGCGGTCTATCCCATTAACGCGATGGGTATGAGCAAAGCGCTGATGGAAAAAGTGGTGGTCGCCAAGTCGCGATTGATCCCGCCCGATCGCACCACCCTTTGCTGCACCCGCTACGGAAATGTGATGGCGTCGCGCGGCTCGGTCATTCCGCTTTTCATCGACCAAATCAAAAGCGGACAGCCGATCACGATCACCGACCCCAACATGACGCGATTTCTCATGTCACTCGACGACGCGGTCGACCTGGTGATCTACGCTTTTACCAACGGCCAGCAAGGCGATACCTTTGTGCAAAAGGCGCCAGCGAGTACGATTCGCGACTTGGCACAAGCATTGGTCGAGCTATTCGAGGCCGATAACGAAATAAAGATTATCGGCACCCGGCATGGGGAAAAACTATACGAGTCGCTCCTCACGCGCGAAGAAAAATCGCGTGCGGAGGACCTCAAAGGCTACTATCGCATCCCGGCCGACAACCGTGACCTCAACTACAACAAGTTCTTTGTCGAAGGGGAACAGCAGATTTCCGAATCGCTCGACTACAATTCCCACAACACCGAACGATTGAACGTGAAACAAGTCAAAGAAAAACTTCTTGCCTTGGACTACGTAGCCAGCCGGCTCGACAATCGCCCGGCCGAAGCCGCCCTCTAGCCGTCGACGAAAGAGAAAAAAGGCGTGGAAAAAAATATTTTGGTCACCGGTTCCCGAGGCTTCATCGGGCGAAATCTGCTTGACGCGCTTCGGCGCCGCGAGGATGTTCGGGTCGACACTTTCGATTCCGACGACCCTGCCGAGGAACTCGCGAGTAAGCTTGCCGATGTCGACGTGGTCTACCACCTCGCCGGAGTCAACCGAACCGACGACACCAACAATTTCGGGCGAGTGAACCGCGATTTGACCCGCGCCATTGCAGAGCAGCTCGTCACCCAGCAGTCGAAGGCACTGGTGGTATTCAGTTCGTCAACGCAGGCCGAACTAGACAACGACTACGGGCAGAGCAAACAAGCGGGCGAACAAGCTTTGCTTGACGCGAGCGAGCGGGGGCTCCATGTTTGCCTTTACCGCTTGCCTGGCGTCTTCGGCAAGTGGAGCCGCCCCAACTACAACACTGTCGTCGCCACGTTTTGCCATCGTGTGGCTCGTGGGATGAAGATCACTCTTCACGACCGCACCAGCCAACTCACGCTCGTTTACATCGACGAAGTGGTCAAACGGTTTCTTTCACACCTGGACCAAGCCCCGGCGCAGGACGACAAGTGGGGAACGCTCAACCAAACATTTCACCTCACGTTAGGCCAGCTAGCCGATCAGATTCTCACGATCCACGATATTCGCACGACGTGTAAAATACCAGACTTGTCGAACGACTTTACTCGCCACCTTTATTCCACCTATCTGTCGTTCCTGCCGAAGGACGATTTTTCCTACGCCGCCAATCTCAAGACCGACCAACGCGGTTGGTTGTTTGAGCTCGTCAAGTCGGAATCGTTTGGCCAGATATTTGTCTCGACCACTCATCCAGGAGTCACACGAGGCAACCATTATCACGATTCGAAAATCGAAAAATTTTGCGTCGTTCAGGGACGTGGTCTGATTCGGTTTCGCCATGTTGAATCGAGCGACGTGATCGAGTACCCCGTAGACGAAGGCAACCTCCAAATCGTCGACATCCCGCCTGGGTACACGCACTCGATCGAGAACACCGGTGACAAAGACATGGTGACACTGTTTTGGGCCAACGAAGTGTTCAACCCTGACGCTCCAGATACCTATTGGGAAGAAGTGCTGCTGTGAAAAAACTCAAAGTCATGATCGTCGTCGGAACACGTCCCGAGATCATTCGCCTTTCGCGGGTAATTGTCGCTGTCGGGCGTCATTTGGATTGTCTGCTGGTTCATACCGGACAGAATTACGATTACGAACTCAACGAAATTTTCTTTTCCGACCTCGACCTCCCCAAACCCAATGTCTTCCTCCACGCAGCTGGCGAAAACGCTGCGGAGACCATCGGCAACACGATCCACCTGATGGACGCGGTGCTTGTCGAGCACCAACCCGATGCGGTGCTCCTGCTGGGCGATACCAACAGTTGCTTGGCGGCAATCTCGGCCAAGCGGCGCAAGGTGCCGGTGTTTCACATGGAAGCAGGCAATCGGTGCTTTGACCAGCGTGTGCCAGAAGAAATCAACCGCAAGATTGTCGACCATATCAGCGACATCAACATGCCCTACAGCGACATCGCCAGGGAGTACCTGCTGCGCGAAGGATTGCCACCCGATCGGGTGATCAAGACAGGTAGCCCCATGTTCGAAGTGCTGGAGCACTACCGGGAAAAAATCGACGCGTCGGACGTTCTCTCTCGGCTCAAATTGACGCAGCGCGAGTATTTTGTCGTCAGTGCCCATCGGGAAGAAAACATCGACAACCCGCAGCTATTCGGCAATCTTGTCGACTCGCTCAACCAGATCGCCGAGGACTACGACCACCCGATCATTGTCTCGACACACCCTCGCACGCGAAAGAAACTCGAAGAACAGAACATCGAGTTCGACGCACGAATCCAGCTCCTAAAACCGCTCGCTTTCACAGAGTTTGTCCGTTTGCAAATGGACGCCAAGGCCGTCCTTTCGGACAGTGGTACGATTACCGAAGAATCGTCGATTCTGAATTTCCCAGCAATCAACATTCGCGAAGCGCATGAGCGACCCGAGGGAATGGAGGAGGCGACCGTGATGTTTACCGGGGCCAACCCCGAGCGGATTCGCCAGGCGCTATCGATTGCTATCGCACAACCACGCGACGACGACCGGCTGCTGCGCCGCGTGGCAGACTACAGCATGCCCAACGTATCGGAAAAAGTCGTGCGAATCATCATGAGCTACACCGACTACATCAATCGCGTCGTCTGGGGCAACGGACCAGCGAACGGCAATCGATAAACGGGCGAGCGGAGACCGTCCACACCGTGGTCATGGGGCATGCCCCTCCCGAGTGCTTTTAGCCATGACAAAGCACCAGCTTCCAACTTTCAACTTCCATCGCCGACCTGCGATTGTTTGCCCTCCATGAAGATTCTTATCGTCTCCAACCACTTTTGGCCTGCCAACTTTCGCATCAACGATTTGGCCGTCGGTATGGTCGAGCGAGGGCATGAGGTGACGGTCATGGCAGGCATCCCCGACTATCCGCAGGGAAAGTTTTTTGCGGGCTACGGGCTGTTTCGCCGGCGGCGCGAAACTTACCAAGGGGTCAAGGTTCACCGCCTGCCGCTCATACCACGCGGCGGTGGGAAGAAGTGGCGGCTGGCACTGACCTACCTATCGTCGGCGTTCTTCTTTTGCCTCTACGCCCCCTTCATCGGCCGAAAAAGTTACGACGTCGTCTTCGTCTTCGATACCTCACCCGTCACCGTCGCGCTACCTGCCATCGTCGTCAAGTGGTTTTACAAAGTCCCCGTCGTGATGTGGATTCTCGACCTGTGGCCTGAGAGTATCTCGGCGACCGGGGCGATCACCAACGAACGGTTCCTCGGCGGAGTCCGCAGGATGGTTCGGTTTATCTACAAGCGTTGCGATCGGCTACTGATTTCTTCACGTGGATTTGAAGGAAGCATCCAAGAGGTCGGCGGTTACGAGGGCCCTGTGGCCTACTTTCCGAATTGGGTTGAATCGAGTCTTAGAGATTCTGCGACGATTGGCAACCAGCCACGCCCCCCGCTTCCCCAAGGGTTTCGCATTGTCTTCACAGGCAACTTGGGCGTCGCACAAGACTTCCCGAAGATACTGGATGCCGCCGAGCGACTCCAAGAATATCCCGATATCCACTGGGTGATTGTTGGCGATGGGCGCGAACTCGAATCGGTTCGTGCGGAAGTCGAACGCCGCAATTTGACCCACCAATTTCATTTGCTCGGTCGGTTCCCGCTTGAGGCAATGCCGTACTTCTTCGAGCAAGCCGACGCCCTTTTGCTACCACTCAAAAAAGACCCTCTCTTTGCCCTAACGGCACCAGGGAAGCTCCAGTCGTACTTGTCGAGCGGCACCCCGATTTTGGCGTCGCTCGATGGTGAAGGGGCCGACATTGTTGCGAGGGCAAACGCCGGTATCACCTGCCCGGCAAGCGATGTCGACGCGCTGGTCGAAGCCACCTTGAAACTGTACCGAATGACTCCAGCGGAGCGAAAAACGCTCGGCGAAAATGGCCGCTTGTACTGCGAGCAACAGTTTGACCGTGAGACCCTCTTCTCGCAGTTGGAAGGGGTTTTTCGCGAAGTCGCCGGCGATTGCGCCCCCCGCGAATAGCCGACAAACCACACCTCGTTGGTCCGACAAGGCGTAGCTCGTCGGTTATTTCCCCAAGGGATGGTCTCTCTCCCTGAGTACCTGCATTACCTCCGCCGGATGAGTACCAAGCTGCTTGGGGGGGACCCTCCTGCAACGGTCGACGCTTCGGCGAGTAGCCGCAGCGCCCGTTTGCCGGTCATCTCTCGGAGTTCGCTAGAGGTAGGCGACTGGAGTTTTCGGGTCAGTGTTTTTTTGGCCGTTTTCTTGGCCAACCGATCCAAGCCCCCTTCGCATCCGGCCGCCAGGACCAATCGTTCTCGAACGACCAGGTCGAAGCCGCGAGCGACGTAGACGGATTGCTCGGCCCAGCCTGCGGGTGAGGAGCCCGCCATGAGAACGTCGCAGGTCGATGCTCTCCAACGTATCGTGGCGGTTGCCCCCGCCAGGGCGATCGTGGCACGCGCGCCATCGTTCTCCAGCATCGCCACGGCGAGTGCCAACCCTTCACCGCCCGGCGATGCCAGCCACAAAGTTTGATTGACCCGGGTCAGCAGTTCGCCCGCATCTTGCGATTCCATCGCATGTGCCCGAAGAGCGACACGCGCCGAGTTTAAGAGCACTAGGGGATCGCCGGCGTTTCCGCTGACCGCCCCGACTGTCACCAACGTTCGCCCGTCCGCGAATGTTTGCCAATCGTAGTAGCCCTGTCCAGCCTGGTTATCCTCCGTCGATCCAGCAAGTTCCCAGTCCTCAAGAGCGGGTCGAGAGGGTCGGAGCACTTGAGGGGTGGAACGAACCGGTGTCGTTGCGAGGCTCCTGCGCCGACGTGTTGGAACGGGACGAGGGTTGCTCGAACGGAGTGCGTGCAGCTCGAGCTCAGCCGCAAGCCGCCCCGCTACCACCTCGGCCAGCTCAAGCTCGGCATGGGCGAAGGCTCGGGGTTCGTTGCTGTAGAGCCAGAGAGTGCCATGAATGGTGGTCGGACCCGCGACCGGCAAGCAGATGGCCGCGCCGCACCAAACGGGGACGGGCCAGTCGGCCACTTCCAGGTCGTCCTCCAGCACAATCGCGTTACCGGCCATCGCTGCAACATCCGCCTCCGCGCCGGCGAGGGGTCGCGGCTCGCCATCTCCTTCTCGTCCCGCTACCTCGCCTCCTCCTGCATTGTAGTGGGCCCGCAGTGTCAGAGAGGCACTATCGGTCGTCAGTACGAAAAAGTCAGCCGCGTCGCAGGCGAAACCGCGAGTCAGGCCACGGAGAACCGCCGAGAGCCGTTGGTCGAGAGTGGTGGTCGCCGTCCGATTCGGCAGCTCTCCCTCCGCTGCCGCCGGCGAGGTGACTACCGCCGGTGCCATGCTATCCATCGAAAGGAGGGGATCGGATTGAATGTTGGGGTACATGTTTTTTTGGCCTTGCTCTGCTTCTTCCGTTTCCATCCGATGTTCGTCCCACGGGCCCTTATCGCCGCGATCACGAACAATGCCTTCCCTATCACACAGGGTGGCCATTTTACCTATTCTGTATTATTTAACTTCGGGCACGACCAATGGGTAAGTTGAGTCGATTGCGAAAGATGCGGGGATTTCCGGCAAGTCAACCAATCAGGAAGACCTTAAGGCCTTAGCCGGGCAATCGTTTCGCACTGCTACGTCCCTCGTTCACGCGACGGAGGGGACTCCGTGCCACCCGGAAACGAAGGGCCCCCGCTCGCCAAAAGGGGCGGTCGCGAATACCTTGATGGCTCGCGAGCCCCCACCCACTTGCCCTTCGAAGGAAGATCGATGAAAAACCTCCCGCTGCACTGGAAAATCCTGATCGGCATGGCAATGGGGGTGGTGATCGGGGCGATCGCGTTGGCATTCAATGGCGACACTCCGGAAACCGCCCATGGAACGCATTTTGTCGTCGATTGGATCAAGCCTTTCGGGACGGTTTTTATCAACGCCCTGAAGGCGATCGCCGTGCCGCTGATCATCGCCTCGCTGATCAAGGGAATTTCAGATCTCAAGGACCTGTCGAAGCTTTCGAGTATGGGAGGCCGGACCATCGCCCTCTACCTGCTCACCACGGCGGTTGCGGTGACTCTGGGCCTCACCGTTGCAACCATGGTGGGACCAGGAAAAGGAATCGACAAGGAAACGCGTGAAACGTTGGTCGCAGCCGCTTCTGGCGATGCAGCAAAAAAAATAGAAATTGCGGACCAGCAAAAGGAACAGGGGCCGCTCCAGCCGCTCATCGACCTAGTGCCAGGCAATCTGTTTGCTGCGGCGGCGGAGAACAAGAAAATGCTGCAAGTGATTGTGTTTGTTTTGTTCTTCGGCGTCGGGCTACTGCTGGTGCCGCCGGAGAAAGCGAAACCGGTGAAAGATTTTTTTGACGGTCTCAACGAAGTGATCCTCAAGTTAATCGATTTGATCATGCTTGTCGCGCCAATCGGAGTCTTCGCGCTGTTGGCGGCAATGGTTGCCGAAACCCCCTCGTGGAATGTCTTTCTGGCACTGGTGATCTATTGCCTTTGTGTTGCCGGTGGGCTGGCGCTGCTGATCTTTGGCTTCTATCCGATGCTCGTGGTGACTTTTACGGGGCGAAAGTACGGCTGGTTTTTCCGTGGCCTTTCGCCAGCGCAGCTCTTGGCCTTTTCGACCAGTTCGAGCGCCGCCACGCTGCCGGTGACCATGGAACGGGTCGAAGAGCACCTGGGCGTCGACGAAGAGGTCACCAGCTTCGTGCTTCCGATCGGCGCGACGATCAACATGGATGGCACCAGCCTCTACCAATCGGTCGCAGCGGTTTTCATCGCCCAGGCGTATGGAATCGATTTGTCTTTCGGAGACTTAGTCACCATCGGCCTTACCGCCATGCTCGCTTCGATCGGTACCGCCGCGGTGCCCAGCGCAGGGATCGTCATGCTCGTTATTGTGCTCGGGGCGATCAGCGTCCCCGTGACGGGCATCGCGCTCATCTTCGCCGTCGACCGCGTACTCGACATGTTCCGCACCGTCGCCAACGTCACGGGCGACGCGGCAGTTGCGATGCTGGTTGCCAAAAGCGTTGGCAAACTGGGCGATCCGCACGAGAAGAAATGGGACGACAACTATCCGTCGGAAAAAGAGGGGGAGGAGAAATGATAACCGTTCACAGAATCCGAGGCAGGGAAAACCACGAATCCGACGAATCGACACGAATAACGGTTATTCGCCAGATTCGTAAAATTCGTGGTTCCCTCTTTCGACTCGTGAACGGTTATCTATTTCTTTGCATCTTGGCGTGAGGCTTGTTCTCCGGCCGTTGGGAGCCGGGGATTTTTTTAACGCAAAGTCGCGGAGACGCAAAAGAATTAGCCGCAGATGAACGCAGATGAACGCAGATGTTCGGTTGAAGAACGTGAATCGGCACTCATCAGATTAGTAAAGATGAGTGTTCCTCTCACGCGAAGTCTCGATGCAACAAGTTGCCTGGAACCACCAACCATCTATCTGCGTTCATCTGCGGCTATTCCTTCGACTCGTAAAATTCGTGGTCCCCTTTTTTAATTCGTGAACGGTTACGAAAAATGAAGGACAAGCGGCCCGCCCCTACTTGCCACTTGGCTTGCGACGACGGGCTAGTAAGCTTGTCGGTTTATCGCCAGGCTTGCGCTTCGCCCCACGCCTGGGTGACTCCGAGCGTCGTTACCCACTTATCGAGATAGACGGGGTCGATGATTTCGCCACTCGTGCTAAGGATGCCCGCGATGTCACGAAGGTGCTTGTCAGAACCTCCTTCGCGGTAGTAGATCAGCTTGCCAAGGATGATGTCCTCGGGTGCGGCGACGTAGCATTCGCAAAGGCCGGCGATAATTCTTCGCTGGCGTCGCTCCATTTGCGACCGATTCCATGGGTCGTTTCCGATGACCATAAAATCGATTTTGTTGTTGGTCGACGGATAGAGGACGTTAAATTGGCTAAGACGCTCCACGGCCTCGCGCGCGGCAACAACACTTACGTAGAACTGGTCGTCACGAAAGGCATCGCAGAGTCCGTCGACATCCTCGCGTCCAAGCCGTACCGCAATGTCAATATCCTGAGTAAAGCGAACCGACCAGGGCGTACGCGATATCGAGGTGGTCCAGTGCGCTAACCGCATGGCGCAGTAGTTCATCCTGTTCCACGGAACATCCTCCGCTGCACTTCGGCCCTCACTTCCTCGTCCGTCCAATGCGGGTACTGTCCCCGTACCCCTGCGTCGGCCAGCCGGCGTCCCCAGCGATGGAGTTGGAGCGCCTGAGCGAGCCGCTCGTCCGGCGTCATCTTGCGCAGGGCGTTGGCGACGCGGGGGTCGAGTTTTTCGTCGGGCAGAGGCATTTCGGTTCTCTCACTTCCCGCAGTAATCGATCGCTCGGGCGATTTCGCTCTTGAGGTCAGCGCGCTTCACGATGCGGTCGATGTAGCCATGCTCGAGAAGGAACTCGCTTGTCTGAAATCCTTTGGGAAGTTCGATGCGGATGGTCGCTTTGATGGTGCGTGGGCCGGCAAATCCGATCAAGGCTTTGGGTTCAGCAAAGACCAAGTCGCCAAGCGAGGCAAAGCTCGCAGCGACGCCTCCCATCGTTGGGTTGGTCAGGACAGAAATAAAGAGCCCTCCCGCGTCGTCGTAGCGAGCGAGCGCGGCGGAGACCTTCGCCATTTGCAAAAGCGAGAGGATTCCCTCGTGCATCCGCGCGCCCCCTCCCGAACCACTCACGATCACCAGTGGAAGATTTTGCTCCGTGGCACGCTCGATGAGGCAAGTGAGCCGCTCGCCGACGACCGAACCCATGCTCCCCATAATGAATGCCGAGTCGGTGACGCCAAACGCCACGCGCCGAGCGCGAATCATCCCCGTACCAGTGATGGCTGCATCACTCAGGCCTGTCCGTTTTTGTTCGGCCGCGATCCGGTCCGCATACGATTTTTTGTCGACAAACCCCAACGGGTCGGACGGTCGGAGGTTGGCATTCCACTCTTCAAAGGTTCCGTCGTCGAGGATATATCGAATACGGTCCTTCGCACTGAGATACATGTGGTGCCCGCAAACCGGGCAGGCATTCATGTGCTCCGCCACTGTCTTACGGAAAACCGTCTCGCCACAATCAGGACATCGCAGCCAGAGCCCGCTCGGCACGCCACGTTTTTCGCGGTGCTTATTGGCCCCCTCCGAGTGCTCCGGAGGTGTATCGGGATTCGCTTTCAATTCGCCAGTTGCCATAGGAGGCCAAAATGCCAGGGTACGGGGTCCAGGGAAATCAGGCAGGAAAAATCAGGAGGGATCGGCTGCAATCTTCTACTATCTTAGCAGTTCCCCCACGAGGCCACCACGCCGGCCGGTTAGCTTTTGACGGCCTCCAATGCCGGCAATTCCCAATCAAATAGCTCCCACCGGGCTGTCGTCCCGTAGGCGTGCCACAGATCGCCCAGTTCTCGGTCGCAGAGTACCTGACGAACCACACTGGCAATCGGCTCCGGCACCACGAGGAGCAGCATGCTATCGGGTTTTTGTTTCTTTCGCAACTTCTGCAGCACCTCGGTCACCCGTTGCTTGGCGGCGGAGATCGTTTCCCCCTCAGGTGGACAGACGGTCTCGGGGTGCTCGAGCCACTGTTTGAAAACCTTCGGCTGCTTCGCTTTGACATCATCGATACACATCCCTTGCCAGAGCCCTTGATCGACATTTTTGAGTTTTTCAAGCGGGCGGGCTTTCAATTCGAGCGTCTCACTCAGCAGCGCGCCGGTTTGTCGTGCGGCTTGCCCCGAAGCCGTGTAGAGCGAGTGGGGATTCAGGGGGCGGAGTTCGTCGGCCATCTGCTCCACTTGCAGGCGCCCATCTTCGCTGAGGGGTATGTCGAGCGTCCCTTGAATGCGACCCTGTTGGTCGTATTCGGTCGCACCAGGTTGGACTAAGAGCAATTGTTTCATGGGGGGAGTTTTTTTTGGGGGGGGCCGGAGTCGACTCCGGCAGTGGTGCGTCTGTTCTCCGACCAGTGGGGCCAAGCTCGAGGACTCATCCAGAGGCTGGCTCGACTGGTGGGCGATGCCGTTTACATCCGTTGTTCCAGTTGTTTGAATCGCTCACGGTAGTTCTTGCCACTGGAAATCGCGGAGCCGACAACCAATAAATCGGCGCCTGCCTTCGTGCAATCGGCGATCGTATCGGCGTTGATCCCCCCGTCGACTTCAAGAAGGGCATCCATGTCGTCGCGTGCTCGGAGCGCCGCCAGTTTGTCGAGCGCCACGCGATCAAACGCCTGCCCTCCAAATCCCGGCATCACACTCATCACCAGGATCAAATCGCAATGGGCGACGACCGCATCGATGTTGGCAAGCGGCGTTGGTGGGTTGATCGCCACCCCGGCCAGTGCTCCGAGCCCCCGTATCTCTTCCAGGAGGTCGGCCAACTCCTGCGGATCCCGGCAGACTTCCTCATGAACGGTAATCACATCGGCACCTGCCTCGCGAAACTGGCGGAGGTAGCGCCCCGGTTGCTCCATCATCAAATGGACATCGAGTGGCAAGTTGGTGGATCGGCGCGCCGCCTCAACAATGGTCATGCCAAACGTGAAATTAGGAACAAAGTGTCCATCCATCACATCCAAATGCAGGAGCCGGGCACCCGCTTCCTCGAGGTCGGCGATTTCGCGACCGAGGTCGGCATAGTCGCACTGCAAGATCGACGGCGCGATCGCGGGCGAGGCAGCCCGTAGCTCGGACTTGATCAAATGGCGAGGCTCAAGCGGGGGCACGGGGATCGGTTTCTGAGGGGGGGTGGGTGAAGTTGAAAGCCGAGAAGGAACGCCGGTCGGTACCTCGGAACCAAGCCCTCGATTCTAGCCGGCATCGGGGCCACAGGGCTACTACCGAACAGGACTCCTGGCGAACGGCACGAGGCAGACCTCCCAACCGAAAAATCGTGGCAAGTCGTTTCAGGAAAAGGAGTTGCAGCCTTCTCGTCTCGTCAGTAGCGTGGGAAAACCGCCACGGTCCGACTGATTTTGTGGGCCTCCGCCCGACCGAGAGTGGTCGAGACCGACCAAGAGACGCCGACTAGCTTCGTGGTCAGGGTCCGTCGAATTCTTCCGCCTGCGGGAGTTGGTCGATCGAAGTGAGCCGAAAGAGTCGCAAGAATTGATCGGTGGTGACATAGTGGGGCAGCTTAGGATCGTCGGAGGGTCGCTCGAGCCGAAGGAGCCCACGGCGCACGAGCCCGCTCACCAGGGATTGGCTTTTTCCGCCCCGCAAGGCATCAATCGCATCGATTCTCGCCGGCTGCCGGTAAGCGACGACCGAGAGCACCTCCATCGCCGCCGGCGAGAGTTTCCCCTGTCGGACTTTTCCATGGAATTTGTCGCGAACTGCCCCAAACTCTTCCCGCAAGATCATCCGAAAACCAGCGGCCGACTCGGCGATCGTGTAGGGGGCGCCGAGTTCCTCGTAGTCGGCGTTGAGCTCCGCCACCGCATGGGCCACTTCCTCGGCAGAAACATCCCGCATCGTCGCCGCCACGTCGCTAGCCGAGAGTGGTTCGTTCTCAGGGTTCCCGACAAAAAGCAATGCCTCGGTGATCGATCGCGTTCCGGTTTCGACCTCGCGAGTCCCTTCCGAGCCGGTCTCGTCATCGCCTCGCTTGCCAGCCGGTTTGTGTCCCAGCGATTTGTGTCCCAGCATTGATGCGAGCGCGCTGGTAAGACGCCTCAGGGAGAGGGGGGATTCGGCTGCCGTATCGGTAGTGGGACTTCCCGTGCTGGACATGGGTCGAATCGTAATCGCCAGCGACCTCACGAAACAATAGCAACCAGTGCTAGCATCGCCGCCGCTCACACCGGGAGGGACCGATCTTGACCCGACTTTGCAAAGCGAGAATCATCGGTAGAATCTCCCCTAGCCAAGTCCCCCTGCGCTCGACCGCTCTACGGCCGACATCGCCGAAAGAAGATCGACGAAAGAAAAGGATGAAGATGATCCGCTCCTTATCCGCTCTCGTAATATCCCTGTGGGTGCTTGGCCCCCCTCTCCTTCGGGCGGAGCCAGTGGAGGTACGACCGGTTGCCTACCAAGGGCTTGAGGTGAAGCCGGTAACCGCGACGGTTCGATTCGAGAAGCGAGCGGCTCGGCAGGGCGATCGTGTCGATCAGTCGATGCGAGTGGCGCTCTCTCTTTCGTCGAGTACCCGGCAAGGCGAGCAGGCGACCAAATCGGCCGAGCGAAAGAGGGAACGCTATCAGCAGCGAACCCTCCTGGTGGACGAGGTAACCGAGGGCCAAGCCATGGCCGTTCGCGTTCGATTCCAGCAGAGCCAGCGCGCCATCGACGACGCCGAGCCCGAGGTCCATCCGATTGTTGGCAAGACCTACTCCTGCCGCAGAACGTCGGACGGACTTCT
This sequence comes from Planctomycetaceae bacterium, assembly GCA_003233055.1. Lineage (GTDB taxonomy): Bacteria > Planctomycetota > Planctomycetia > Pirellulales > Lacipirellulaceae > Aeoliella. Next base: position 17,221 of record QIKP01000065.1, read on the forward strand.
GCATGTCACTCGAGACGACGGAAGTTTACCAAACCCCGAGGAGTTTGCGATTGTTTCCGAAAGCATGGAATCGCTTGGCAAACCCAACCCACTGGCCGAATTCTTTGCAGGTCGGATTCTATCGGTGGGTGAAAAAGTGGAGCTACCGACCGAGGTGGGGGACACCCTCTTAGGATCGGGTGGCTACTTGGGGAAAGTCTCCCGATTCGAGCTAACGCTCCTGGAGGTCTCGCAGCGAAGGGAAGGGCGCGTTGCCCGGTTCTCGGTCGACATTGAATCGCAGGGCAAGGAGGGTGCGCAACTCCGGTTAGCCATCAGCGGGACCCTGGAGATCGACGCCGATACGTGCCGTACGCGGCAGGTCGATCTATCGGGCCCGCTTGCCATGGCCAAGACGACCGGGAGCTACAGTCAGGCAAGGATCACGCAAATTCGTGGCCAACTGAGTGTTGCGATGTCAGCGACGTATACCGAACGGTGAGGTGAAGGGAAACGTACGGTCCTCACGCCTCGTGCCGCCACGTTATCCTCGTCTACTCGGGGAATTCGTCTTCGGTAGCACCCGTTTTGTAGATGGGCATGATGCGGTAGTAGATCTCTAGATTCATCGTTGCCAGGCAGGTCATGTAGAGGCGTCCCCCAGCTTCGGCATGGGGCCCATCGACGTACCAGCTACCTTTCTCATGCCCTTCCTTGTTTTGGCTAGAAACGAGGTAGTCGCGTAGTTTTTCATTCCACTGCCGCCACAGAGGCCCCTTGCCGTTGGTGTATTGGAAAAGGACCTGCGATGCGTAGTAGTTGTAGTAAAAGTTGTTTTTAGAGGGTCCCAGCTTGGCAAGCTTCGTCGCCCCCGTGACGATTCCCTGATGCTCTTTTTTCCAGCCGAGATACATGCGGGAAAGGAGTCCGACGGCGCTTAGGCTCTTGTTGTAGTTTTTCTTTTTCTGGGGCGTGTAGGCATAGGCGTCGCCATGTTTGCCATTGTGAGCCAGATCCAGAAAATTCGACGCCCCCGCGATGGTGCTGGCAGGGACTGGAAGCCCGGCGAGATGGCCGCTCTTGAGTGCCGCAACTTGCCAACCAACGACCGACGTATCGCCTGGACTCTGAAAAGAATACCGCCATCCGCCATCGTTCGGATTCTGGGCCGAGGCAATGTAGGCGAGCGCCGCTTGGGCGGGGGCCTTCAACTTGCTGTCTTTGGTCATGCCATACGCTTCGCAGAGGGCAATCGCGGCGATTCCATGGCCATACATATTGCCGCCGTCGGCCCAAGAGCGGCCTACTCCCTTCTTCGGTACTTTGCCTAATCGCACCAGGGCGTTGAGCCCCCTACCGACGACGTTTTGGTATTCACCTTCATGTCCGGTTTGTCCGTAACCGAGATACGGGAGTAGCGCAAGGGCCGTGGCCGAGCCGATCGAGTTATTAATTTTTCCCGGGTTCTTGCACCGGCCCTGGCATCGCCCGCCCCGGAAATCGAGATGCCAAGTCCCATCCGGATTTTGGTGTTCGGCTAGCCAGTCGAGGGCCCTCACCACCGCTTCTTCGCTGTCGGAACTTCCCCCTCCCGAGGCGACGAGCGCGGCGCGCGCCCCCTTGCCTCTACCCGATAGACCATGGCCATCGAATCCTTGGGTCGAGTCACTCATCGAGTCAGGCACCGCATCCAAGCCGAAATCGGCAACTTCCATGTTCATCGCCGAAGCCATGTCCTCCTCAAACGGCGACTCGCTAACCTCCTCGGCAATGACGTCGGTTTCGGGCTGCAGCTCCGTCTCTTCCGGCTCGAGTTCCGGGGTATCAAAATCGACCTCGGGCACGTCGACCGGATCTTCGGAGACATCTTCCCCTTGTGCTCCCGCGATCAGTGTGTCGAAGACCTTTGGCGTGGGAAGGTAGAGGTAGGCAAGGATAATGATGATTGCCATGTGCAGGATAAGGCTCGTCGTCCAACTGGAGCTGCGGCCCACGATACCGGCCAGGATGCTTTTCTTTTTTCCCTGTCTTGGCTCTTTGTCCACCTCCGCTCGTTCACGACGCCCTTTTTCACCCTTCTTGGCGGATTCGTCCTTGGGTGGCGAGCTGGAGCGACGGGGCTCTTTCGCCTTAGCCGGAGCGTCGCCCGAGGAGGAGGGTTTATCGGAGGCGTCGCTTTTGGGAGATGATTGGGACATGAGTCGCTAGAACCAAGGAGGGGAACCAAGTCGAGCAGGAATCCTCACGTGCCCCGCAGAAGGAGACGACCAATCGCCACGGAAAACCTGCATGCCATAGCACGATTCGGAATCAAGGCCCCACATTTCCACGATGCAAGGCCCTTGGGTTGCTCCGCCATTTATCGTACCAAAGCGGCCCTGCCATTGCCACACTTCGGGAAATTCTGTCCTTCCGGCGGTTCGCATCGCGGGAGGGTTTGGCGATAAAGACCGGCCTGATCGGCGGGACCTGCAACGCCTGCCGGCCGTTAGAGTGGCGATCGGGGCGGCTCCTTTGCCCAGCAGGCTCGGCGGTCTTATAATTGAGCCTCTGGCATATACTTTTTATTCCCGGAAGCACGAGCCATGTGGTCCCCAGTCGTCCTAGCGCCTTCTCCTTCGCAAATCGTACCGACCCGTTCTCGGTGGGGGACGTGGTGGTGGGCCAGTCTTGCCGCCACTCTGCTCCTCCCAGCTTTCACCTTCGCTGGCGAGGGCGAGGAAACCGACCTTGTCGAGGCGGCCGCCAAGGACTCCGTCGACAGGCCCCCTCTTCGGGTCGGCCGGCTCCTGCGACTCCGGCTACCGATCACAGGAAATGCCGACTCCGCGTTCCGCAGCCTGGTCGATCGGACCAAGAAGACGTTGCTCGCCGAAGCGACCGGCGACGCTCGGCCGGTGATCGTCATCGAGTTGGCACCGATTGCCGCAGGGGAGGGCTTCGGACAAGGTTCCGACTTCGCACGCGCCCTCTCGCTGGCCCGGTTTTTAACCAGTAACCAATTGGCCGGCGTGAAAACGATCGCTTACCTTCCTCGCACCGTGAAGGGGCATGGAGTGTTGGTCGCACTCGCTTGCGAAGAAATCGCCATGGCCGCCACGGCAGAATTGGGCGAAGCAGGCATCGACGAAGACCCGACCAAGCCGATCGAACGGGCCGTGGTCGAGGGCTACCGGCAGATCGCCCGAGCCCGCCGCACCGCGCCCGAGGCGATTGCCTTGGGGATGCTCGATCGCGATCGGGACATTCTGGAAGTCGAAACAGAAGCGAGTATCGAGTTCGTCGATCGAGCCGATCTTGTAAAGATCGAAGAATCGCAAACCATCCTCCGGACAACCCCCCTTTTCCCCAAAGGGACGATGGGACTTCTCACGGCGCGCGAAGGGCGCATGTTTGGGGTGGTCAAATACGTGGCGGGGGACCGTGATGCGCTAGCGGGGCTGCTGCGGATCGATGCCGACGCGCTATCCGAGGAGGCAGCGCTGGTGGCCGACTGGCGGCCCATTTTTTACACCCTCGAAGGGCCCCTGACCGCGACGACCGCCAGTCGGGCGAAGCGGCTCCTCGATCACGCGATCACTCTCAACGGAGCGAATTGGATCGGGCTCCGCATCACGAGCCGGGGTGGGAGCCCGGCGTACGCTCAGGATTTGGCCCTCTATGCCGCTTCGCTAGGGACGGAAGACTCCCGCAGCATCGCTTACGTTCCCGAACAGGCGGGCGGCGTCGCGGCACTCGTGGCACTCGCCTGCGACCAACTCATCATGCACCCAGGGGCCATCCTGGGAGGGGCAACCCTAGCTCCCCTCGAACCACCCCAGCTCGAATCGCTCTGCCTGACGATCGAGGAGTCGCTTGCCCCAGAGTCGCCGCATACGTGGTCCCTTCTCACGGCCCTGATCGACCCGGAGATCGAGGTCTATCGCTACACCCATCGGCAGACCGGGGGCGAAAAACTCTTCTCGCCCGAGGAAGCCGCCACGCAGCCGGACGCTGCCGACTGGCGACAGGGGGCCGAAATAACCCAACCAGGCGAAGTGCTGCGACTCGACAGCGACCAGGCGGTCGCACTCGGCATCGCATCGCATGTGGTCGACAACATCGAAGAACTCAAACAAATCTACGGGTTGACGAACGATCCCGTCGAGATCAAGACCACCTGGTCCTTGGAGCTGGCCGAGGGACTCGCATCGCCCGGCGTGACGGTGCTGCTCCTGGTCATCGCATTTGCGGGTATTTATTTTGAGCTCCACACACCGGGACTCGGCATCGGCGGGTTCGTAGCGGCGGTGGCGCTGCTCTTGTTTTTCTGGAGCAAAGCCTTGCATGGAACGGTCGAATGGCTGGAGGTGCTTCTCTTTGTCGGCGGGGTGGTGGCGATCCTTATCGAGGTTTTTGTTTTGCCGGGCGTCGGTATCTTTGGACTGGGGGGAGCGATGATGGTTATCTCCTCCCTAGTACTCGCCGGACAGCGATCGCTTATCCCGCGCTCCTCCGAGGAGATGGCGGAGCTACAAACCTCGCTGACCGTGGTGGCGTCGGCTGGGCTGCTGATGATGGTCGTGGCGGTGGTCCTCCGCCGTTACCTGCCTCGCATTCCGATCCTCAACCAATTGATACTTGCCGCCCCCCAAGCTGAGCAACTGGCCGAACAGGCCTACCGGGAAAGTCTGGCCGACTTCTCCCATTTGGTCGGGCTGCGCGGCACCACCACCACCCCGCTCATGCCTTCCGGTCGGGCCGAGATCGAGGGGGAACTGGTCGACGTGATCGGGGCAGGCGAAATGATCGAAAAGGGGAGACCGATCGAGGTCGTCAGCGCTCGAGGAAGCCGTGTCGAAGTGCGAGCTCTCCGCCAAGAGACCTAGCCAATCGCTACCAATCGCCCTGGCTTATCGATAGGCGACCCCAAGTGGCCCGCGAAAAGCTATAATAACGTCCGACAAGCGACGTCTCGTCGGGAGTCTCTTCGACCAATGCCCTCCTTGAGAAAAAAGACGCCCTGATGGAATCGATAGACCCCTTAGCCTGGCCCATCCTGCTGACCCTCGTCGGTTGTGCGCTGATGATCTTGGAGGCCCTGCTTCCCTCGGGCGGAGTCCTTAGCCTCTTGTCGGCCACTTCGTTCATCTCGGCAGTCTTGCTTGCTTTTCGCGCCGGAGGCGTTAGTACCGGCTTTACCTTCATTTCGGTGATACTCGTGGCAGCCCCGCTGTTGCTGGCGCTGGTCTTCAGGTATTTGCCCTACACACCAATAGGCAAAGCGATCTTGGGCCAAGGCCCTAGCGCGGAACAAGTCGCTCCCAACGACCCTCGCCGAGAGCTGGTCGGTCGTGTCGGCATCGCACGCAGCAAAATGCTTCCTGCTGGGGCGGTAGAAATCGATGGCCAGATGATCGATGCCGTCGCCCGAGGTCCGTCGGTCGAGCCGGGGGAGCAGGTGCAGGTGGTCGAAGTCCGTGGCAATCGGGTGGTCGTCCGCCTTGCTCCCGACCTAGCCGCCAGCCGGACCGGCGAGACATTGGACCAGAGTCTCGAGGAACTAGGCATCGAGCCGCTCGAAGACCCCCTCACATAACCCCCCCTGGCGTGGCCACTCAGAGGCCTGGCACCGCCAAAGCTTGAACAACTGGCCCTCGCCGACTACAAAGAGCAGTGTCGTGGGCCGCGATGCTTGCAGCACGACACCCATGAGAATCCCTTTGCCTTACAGGAATTCCGATGACCTTTTTCGCCTTTTCCCGGTTGCCTCTCGCCCTCAGCGGCACCAACTTAATCATCCTTCTTGTCTTCGCCCTGCTCGTGGGGCTGGTGATTCTCACCGTCTTTGCCCGCTACTTTCGGTTCTGGATCCAGTCGTACATGACCGGGGCGGGAATCGATTTGTTCGACCTGATCCGAATGACCTTCCGCAGAGTCAATCCAGCCATCGTGGTTCGGAGCAAGATCATGGCCGTTCAGGCGGGACTGGGCGATGACGAAGGGCTCACCACCAGGGCCCTGGAGGCCCATTACATGGCAGGGGGCAACGTGCCGCTGGTCATCCGCTCGATGATCGCCGCGCGCAAAGCGAAAATCATTCAACTCGGCTTCAAACAAGCGACCGCCATCGACCTCGCAGGCCGAAACATTCTCGAAGCGGTGCAGACGAGTGTCTATCCCTTGGTCATCGATTGTCCCTCGAAAGAGAGCAAGCGGCCTTCGCTCGATGCGATCGCTCAAAATGGCGTGCAACTCAAAGTGAAAGCCCGGGTCACGGTCCGGGCGAATCTTGACCAGCTTATCGGAGGTGCGGCCGAGGAGACCATCGTCGCGCGCGTTGGCGAGGGAATCGTCAGCGCGATCGGCTCCGCCCCGACCCACGCCCACGTGCTCGAGAACCCTGACCGCATCTCCAAAGCGGTATTGTCCCGGCGCCTCGACTCGCAGACCGCTTTTGAGATCGTCTCGATCGACATCGCGGACATTGACGTGGGCGACAACATTGGTGCCCGACTGCAAGCCGACAAAGCCGAGGCCGACATGCGCGTCGCCCAAGCCAGAGCCGAGCGCCGCCGGGCAGCCGCGATCGCGACAGAACAGGAAAATATCGCGGCGACCGAAAAAAACCGCGCCATCGTCGTCGAAGCGCAGGCCGAAGTCCCCAAGGCAATAGCCGAGGCGTTTCGTTCCGGAAAGCTCGGCGTGCTTGATTACTACAAGCTGAAGAACGTCCAGGCGGACACCGAGATGCGAGAAACGATTGCCGATGTCGGAACCAAGCGGACCGCCAGCTGACTCCAACTTCCTTCCCCCTGACGCCGATCCATCGTGCCTCCTCTCCCACCCTTACCGCTCGCTGACCTGGAAACCCTCATCAAAGGGATCATCCTTTTTGTGATCTTGGGGTCGGGGATCGTAAGAATGTTTCGCGAGTCGAAAGAAGTCCAGCAGCAGGCTCAGCGCCCGCAGCCTCGCCCGCAGCCCGACTTGCTACAAGAGCCCGACTTGCTGCAAGAATTTGAGCAACGAGCCAGCGTGCCGCCACGTCCCAAAACGCGGGAGGAGACGCTCCGTCTGGACGTAGATGACTTCCTGAAGAGGGCGGGCCAAACCGACGATCTGCCGCAACGAGATCTGCCGCAACGACAGGTGAAGCGGGCCAAGGAATTGAACGGGGGCGAGCTGGAATCGCGCCCCAGGCTTTCGAAGAAACCCAAGAGGCGTCCCAAAAAGTCGGCACCCTCAACCCTGGCGCAGCACCGCCCAGAACCGGAAATCGAGTTCGGGTCGTCGGTTTCCGAAGAGGTGACGAAGCATCTGGATCAGAGCATCTTGGTCAATCGGACAGCGCGTCTTGGCGAGGAAGTGGCCCGTTCCGACGACCGGGTCGAAGCTCGGCTCCACGCGACGTTCGACCATGGCCTCGGCGCCATGGCCGCCAGGAGGAAGGCCCGGGAGGCAGCCGATGACCAGCAAAAGGCGGCGAAGGAGGAGAGTGCGGCCAAGGATCTCTTCGAAATGCTCGCTAGCCCTCAAGGGATAAAACAAGCGATTGTGCTACACGAAATTTTTTCCCGTCGCGGCGATCGTCTCTAGCCACCGGCGTCTCTAGCCACTGGCAAACCGGCCCCCGCCCCTCCGTTCTCCCTCCCCGGTCGGCATGATCCGGGCAATCGGCCCCCTGGGGCTGCTTTACTTCCCTACGCAGGCCTCTTAAATTGACATGGCTTTTGGCGACTGACTATACTGCCAGATACCGGAAGTGAAGGCTTCGGGCCCCCTCGCCGATGGCGTCTAGGCCCCTTTCCCTCCGGGCCGTCGCTCCGCTCCCCTGTTTGTCCCTATCCATTCCTGTCCCTCGGCTGCGCCGCTCGCCCATGCGTCGGCGTGGAGGAAAAAAGTCTACGATGAATCTGATTGGTAAGATTTTCGTTGTCATCATCGTTGTGCTGAGCCTCCTTTTCATGGGCCTCGCGATGGCGGTTTACTCGACCCACAAGAACTGGCTCGCTGCGGTCAATGACCAAAAGGACGAGATCAACATGCTCCGGTCCGAGCACGAGCAGAACACAAGCAAGTACCGACTGGCCGAAAGTAACTTTCGACTAGAGATCGACTCGGCCGAACAACAGGTTCGGAAGCTAGAAAGCGAACGCGTCGCGTTGGTTGCGCGGAACGATGTGATTCAGACCGAAGTGAACGAACTCAAGCAAGCCAACCGCGACGCGACCGCCGCGGTATCGTCGACCCAAGAGAATAACTCGCAACTGGCGAGGGAGAACGTCGGCCTGCAAACGGAGATTATTTCTGCGCAGGAAGCCTCCGACGCCGCATTCGCCAAAACTCTCGTGGCGACGAGCCAATTGCACGACGCAGCGGTCAAGCTCAACCAAGAGATCGAGCGCAACGCCCAGTTAACCGAGCAGGTGGCCGGCATGACAACGGTCATGCGTCGCCACGACCTCAACCCCGCCACCCGCCCGGGCGACGTCAAGCCACGGGTGGATGGCTACGTGAGCGACATTACTCGCCGTGCCGGTTCGGAATCGATTGAAGTCACGATCGGGGCCGACGATGGATTAAAGCGAGGGCATACGCTCGAAGTCTACCGCGGCGGGAAGTACCTGGGCCGCGCCGAGGTCCTCCAGACCACCCCCGACCGGGCTGTCGCCCGCATCATTCCTAGCCTCAAGAAGTGGCGTATCCAGGAGGGCGACCGTGTCGCAACCCGACTTAACTAACTCGCCGCGCGGCATGGTCGCGCAAAAACCGAAAAGCAACATCTACACCGCATTGCTGGGAGTGGCGGCGATAGCGCTGCTGATTGGGTGCCTGTTGCTGGCGATCGAAATCAGCCGTTACGCGGGGGACGCCGGTAGCTCCGGATGGTTTGGTGCCATTCGGGGCCCAGTCTAGCAGGCCCCGCCCAACGCCCCAGACAACACAATGCCCCTTACAATTCTGTGCCGCAGCGGTTGCAAAATCGGGCCGACGGGTCGACTTCCAGGTGTTCGCACCGGGCGCACCTCTTCAGCGGTTGTCTCGGGCCCCCTTGAGCGAGGACTTCCGCGCCGAAGACGCCGGTCGGCACGATGATGATCGCATAGCCAAAGAGCATGACGACCGCTGCCAGCATTTGGCCCGGTATCGTTTGCGGCGCAATATCGCCGTAGCCAACCGTCGTCATGGTAACGATGGCCCAATAGACGCTCCGAGGAATGCTATCGAAGCCGCTCTTCTCCTGCTCATGCTCGAGCAAGTACATGACCGTCCCAAGGATGACGATCGTGCAGAAGATCACCGATAGAAACACCGTGATCTTCGGCCAAGTTCTCCGTAGCGCGACCATCAGCAGGTTCGCCTCGGTCACATGTTGCCCCATCTTAAAAACGCGAAAGACCCGCAGCAGTCGGAGCGTGCGAATGGTCGCCAAAACGCGCGTCTCGATAGAAAACAATCCGAGATAGGTTGGCAACAGCGCGAGAATATCGACGACCCCAAAGAAGCTAAAGACGTATTGCGACGACCGGCGGACGCAGGCCAACCGGGCGATCAGCTCCAGGCTAAAGAGCAGCGTGATGGCCCATTCGAGAGTTCGAAGCCCTGCGTCCAGTTGAGGGTGCATCTTGTGAAGCGAGGCATCGTCCACGCTTTCGAGCATCACCACCACGACGCTCAGCAGGATGACCATGAGCAGGCCAACATCAAACGCCTTGCCGGCAGGGGTCTCGGCCTCGAAGATCACCTCGTACCATCGGCGCTGCCAAGCGGCGGGGCCAGGGCCCAGCCTGCGGGTGTCGGGCCGTTGGGGAACATCGGAGCGATTCATGACACGTCGAGTGTAGCGAAGTGGCCCGCTTCGACCAACGGCGACTTGTTGCCCCCCCTCTCACCCCGTAGCAGTCGGTGCAGGAACGGGCTTGCGAGTGGCTGAGTAGTCTTGAATTTGGGTTGGAAGATTTGGTTGAGAGGCTTGGTTTTTCTCGACGTTCGGAGCCGGGAATTTTCTGACGCAAAGACGCCAAGGAGCGGTTGGCAAACTGCGCAACCGTTCATGAAGTCCAAGATAAGAAGGAACCACGAATCCTACGAATAGCCGCGGAGGACGTCTCTCTAGAGCAGTGATCACTCGGATGTTCCGCTAAGGCAATCGTTTGACGCTGAAATAGCAGCGCCGTGACCGGAACATGCGTGTGCGGCTCGGCTCGCACTAGCCCCGACCAAGCTTGGTCGGGGCTAGAACGCTTGGTCGGGGCTGGGGCCTTCCTCTGCCGTTATTCGTGAGATTCGTTCGATTCGTGGTTGCTACTTTGGACCGGGAACAACCCGCCCCTGTTTCTTTGCGCCTTCGCGCCTTTGCGTGAGGCTTGGTTTTCTCGACGTTCGGAGCCGGCTACGAACATCGAGGGCCGGGAAGCGTTGGGCTGGAAGCCCGACCTACAGGCTGTGGCGGTTCTTGGCGGTTCAAAAAAAGCGACTTTGCAATCGTCCTGCGTTGCCCCTCTCACTTCGCAGAATCCGACTCCTTTTCGAGGTAGCTTTGGAGCGTTTCCCAGTCGACCGGGACTTGCTCGATCCGGCTAAGCAGGCTGTCTTCCTCTTGATGGTGGCGGCGGCATCGCCGGAGGACCGTTACCTCCTCCTCGAGCGCTGCAACCCAGTCCGGAACATCAAGCCCCGCGCCACACGGCTCGTCAACGAGGGTAGCAATCTCTTGCTCCAATTCCTTAAACTCACGATTGCCGGTCTCGGAATCGACCGCCTGAATGGCCGGAGCAACCAGCGCCCGAAGCCGATCGACCGCGAGCGAACGGGTGAATCGTTCGCCCAACCGCTCGGCAATCGTCGGGAGCCTCATTCCGTACTGTTCGGAGAGTTGGTGAAATCTCTTGAGGTAGTGGTCGGCAGCATCGGCCGTCCTCTCGGCAACCGCCTCTCGCCACATTTGAGCCGCCGTGTCGCGTCGCTGGCGAATAAGGATCTCATGAGCGAGGAAGACCGGTTTCATGTTCCACGCGCTGCGGTCATAGTTCGCCCGCAGCCGCAGGAAGTCGACAAATGCATGGAGCAGCTCGCCATGGTCCGACTGCGTCGTCGTGGCGTTGTAGTCGCGATACTCGCGGTAATTTTCGACGACCGACTCGATGGCGATCGCCAGCATCTCGACCGCTTCCTCGCGGGGAATACGACCCCCGATTTCTTCGAGGAGAGGTGCCAGCTCCTCCGGTGATTCGAGTTCCTGGTTCGAGAGCCAGACCATGGTCCCTTGATGTAGAATCGACCGCAAATTCCCAAGGCTAAGGAATCGCTGGGTGAAGAGCCCATGGCCGTAGCGCTCCACAAATCGGACAAACCGGCGCCAGTCCTCCTCGTCGGTCAGTTTTTCGACGACGCTTAGCCGCACTGTTCGGCTATGGGTTAACCAACGTCCTAGCTGCGATTCGGTAAGGTCCTGGAGCGCTTCGACGAGCATGTTGTCACTGGGACGCGAGGCATCGTCCGCCGTTTTTTGGCCATCCCAGGAGTCTGCCGAAGTCACCACGCATCGGACGAGCGCTTGGTAGCCAGTTTCGAACAACCGATCGTACTCGGTAATCGCCCCTTGCCCGACGGAGTGCTCGATCTCCATGCGTTGCGCGACTTCGAGAAGCTGAAAGGTCTCTTTGACAAGACCCAGCCGAGGAAGCCAGCCGAGCAGGTCGTGAATCAGCCCATGCAGCGCGCGTGCCTTGACGATGCGTCGTGGGCTCCCCCCTCTCGAAAGAGGCACGTAGAGCAACTCTTGCTGAACGAGCGACTCCGTGAAGCCCGACCAATGTTGCGAAACAGTCGCGGCGTCGCCGGTCAACACGGCGCGCAGGATCTCGATAGTCAGGTCGATAGGGGAAGTGGGAGAACCCTCGGGGCGGGGCGATGCCGTACCGGCAGCCGCCCGAAGTAGCCGCCCCGCATCGGACATCTGGACACTCGTCGAAATGATCTGCTCGAGAAGCGACTCGAGCATCATTCGGCGGCGATCGTACTCGACCATCGACTCGTGCGACCCTCCCGGCGGCGGAACGCGATGCTGATGGACCTCCTCGAGGAGCTGGATGAGCTGCGTATAGCGAGAAACGGCTTCGCGATGCCAGGCATCCAATTGCTCGCGCCGCTCGGCATCGCCGTGGGCGTCCCAGGCAGTCGCCGTCTGTTTCCAGAGGTGGGCAACCGTGTTGAGAAACGCCAGCCGCTCACGAAGCCGCTGCGATTCTTCCTCCAACTCGTAGTCCGTTTCGTCCTCGCCCGGATCGTAAATCGCCGAGTCCATTCCGTCGTCGGTGCTATCGCGATAGGTTACATCCTCGTAGGCAGCACGAAACAGGTTGTCGAGTTCATCGCCTTCCTCTTCGTCCCCCTCGAAATCGGCATCGTATTTTTCATCGTCCGGGTAGGGGAGCTCCTCGTCGAACATCTCGTCGTCGTCCATCTCGTCGTCGAGCCCTGCCGGGAGGTCGCCGTTGCCTCGGTTTCGCGCACGACCTAATTCAAACTGCGGAACGTGCCAATACGCTTCGGCGCTCGATTCGAGTTGGGCAAAGAACCGGGTGACGATGGCCCACGGATCGCCCAACGCCCTGGCTTCCCGATCGGTCGGTGATCGGTCGCGTGCCGGGGAGGCTTGGGCCTCCACGCTGCGTAGCCAACGGAGCGCCAGAGGATGAAAAGAGGCGTCGCCTTCTTCGAGCGGCGTGTAGTCGACCTGGCTGATCCATTGCATCATCAGCGCCATCGATGCGACGAGGTCGTCTTTGTCGAGCAGTCCCTCGATTACTAGTTGAAACGCTTTGGAGGTATCAAACTGGTCGACAAAAAGGGCCCAAAACTTGACGTCCCCCGACGCCGCCCCGGCCTTGTGCCAAGCATTCAGCGCCCCGGCAACCAGGTTCGTGGAGATTTCAATCTCCTTGGCAACGAGCGGCTTCACTCCACTCACCTGGGCGGCCCCGAAGGCATCCCACCAATCGGAGAGCTGCGTCAGCCGGGTGGAGAACTTTTTTTCCAACTCGGCATCGTCCCTTGCCGCCGCTTCGGCCCACGCACGCGAGCAGAGATCGAGCGTCTGCTCCACAATCTGAATCAAGTCGTCGACTCGATAATCACGCACCGTATTTTCGATCGCCGGAAACAGGCTGTAGTTCGCTCCAAAGCCGAGGATGTTCCAAGGATCGACCAGCGCGCCGCACTCAATCCCCCGATTCAGCAGGTCGGTAATTTCGTCCAAATATCCGGCCACATCGGAGAGTCGTCGGCGATCGATGGCGTAGTGGCCTGCCGTCAGTCGGCAGTAGATCTCGCACAGCATCCGAGCCGACGCGACCCGCACCGAGCGGGCCTCGGCAAGCGATGCGTCGGCGTAACCCATCCGCGCGTAGACCTGCGCCAAATGAACCCGTTGCAACTGGACAGCGCGGCGACGGGCCAACTCTTGATTCAATCCTTGCCGGGCTACACCGAATGACTGTCGCATTTGCTTGGCTTCTTCACGGAGTCGCTGCCCATGGTCTCCCTCCGTTCGCTCGAGCAATTGCGAGTAAAAGCTATCCCGGTATCCGGCGATCTGCGGCAGCAGCGTTGCCAGGGTCACGTCCGACCCATGGCACTGGGGCCCGTTACCGCTGGTGCCCGACGCCATGAGTAAGGTTCCGGCTAAAACGGCAGCCGCTTCGTAGAGGAGTTCGTCCTTTTCTCGTCCGAGCGATTCGGCGTTTTCGACGCGCGCGAGCAGGGAGTCGATCGCCAGCGGTTGCAGGATGAATCGGCGATAGTAGCCCTTGTTGTCGATCCGATTCGGGTCCCATTGCCCAAAATGGTAGTTGGGGCGCTTGTTCACCGGGTGGTCGAAGTCGTAAGCACGTGGGTCGAGTGCCAATTCTTCCAGCAACTCGGGGTCGAACCAAGCGTCGGCGAGCAAGTCGGCAGGGGTCGAGCGCAGGATGTCGAGTGTCTGGCGAATGATCGGCTCATACGGCCCCGCTCCCACTCCTGCCGACTTGATGTAAAGGGGCAACGGAGCGACCCACTCGTGCCGATAGGGCTCAATTTTCTGTGTTTCGAGTGTCGCAACGGGACGATAACCGATGTAGTTATCCAGCGTGTTCCAAGCGGCAGGAACAATGCGTTCGATCTCGTCCCACGGGGCTCCCTCCGCGAGAACGGCCTCGAAAACCCGCCCCAACAGGAGAGGCCGCCACAACTGACCCTCCGAGCGATGCCAAAGCAAGTCTCGGTGGAATTGGCGGTAACGAGGAAGCATCTCCTCTCGCACCAAGCGGACGACCGACTCGACCTGGGCGATCTCAGCAAAAGCCCCTCCGCTGCGATGCAGTTCCGTCGCGGCTCCGCTAATCCAATCGAATAACGCGTCGAGTGTTTTTGCGCCAGGCTCGTGGTGATTTTCCACGACCCGGTAAAGCTCGTTGAGATTCTCCAAGAAGAGGGCATCCGTTGCCCCCGCAGAAAAGTTAAGATAGCCAACCACTTCGTGAAGCCGAGCCTGATCGGCCGCATCAGGTTCGATAGAAACCGTACTCATTCGGCCGCCGCAGTGAGGGGGAATTAATTCGGTACGAAGCAAGTGCTAGCGGAAAATGGAGGGCTCGGCATCCTCATTGTTCTCAGCCCGCAATGTAAGCGATGCCCCTCCCCTGAATCTAGGGTTCAGGGGCATCGCCACTTCGTGCAAGCAGCGAGATTTGTGACTATAATGGGGTTTTCGGCCTTCTGGTTGCCGCGAGAGCGGCCCCTTCCTTTAGAATCCTTCCGTCGGCTCACCGAATATGCCCACCTTAAGAATGATGTTGCTTCCATCCGCTCTTCTCGCGCTCTGCGTCAGTTTGGCGCTGGTACCTTTTGCTAAGGCAGGTGGTGGGCTTGTCGCCTACGACCAGGCGATGCGCCTCGGGCTAACGCGAGCATGGTTCTCACAGACGCAGCTTGACCGTTCGCAACACCAGGTCGAGAATGCCGTGCTGCATGGCAAGCAGATCTTGGTGCTCACCTCCGCAGGCACGTTACACACCATGGAAGCCGAGACGGGACGCACCGTCTGGATCGCGCGCCGGGGGAATCCGAAGTATCCGAGTCTCGGCCCCGCCGTGAGCGAAACCCACGTCGCCATGGTCAACGGCAGTCAGCTTTTCATACTCCGAAAAAACGATGGCCGAGAAGTCGGGACACGCCTATTGAAGGGAAGCGTGGGAGGTGGTCCTGTGCTCACCGAAGAGCACGTTTACGTGCCGCTGTTGAGCGGAAAAATGGAAGGCCACGCGATCGACGACAGCAAAAGATCCGCATGGCCCTACGCCTCCATCGGGCGGATTTTCGATGCGCCTACCGCCTCCGCCCACCATGTTGTCTGGTCGACCGATCGAGGCTACTTGTACGTCGCCAGTGCCGGGGAGACCGAAGCTCGCTATCGCTTCGAGGCGACGGGCCGGATTGCCCCCCGACCCGCCATTCGCGACGGCGTGATTTATGCCTCCTCTTCAAGCGGTTACGTCTATGCAATACAAGAAATACAGGAAGGGGTGGGGACTCAAAAGTGGCGATACTCCACGGGCGAAGTCATCACCCGTTCGCCAGCAATCTTCGGAGACCATGCCTACGTCACAACCGAAAATTCAACGCTGCATTGCCTCAACGCAAACACCGGCACCCTCGTCTGGAAGGCACCCAACGTGGCGCAACTGGTCGGAGCGAGCAAGTCGCGTGTCTATGGCCTGGATCGGAGTGGAAATCTCACCCTCTTCGACAAAGCAACCGGCCTGTTTCAGGGACGTTTAGCGACGAGTGGTAGCACGTCGGCCATTCTCAACAACCGAAGCGACAGGCTCTATCTCATGAGCCGATCAGGCTTGATCCAATGCCTCCACGAGATCGACTCGGTCGAGCCCTTCCTCCATGACGAACAGCCTGCAGAGGCGGAGCCGGAAAAAAAGCCTGACGGACCGGCACCAGCCGAAAAAGAACCCGAAGATTTAGCCAAAGAGGCACCAGCCGACGAAGCCGACCCTTTTGGTGGCGAGGCGGACGACGAAGACCCCTTTGGAGCCGGAGACCCCTTCGAATTCTAACCGGCCGAGGAGGACCCGAGCAGGCTCTCTATCCGACAAGATCCACACGAATGCAAAGGGAG
>QIKP01000072.1 GCA_003233055.1 Planctomycetaceae bacterium
TCTCCCCGTCCGAGCTGCTGCCGACTATGTCGCCTGGAGACCTGCCATCGGCCTACAGATGCTTAATTCCTGACTTTGCAGTTCTCCTGCCAATCTGCTGCGAATACTTTGACAATACGAGGGGCGTCTGTACAATTAACGGTATAGGTAAGCGAAGTCTGGCTTATTGAATCGCTTCTGCGATTGGGCTCTTCTCGAAGGAGACCTCCGACCGTGATGCCAAGAATTCGATCGACATCGCGATGGATCTTTGTACGCCTGGGGGCGCTGCTCGTTTGTCTGTGCTCGCTCGCTTTGGTACAGATTGCTCAGGTCCCCGTTCTTGCTTGGGCACCGATCGAGGTGGAATGTCCTTGCCATCAAGAGGGGGAAAAATCTGAGTGGAAATTGGCAACTCGGGCTGCATCGAATCGGCGCGTCAATGATAAATGTTGCGCCGAATCTTGTGATTCGGGCGCAGGTGGACGGAGCTGGCGAGATACCCAAGGACCTCCCCTCTTCGTCGCGTTTACCGACCCTACGATCCTAGGCCATCGGCTGGCAAATGGTTTCTCCGCGCCCCTCAGGATTTAGACGCACTCTCTCTTTCTTTTTCGCGTATTTTTTCCAGAGGGATTGCCCATGGCGGGCGACTCTCGTCTGGTCGCCTTTCCCTGTCTCGCCCAGAGGCGTTTGCTGTGTGTTGGTGGATATTGCAAGCGATTCGTCTATTCACCAGCTCGGGCGATGGAGATTTTTCCCATGCAGAAAATTGTTGAAGGTATTCGCCAATTCCAAAAGGACGTTTTTACTTCCAAACGAAAGCTGTTTGAGGGATTGGCCGAAGGGCAAAATCCACTGGCCCTGTTCATCACCTGTAGTGATTCTCGAATCAATCCCAGCCTGCTGACGCAGACCGAGCCGGGGGAGCTTTTTATCCTTCGCAACGCCGGGAATATCGTCCCTCCCTACGGAGCCGTCGCCGGGGGGGAAGCCGCGACGATCGAATACGCCGTGAATGTGCTGCAGGTGAAGGACATTATCCTCTGCGGCCATTCGCATTGCGGAGCGATGGGCGGGTTACTCGACCCGGCGCAACTCGAAAATCTGCCCGCGGTGAGGTCGTGGCTCTCGCATTGCGAGTCGACGGATCGGATTATCGATGAAAATTACGGGCACCTCACCGATCCTTCCGCTCGCCTGACGGCTACCGTGGAGGAGAACGTGCTCGTGCAACTAGAGCACCTACGCACCCATCCGGCCGTCGCAGCTGCCTTGGCAAGGCAGGCTCTCGATCTTCATGGATGGGTCTACAAGTTCGAGACGGGGCAGGTCTTTGGCTACGACCCACGAACAGGGCAGTTTAGCCTGATCGAAGGAACGAGCTTTGCGGCACCTTCGGCGACGCGCGATTTGCTACCGACCTGAACGGCGTTGGAACCGACTTCCCTCTGATTTGTGGATGAACGTCATGAAGTGCCCAGTGAAAGTACCCTGTGGCTCGAACAAAAAGTTGCGGCGACAACTGCCCGAGAGCGGGCGGGTCCGTTTTGTGGCCCTGCCGGTTGCTTGGTCGCTTCCGGCTTGGGCCTGGTGTGGAACTGGCACGTGCCGGATGCCGTTGTTCGCGAGCCTCTCATGATCTAATCTACTAAGAAATGAAAACAATCAACCTTCCGGGATTAAAATGAGCCACGAATCAAAAAAGTCGGTAAAGAGTGAGGCGACGAACGGCCCGAGGGGAATGTTCTCGGCTCCCAAGCAAGATATCCTTGCATCGGTCGTTGTCTTCCTTGTCGCGCTCCCTCTTTGCATGGGAATCGCCATCGCGTCGGGAGTCCCGGTAGCGGCTGGATTGATTACCGGTATCGTTGGCGGACTCGTCGTGGGGTGGATCGCCGGTGCACCCCTGCAAGTGAGCGGGCCAGCGGCTGGCTTGACCGTGATTATCTTCGATCTGGTCCAACACCACGGACTGGAGGTTCTGGGCATCGTGGTCATTGTTGGTGGTGCCTTGCAGTTGGCTGCCGGCCTCCTGCGCTACGGGCGTTGGTTTCGTGCCGTTTCACCAGCGGTTATTCATGGAATGCTTGCCGGCATTGGCGTATTAATTTTGTCAAGCCAGTTTCATGTCATGGTGGATGACGCGCCGAAGGGAAGCGGCATCGAAAATCTGCTTTCGATTCCCTCCGCAATACGAAAAGGCTTGCCCATGCCAACACTCGGGACGGTCGAGGAGCGAACGGCGAAGCGGGAGCTTCTCCAGCAGTTCGGCACGTTGCACGAACAGCAAGTGCAGCTCCGCGAAAGGGTCTCTGAATTAATTCCCACACCACCCAAGTCGGAGGGAGAAGGCGACAACGCAGAGGGCGACGCCGCCCTCCTCCGCGAGTCCCCCCTTCTCGACCCGACTCAACTCCAGCCGCTTGCCAAAACAGAGCAGGAGCTATCAACCCGTCTTGGTTCTCTGATTGGAACGCTGGAAGCCGATGGAATCATCGAATCCGCTCGTGATCCGGCGGCACTCCAGGCGGCGGTATCGAATTCGCAGGAACGGATGCAGGCAGCGATCCAGGTATTGCAGGAGGGCGACACGAGCCGAGTCCGATCGTCGCAGGCGAACCTCCAGCTTGGATTGGAAGACTTGCTCGACGAGCTGAAGAGTCACGACTGGGCGGCAAAAATCGGTTTGCTGACCATTCTTGTCCTGATCCTATGGAACCTTTTTTCCCCGGCAAAGTTGAAACTGATTCCTGCCCCCCTCCTGGCAGTGATCATCGCGACCGCCGTTGCCGCGCTGCTGCGACTGCCGGTCCTTTACGTCGAAGTGCCTGATAACCTCTGGAGCGAAATCCACCTCCCGTCACTAGCGGTCCTCCAGAACGTTTCATGGAGAGTGGTTTTGCAGGCAGGCATCGTCCTTGCGGTGGTAGCGAGCGCCGAAACATTGCTTTGCGCCACGGCTGTCGACCAAATGCAGACAGAGACTCGCACCAACTACAACCGGGAACTTGCCGCGCAAGGAATCGGGAACTTGGTTTGCGGTTTTCTCGGTGCGCTACCGATGACCGGCGTCATTGTCCGGAGTTCGGCCAACGTCGAGGCAGGCGGAAAGACACGCCTCTCCACGATCCTCCATGGCCTTTGGCTCCTTGTCTTTGTTTCTTTACTTGCTTTTGTTCTTCGCATGATTCCGACGGCGGCCCTAGCAGCGATGCTGGTTTACATCGGTTACAAACTGATCAACATCAAGGCAATTCGAGAGCTACACAAGTATGGCTGGGGCGAGGTCGCCATCTATGCCGCCACCGTTGGGATGATCGTCTGTACCGATCTTCTAACCGGCGTGCTGGTGGGAATCGGACTGTCGGCGGCAAAACTCCTCTACACGTTCTCGCATTTGGTGGCGACGTTGGACATTGACCAGGCGAACCGCCAGGCCGTCCTCCGTCTCGAAGGCGCGGCAACCTTCGTCCGACTCCCCGTACTGGCGGAAGAGCTGGAGAAAGTGCCGGGCGACGTGGAGCTGCATGTCGATTTTCAGCAGCTCGATTACATCGACCACGCCTGCCTCGACCTCTTGAGCAACTGGGAGAAACAACACCATGCAACCGGAGGCACCCTGGTCATCGATTGGGATACGTTGCACGCCAATTTTCGTCAAGAAAGCAAAGCGTAGACATCGAACAGCCTACCCCTCCATTGGTGACCAATGACAAAGCACGAGAGCATCTCGCGATCGGTTCAGAGATTTTGTTTTTTGGTGACGGTTCACGCTGGAAGGAGCAACCATGAATCGTCGCAGGGGAGGCCACATAGCCTCGACCAAGCTTGGTCAGGGTCGGGCGAGTCCCCCGTCCGACAAAAAGGAAGCCAGCAGCGATAGCGTCAGGCGAAAGCCGCCAGGGCTGGAGTGGTCAAAAATCTACGAGAAAATGGGAATTTGCCCGCCCGTCATTAGCTGCTATTGATCGCGTTCGGTCCTCGCGATACGCTCCGCTCCTCTCATTTCTCTCTCTTTGGTTTCCCACTGCGCCCGCCGGATTCAAGTCATGGTCTACCCCTTCTCCGCTGAACTTCAAGTCCGATCGCTGACCGAAGCACTCGAAACGATCGGGCAGCATCTGGACCTTCGCCTCTCGGTGCGGTTATGGAACGGCGACGTGATTCCGCTTGGCAAAAACGTCGACCCCCATCTCTTCCTCTCGCTTTCGGGGCCAGGTGTCCTCGGGACATTGATGCGGCGTCCCACTTTAGAAACTTTGACTCGCCTGTACGCCAAGGGACACATCGACTTCCAGGGTGGCGACTTGATGGATGTCCACGCCGCGCTACAACCGGGCGGCAGCTCTCGCCAAGCGTTTCGCAAAATTGGCAAAGGCTTTCTCGTGAAGAAGATGCTCCCCTTCTTGTTGGCCAAGACGACCGACGCCGAACTCGAAACGGGCTTCGGTAACGACATCGTTGGCCGCCGGGAGTCGCGACGGGACAACAAGGAATACATCCAGTTCCATTACGACGTCGGAAACGAATTTTACCAATTGTTTCTCGACGAAGAGATGCAATACACCTGCAGCTACTACACCAATTGGGACAATTCGCTCGAACAATCGCAGATCGACAAGATGGATTTGATCTGCCGCAAGCTGCGGCTAGAGCCGGGCGAATCGATGCTCGACATCGGTTGTGGCTGGGGGGGGCTCATCTGTCACGCGGCGAAAAACTACGGAGTGACCGCTCACGGCGTCACGCTTTCCCAAGAGCAGTTTGATTTTGCACAAGCGAAGATTCGCCAGCTGGGGCTCGAAAAGCTCGTGACCGTGGAAATTCGCGACTATCGAGACCTTGATGGCAAGTACGACAAAGTCTCGAGCGTTGGAATGTTTGAGCACATCGGCGTGGCCAACTATCCGGAATATTTCGGCATCATCCGATCGCTTCTCAAAGACCGAGGCCTCCTGCTCAACCACGCACTCGCTCGCAGTTCCAAGAAGAGTAAACGCAAGGCCCGAAAGATCCGCCCCGAGCGGAAGCTGTTGCTCAAGTACATCTTCCCTGGATCCGAATTGACGTCGGTCGGGTTTACGCAAGATTCCATGGAGCAAAATGGTTTCGAGGTCCACGATGTCGAGGCACTGCGCGAGCACTACGCTCAGACCTGCCGCGCGTGGTGCAAGCGACTCACGGCCAACCAAGAGCGCGCGATCGAACTGGTCGGCTACGAACGGTACCGTATGTGGGTCGCCTACCTCGCCGGTGCCAGCATTGGCCTCGGGGCTGGCTCGATCAAGATTTATCAGGTCCTCGCCAGCAAAAAAGTCGGCAAAGGCCGCTCCGGCTTGCCACCGACGCGCAGCGATCTCTACACGAATCAGCGCCCGGAGCTTTCTCGAGCGGGGTAATCGACATGGCACTCGGCGAGCCGGAAGCGTCAATGCCCGAAAATGCCCGCCAACGCCCGAAAATGAAACCGCCAAACTCCGGTCGCTAACGCTCCCGGCTCGCGCCGTTGTTGCGCCCTCCATCTGGCGATCGAAGTCGTCGAGTCAGTGCGATGTTTGGGGAGAAATGTTTTGCCACAAGTCGGCCGCTACGAATCTTGAAAGATGGCCAACGTTCGTGGTGGCGACGACAACTTCCGCCACGCCCATCGAAGACGCCTGCCCAGCCAAGATCATATCGCCATCAATCGTCCGATCACTTGCGGTAGGCTGCCCTTGTTGACGCGCTTGAGCCCAGAATTCTGCTGCCCTTCGCATAGCGATGGTGGTAATCGGAAGGTACTCCAGTAGATTCTCCAACGCATCAAGTTGTGCGATACCACGAACCTTATCGGCTCGCAACAACTCACGGCGCAGCTCATAGTCGGCAATCTCAGGAACGATGATGCGGGTCCCACTCGCAGCCAACCCCTGAAGCCATTGCGTGCAATCGAGGCTCTTCGAAGAATACTTGGGGTTCGTTGCCAAGCTTAGCGGCCCCGTATCGAGCAAGACGACCTGGCTCACCATGACACGCCTTGCATGTCTGGAGGAAACAGTTTTCGGTTCGACAGGCGGTCTTCGTCGAGAGCTTTGAACAAAAACTCAGCGGTTTTCTTCTGCTCGCCGGCGTCCCCTTCATCAATCCACCCTTGGAGGAGCGCGACTACATCGGACTGTACTGAGTCGCGAGGGAGATGCTGTTCCAATAGTTGCAAAGTGTATTGCTCCGCCGGCAAATTCAGACGACCGGCTTGGAGCAGTAATCGCTGCTCCAGGTCAGAACTCAAGTTTAATTCAAGGGACATCACTTTACCGCCTTCCGAGGAAATGTTCGCAGACGGACGAACTACCTCCATCTTATCGTCCATCCGACCCAATTTCTACTCTCTTCTCAGCGTCCGGAGCTTTCTCGGGCGGGATAGGTCAGCACGGCTCCCGCGAGCCGGAAGCGACAATGCCCGAAAATGCCCGCCAACGCCCGAAAATGAAACCGCCAAACTCCGGTCGCTAACGCTCCCGGCTCGCGCCGTTGTTGCGCGCCCAACATCACCCCATGTGCGCGATGACCGCAGTTCCAAACTCGCTGCATTTGAGCAGCGTCGCCCCCTCCATCTGGCGCTCGAAGTCGTAGGTGACGGTCTTGGCACGGATCGCGCCGTTGACGCCCGTGATGATCTGGTCGGCCGCTTCGGTCCAGCCTAGGTGGCGGAGCATCATTTCGCCCGAGAGGATGACACTGCCAGGGTTGACCTTGTCTTGGCCGGCGTATTTGGGGGCGGTGCCGTGGGTCGCCTCAAAGATGGCATGGCCTGTGTCGTAGTTGATGTTGCCGCCTGGGGCGATGCCGATGCCGCCGACGCAGGCCGCCAGCGCGTCGCTGATGTAGTCGCCGTTGAGGTTGAGCGTGGCAATCACACCATACTCGGCAGGGCGGGTGAGGATTTGCTGGAGCATGGCGTCAGCGATGACATCTTTGATGGTGATCGTCTGGCCACCGTTTGGCGACTTGAATTCAGACCAAGGGCCGTCGCCGATGACCGTCGCGCCGAATTCTTCCTGGGCGCATTGGTAACCCCAATCGCGGAAGCCTCCTTCGGTGAACTTCATGATGTTCCCCTTGTGGACGAGCGTCACCGAGTCGCGACCGTTGTCGATGGCGTACTGGATCGCCGCCTTGACGATTCTCCAGGTCCCTTCCTTTGAGACGGGCTTGATGCCAATGCCGACCGTCTTGGGGAAACGGATTTTACTGTAGCGGTCGGGGAAGGCTTCTTCGAGCAGGCCGAGGAACTTCGCGCAATCGTCCGAGCCTTCTTCAAACTCAATGCCGGCGTAGATGTCTTCGGTATTTTCGCGAAAGATCACCATGTCGGTCAGGTCGGGCCGTTTGACCGGTGACGGGACGCCCTCAAACCAACGGACGGGGCGCAGGCAGGTGTAGAGGTCAAGGATTTGGCGGAGCGCGACGTTGAGCGATCGGATGCCGCCGCCGACCGGCGTGGTGAGCGGGCCCTTGATGCCGATGAGGTAGGTGCGGAAGGCGTCGAGGGTTTCGTCAGGGAGCCAACTACCCGTGGCGTTGAACGCTTTTTCGCCGGCGAGGACCTCCAGCCAGGCGATTTTTCGTTGGCCCGCATACGCCTTCTCGACCGCCGCATCGAAGACCCGCACTGCGGCCCGCCAGATATCGGGCCCGATGCCATCCCCCTCGATGAAGGGAATCGTCGGCTGATCGGGAACTTGGAGCATGCCATTTTGGAGAGTAATGGGGCTGCCGGCGGGGGCTTGGCTCATAATAGGGGATTTCCTAGGCAAAGGATTGTTGATGTCTGGATTGCCGCCAATTTTCGGTGGTGCGGCGAGCTTGGTCAATGGGCAGTAGGTCGGCCATCCAGGCTGACGCTAGGGTGAATGTCGCCTTCGGTCCCGGCGGACCTTCGTGGCGGGGTGTTTTTGGCGGGCTGTCAGGCAGGATGCCTGACCTACTTGCTAAGTTGTATTTGCGTGTCGGGCAGGCGACAATTGGGGGGAATTCAATTAACGACCTCTCGCAATCCTTTCATGAAGTTTTAACCGATGAACCGACCACTCAATCGACGCCACTTTCTCCAGACGACCGGCAGCGTGGCAGCGGGGCTGGCTGCCGGGGCCTTTGGATTGCCAGCCTGGGCGCAGGAAGCAGGCGACCACGCCGATCACAAGCACGAGCCGCTCTTCAAAATTTCGCTTGCGGAGTGGTCGCTCCACCGGGCTCTAGGGGCCGGGGAGATGACAAACCTCGACTTTCCCGCGGTTGCCAAGAACGACTTTGGCATCGACGGCGTCGAGTACGTCAACGGCTTTTTCAAGGACAAAGCGAACGACCAGGACTACCTCACGGAACTCAAGGCACGCTGCGACGATTTGGAAGTTCAGAGCCTTCTTATCATGTGCGATGGTGAAGGGCAGCTTGGCGATCCCGATGAGGCCAAGAGGCAGAAGGCGGTGGAAAACCATTACCGTTGGGTCGAGGCAGCCAAGTTCCTGGGCTGCCACTCCATCCGCGTCAACGCGGCCTCTGCTGGCAGCCGGGACGAGCAGCGAGACCAGGCGGCTGATGGCCTTGGTAGACTGGGGGGTTTTGCCGGCCAGCATGGCCTGAATGTCTTGGTTGAAAACCATGGCGGGTTGTCGTCCGACGGGGCGTGGCTCAAGAGTGTCATGGAGCAGGTCGGTCGGGAAAATGTCGGCACGCTGCCCGACTTTGGCAACTTCTACGAATACGACCGCTACCAGGGTGTCGAGGACCTCATGCTGTTCGCTAAGGCGGTCAGCGCGAAGAGCCATGCGTTCGACGAGGCGGGCAACGAGACGAAGACCGACTATCGGCGGATGATGAAGCTCGTGCTGGCAGCCGGCTACCACGGCTGGGTAGGCATCGAGTGGGAAGGGGAGACGCCAGGCGAGATGGAAGGAATCCGCCTGACGCGCGACCTGCTGATCAAAATCCGTGAAGAGTGGAGCTAGCGGGGGACAGGTATGTAAGAGTGGCAAAGCGGGCCAACCAGCCGCCGGTCGGGAACTTCGGTTCTCGTCGGGCGGTTTTTTTATGGGACGACGCCTCGATATTTCTCGGAGCGTAATGGCACTGCTGGCAAATCGGCCTTGTTCCTCTGGTGGGATCCTGCTAATTGCGACGCAGGCAACCGAGGTAGACACTTCCTCGACGGGACTGACTTGGGTGCCTAGTTATTGTGCAGGGCAGCAATGCTCTCGACGCGGGCAGGAGCTGCCCAGAAATAGGCACGTTTGGCGATTCGTCGTAAGTGCAAGCATCGTAACGACATGCAAGCATTCGCTTGACCACCTAAAAGGATGACACCGAAGGCGGGCCACGATCGGCCTGCACCCCTCCCATCGTTCCAAGCACTACTAGTAAGGAGACGAGTGCCGTGATTGCTGAAAAAAAGGAAAAGTACCAACAAGTCCTCCATGTCGCCAAACAGCTCTGCGGAAAGGATCCCGATTGGGTTACCTTTTTCCGCGAAGTGTTGGGCATCGAAGGAATCGTCCGTAAGGCTTTCCCGAATTTCGACGACCTGGTCGATTTCGAGAAAAGCGAGGAGTTCGCAGCCATCCAGCGAATCCTCGTCAAGCTAAGGGAGAAAAAGCCGACTGCCGAGACCGAGACCGAGCCGACGCGGGTCATCACGGTCCGGCTGCCGAAGAGCATGCACGAGTACCTCCGGACCGAGGCACACGACCTGCGGACCAGCATGAACAAGCTTTGCATCTCGAAGCTTTTGCAGATGGTCGAGCAGGAGATGATCCCGGCCGAGAAGACGGCGACTTCCCGTCGCCGCAGAAAGCCGGCACCCACCATGCCAGTAGGCGAGACGCTTGCCAGCCGGTTTGCCGCGTCGAATGGGATCGTATCGAACGGGATCGCGCCCGCCGCGCCTGCTGCCCCGACCCCGTCGCCGCTATCGACGTCGCCACTTAGCTCGTCGTCGCTAAAAAGCAGTTTCTAGATCAGATCGGCTAAGCCGCAAGCGACTGCTTGCGGCTTAGCCGTTTTCTGTTTAGCGGAGCAATGAAACGCCAGAGACGACCTGTAAGCCGGGTTTTGTACCGACACCCCGTTTCCGAATCGGAGCGGTGCGCCGGTGATGGCCATTCCTCTACGACGCGAGTTGCCTCGCGCCTCTAGCAGCCTACCCGAGAGTCGTAACGAGCCGGACCAGCTCTTCTCTCTGTTTGGCCTTGCGTCAGGTGGGGTTTACCCTGCCAGACGAGTCACCCCGCCTGCGGTGCGCTCTTACCGCACCATTTCACCCTTACCAAGGAAGCTCTCAGCTTTCAGCCGTCGGGGCGAAAGTCGATAGCTGACCGCTGAGAGCTTCCTTGGCGGTATATTTTCTGTGGCACTTTCCCTAACCTCGCGGTCGGTGGACGTTATCCACCACCCTGTCCTGTAGCGCCCGGACTTTCCTCCCGTCTCGAACCCTGTCTCTCAGGAGAGCTTGTCTCCCAGGAGAAGTGCCGAGGCCGGCGGCCATCCAGTCGTCTCTGGCTTCCCTCTATCATAACAGACGGGCGACGCTTGGGTAGCGCAAAGGAGGGTGAGCTGGTAGAGGTGGGCTGTCTGCCTGCAGTTTGCCCGCAGTTTGTGCCGCTCTGGTGAACATGCGATCCAAGGGAGACCACGGCGATTTTTCAGGGCCTCGATTTCCGCATTCTGGCGACTTCACCAGGCTGTTAGCCTACATCCACACGTGGGCAGAACTTCCTCATCGAGCAGGTGTCGCATTGCGGCTTCCGAGAGCCACAGACTTGCCGGCCGTGGTAGATCATGCGGTGGGAGAAATCGATCCACGATTTCTTGGGGAGAATTGCTATCAAGTCGCGTTCGACTTTCACGGCATCTTTCTCGGTCGTTAGCCCCAATCGCCGGCTCAATCGACCGACATGGGTGTCGACCACCACGCCGGTCGGAATGCCAAAGGCTGTCCCTAGCACCACATTCGCAGTTTTGCGGCCAACGCCTGGCAGGGCGACCAAAGCCTCCAGGTCTTGGGGCACCTCTCCATCGTGATGGTCGACCAAGGCTTGCGAACAAGATCGAATGTTTTTGGCTTTGTTGCGGAAAAATCCGGTGCTATGGACCAGCTTTTCCACCCGTTTGATCGGAACGACCGCCAAGTCCGCCGCCGTGGGGTAAGCTTGGAAAAGGGGGCCCGTAACGATGTTCACCCGTTCGTCCGTACATTGGGCCGAGAGGATCGTGGCCACCAAGAGTTGGAACGGGGAGTCGTGCTTTAGAGCGCACTCGACGTCGGGAAAGTCGGCCGCCAGCCGGCGCAGTACCTTGGCACCTTGTCGCTTACGATCGGGCTGCGTGAATGGCTTTTTGGCTCCGCTGGAGCGACTCGGAAGGCTTTTTTTCGGAGGCATCGTCGGACTCGCCAATCTTGACCTAATTACCTGCAGCTCCTAACCTTACTCTGTCGGTTCCCTGTCGACTACCGACTCATCCTTGCTACCAACCATCCGAGGGCTTGCGCTCTGGGCTCGCTTCAGCCTGGGCTTGCCTCAGCGCTTCGCCGATCGCCTCACTTTGTGGAGAGTTCACGATGAATCCTGCAGAATTTCAAGCCAGCAATCCTTACGCTTCGTTCGGCGGTATTGTCAGCGACGCCCCGGCAACCGAGCGCCTTGCGTTCATGAAGCGGACCTACCTGCACCTGGCGATGGCCGTCTACGCCTTGGTCGCCCTGGAGTGGGTCTATTTTCAGGTGGTGCCTGAAGCCTGGATTACCGCGATTTTCTCGATGCGGTGGGGCATGTTGATCATGTTCGGCGCGTTCATGCTCGTTTCGACGATTGCGGAGCGCTGGGCGCGGTCGTCGACGTCGATCGGCATGCAGTACGCCGGCTTGCTGACCTACGTGCTGGCGCAATCGATTATTCTTTGCCCGATCCTGTGGTTCGCCAGTGACATGACGATCAGCTTGGCAGGGGCAGGAACGTTTAGCACCATCGGGGTAGCGGCCGTCGCGACGCTTGTCATTTTTGCAGCGCTGACCGCAGCGGTGTTGCTCACGAAGAAAGATTTTTCGTTTCTCGGCCCCGCACTGTCGATCGCCGGAATCGCGTCCTTCGCCCTCATTGTTATTGGTGCCATTGCCGGTTTTCATCTGGGCCTATTTTTCTCGGTCGCCATGGTGGCGTTGGCCTCGGGTTACATCCTTTACGAAACCTCGAATGTGATGCACCACTATCGAACCACGCAGCACGTAGCGGCTTCGCTTGCTCTGTTTGCTTCGGTGGCACTATTGTTCTGGTACATCCTGCGAATCGTTATGGCGTTTTCGAGTCGCGATTAGCGGATTCTGGGAAAACCGTGGCCGAGGATGCCATAGATCACAGCAGTGAGCCTGGCTTTCCTCGGCCTGGGGAAAACATCGAAAAATGGATCGATCATGAATCCGTTCGAGTTCGACAGTGTGGAGACGGGCTTGGACGATTTCTCGGGGATCGCCCGGCTTTTTCCGATTCCCAACATGGTGATGTTTCCGCACGTGGTGCAGCCGCTGCATGTGTTTGAAGAACGGTATCGCGAGATGATGGCCGACGCCTTGGTGGGCGACAGCCTGATCGCCATGCCGGTGTTGAAGCCAGGCTGGGAGCCTGACTACGCAAGCCGGCCGCCGCTAGAGCCGTCGGCCTGCCTCGGCCGGGTGGTGTTGCACAAGAAGCTACCCGACGGGTGCTACAATTTGCTCCTGCTGGGGTTGTCTCGCGTGACGATCGAGCGGGAGCTGGATCCGCTACGGAGCTTTCGTCAAGCGGAAGTGAGCGTCATCGACGAGGTGGAGCCGGTCGAAGGCGACCCGCAGGCCCAATCACTTTTGAAGGAACTCTCCGCGGCGTTTGAGATTCACATCCCCCAACCCGAGGCGTCGGGTTCTTTTCTTCAAATGCTGAATCAAGGCTGCCCACTTGGCCGGCTCACCGACCTGATGGCCTACGCCCTACCACTTGCCTCTTCCGAAAAACAGCAGCTCCTCGGCGAGCCGTCCGTAGTTTGCCGTGCGGAGCAACTGCTCGCCATGCTGGGCGATTTGGAACCCCTCCCAGCCTCGCCGCACTCGGCAGGCGGATTCCCACCGCCGTTTAGCGATAATTAATCGCTCCAGGCGAGCGGGGCCCATAAGGGCCATGGGAATGCAGTCGATTGCCTTGCTTGCCCTCTCTCGGGGTTCGATCGACAGGTTCAATCGCTGTGTCCAACCACTGGGCTTATGCCCGTCACTCGCGTGGGGCGATTCTTCTTTCTTTGGGGCGGCTATCGCACAATCGAACGCCCGATCATAATTACAGGGAGCAAAATTTCCAGACAGAGAAGATCCGAGAAAACAGAGAAGAAGTTCCTCTCATTGCAGCCAAGATCAAGGGAAGTAGTACTCCGTGCCCGACCAACAAGAACAAGGCTCGCTCGAGGGCGAGACGACCGAAAACGATTCGACCGCATCGCACGTCGATTTGCCTCGCATCGAAAGGGCGGTGCGCGAGATCCTCGCCGCCGTGGGGGAAGACCCTGACCGCGAAGGGCTGTTAGAAACTCCAGCCCGGGTGGCTCGCATGTACGCCGAGCTTTTCAGCGGTCTCCATGAAGACGCTCGCGTGCATCTGAAGAAATTTTTCACCGAAAAATACGACGAAGTGGTGCTGGTCCGCGACATCAGCTTCAACAGCATGTGTGAGCATCACATGCTGCCGTTCTCTGGCAAGACGCACATCGGCTACGTCCCGAATGGTCGGGTGGTCGGGCTGAGCAAACTGGCTCGGGTGGTCGACGTGGTGTCGCGCCGGCCGCAAGTGCAGGAACGCATGACGGAGACGATCGCCAACCTGCTGATTGAAGAACTCGACGTGAAGGGGGTCGCGGTGGTGATCGAGGCCTCCCACTCCTGCATGACCATTCGCGGCATTCGCAAACCAGGGAGTCTTTGTGTCACCTCGGCGATGAAGGGGATCTTCCGGTCCAATTTGTCTAGTCGCTCGGAAGTCATGAATCTGATCTACGGAGGACGGTAAGGCAATGGCGACACCCGAATAGCGAATGACGGAAGCCAACCGTTCGCATTCGTCATTCGGATTTCGTTAGTCACCCTATGGATCCTGATCGCCAACGCATTGAAGAGGACCTTCGCGGCCTTGTGTCAGGGGAGGTTCGCTGTGACGACATCACGGTGCAGCTCTACGCCTCGGATGCGAGTATCTTTGAGCTGCGGCCGCTCGGGGTCGTGCGCCCCCGATCGACGGCGGATGTCATCGCTTGTGCCCGCTATGCCAGTAAAAACAATCTAACGATCCACGCCCGAGGAAGTGGAAGTGGGCTGGCGGGGGAGTCGCTCGGGCGCGGCCTCGTGCTCGACTTCTCGTGTTCGATGCGTCGCGTTCTCGAAAAAGGGAGGGATCGAGTCCGAGTGCAGGCGGGCGTCGTCCATGGCGAGTTGAACCGCATGTTGGCAAGCGAAGGGCGCATTTTTGGGCCCGATCCCGCCACTTCGCAGGTGACGACATTAGGAGGGATGCTATCGATCGACGCCTCGGGGAGTCATTTTTTGCGGTATGGCTCGACGCGCCGACATGTGCAGTCCCTGCAGATCGTGCTGGCCGATGGCGAGACGATGGAAGTGAGCCAGCACCTGGTTCCGATGGAACGGCCTGACCCCGATTCCGCAGGACGGCTCCCGCACCTTGTTTGGTCCGTAGCCGACTTGATTCAGCGGAACCGAACACTCATTGAATCGACCTCGATCCAAAGTAAGGTGAACGGCAGTGGATACGCCCTGGGGGAAGTGTTGCAGGAAGGGACTCTCGACTTGGCGAAGTTGCTCGTCGGGAGCGAAGGAACCCTTGCGTTGATCACCGAGGCCGTTATCGCGACGCAGTCGCTTCCCTCCCACACCGGCTGTGCGCTCCTGGTGTTCGAAAGCCTGGACAAGGCGGCCCGGGCGACGCAAGAAATCTTGCCCCTTGGCCCGAGCGCGTGCGACATGCTCGATCGTCGCCACTTGAGCCTTGCACGCGAGATGGACGTGCGCTACGAACTCCTCATCCCCAGCGAGGCAGAGGCCTTGCTGCTCGTGGAGTTTGCTTCCGAAAGCCAGGAAGAAGTCGAATCAAAATTAAGGGAGACCGTGAAGCTCATGACGGTCATGACTCGACTAGCGGCCGGTGCCCACGTCGCCACCGACCAAGCCGATCGCGAATTCTACTGGCAGCTCGCGCAGCGGTCGGTTCCGACACTCCATCGATTGCAAGGGGTCCGGCGACCGGTCCCTTGCGTCGAGGACATTGCGGTCCCGGTTCATGCACTCCCTGTTTTCTTAAGGCATTTGCAAGATGTTTTGAAGCGTCAGCAAGTGACCGCCTCGGTGTTTGCCCATGCGGGGCATGGGCAGCTGCATATTCGCCCCTTTCTTGATCTCGCGAATCCGCGCGAGACGGCGCGCATGGAGTCGCTGGCCACCGAACTCTACGAAAAAGCGTGGCTCCTTGGTGGCACGCTTAGTGGCGAGCATGGCGACGGGTTGAGTCGCACGCCTTTCCTCTCTCGGCAGTACGGTCCACTGGTTGGCGTCTTTCGCGAACTAAAGCGGCTGTTCGATCCGAAGGGCCTGCTCAATCCGGGGAAGGTCGTTCCTGAGGCGGGGGCCCGGCTGACGCAAAACCTACGTCGCGTAGCCCCCCAAAAAATCGATCCGACTTCGCCTGAAGAAACGACCCAGCGAACGGAGTCTCCACCGACCGATCGGGGGGAATTGCAACTCCATTGGTCTGCCGGTGAAATGGTTCATACGGCGCGCTCTTGCAATGGGTGCGCCGCTTGCCGAACTCGATCGCCCGAGACGCGTATGTGTCCGGTCAACCGCTATTCCCCTCGTGAAGAAGCCTCTCCTCGGGCCAAAGCGAACCTGATGCGAGCGGTCCTGACGGGCCAGCTAGCGGACGACAGCGCGCGGCAAGAAGCGTTCAAGGAGGTGGCGGATCTCTGCACGCACTGCCATATGTGCCGAATCGAGTGTCCTGCGAACGTCGACGTTCCGAAGCTCATGGTCGAGGCGAAAGCGGAATACGTGGCGAGCAATGGCCTGAATCTTCACGACTGGATGATGGCTCGCATTGATCTGCTCGTTCGGGTCGCCAGCCGAACGCCGCGACTTGCCAACTGGTTGCTTCAGAACCGCCAGGCACGGTGGATTGTCGAAAAGATCGTTGGCCTGAGCCCGTCTCGTCGGGTGCCGCGGTTGGCAGCCCGGCCCTTTCTCCAATCGGTCGTCAAACGAGGCCTTAGCCAGATGGAGGGCGATGCCCCCCACCGCGTGGCGTTCTTTGTCGATACGTTTGCGAACGTTTTTGATACAGAACTCGCTGAAACGCTGGTCCACGTGCTCCAGCACAATGGGGTGCAAGTCTTTGTTCCGCCTAGTCAGCAGCATTCCGCGATGCCACTCATCAGTCAGGGAGCGCTCGATTTAGCACGTAGTGTGGCGCGACGGAACATCGCACTCTTAGCCGAGGCTGTCCGGCGTGGGTATACGGTGGTTTCGACGGAACCTTCAGCGGTACTCGCGCTGACACGCGAGTATGCCTCCCTATTCGACGAGGACGAAGACGTGGCCCTTGTTGCCGACAACACGCAAGATGCCTGTGAATATTTGTGGAAACTTCATCAAAGAGGCGGACTGCAGCTAGATTTCCTACCGCAGGAGCTGGAAATCGCTCACCATGTCCCTTGCCACTTGAAGGCTTTGGAAATTGGAATCCCCTCGGAAAATCTTCTCCGCCTCGTGCCGGGGGTTCGCGTTCATCGAATCGAAAAAGGCTGCAGCGGCATGTCGGGGACTTGGGGCATGAAGCGACGGAACTATCGAAACAGCTTGCGCATCGGATTGCCACTAATTGTCGAGGTGCGCGATGGCCCCTACGATGCAGCGATGACCGAGTGCAGCACCTGCGCCATGCAGATCGACCAAGGGAATACCAAGCCAACCCTCCACCCGATTAAAATTCTAGCCTCCGCCTACGGGCTGCTGCCGCCCTTGTCCGTGGAAACCCTTGCCCGCGAAAGCTAGTCGAGAGAACGTACCATGAACGTCGAAGTCTTGCTGTTTGCCGGACCGAAGGAAATTGCCGGGGTCGACCGCGCCGCCGTGGAGATCGACAACGGTGCGACGTACGGTGAGCTTCGAAAACGATTAGGTGAGGAAGTGCCAGCGCTCCTGCCGCTACTTGCCGTGAGCCGATTGGCGGCAGGGGGAGAGTTCGTTGACGATCAAGAGCTTATCAGCGAAAATGCTGAAGTGGCGCTCGTCCCGCCCGTGAGCGGGGGGTGAAGGGTCCGACGAGACGTAGCTCGTCGGCTACGCCTTGTTTTTACAGAACTATGGAACGCCCAGACTGCCTCTGCAACGATGATCTCTCTCACCGACCAATCGATCGACCTCAGCGCCCTCGTGCAGCAGGCAAGCCAACCAGCGGCCGGTGCGGTGGTGGCCTTTGTTGGCATCACTCGTCAGTTCACTGCCGGCAAACAGACCCTCCAGCTTCGTTACGAAGCTTATCAAAGCATGGCTCAGGCGAAGCTCGCGGAACTCGAAGCCGCCGCGCGCCAACGGTGGCAACTGGTCGAATGCCTGCTGGTTCACCGGCTGGGTGAGGTGCCGGTCAGCGAGGCGAGCATTGCCGTGGTGGTCAGTTCGCCTCATCGCCGAGTCGCGTTCGAGGCAGCGGAGTGGCTTATCGACAGGCTCAAGCAAGACGTGCCGATTTGGAAGCAGGAACAGTTTCGCGACGGAACGACCGAGTGGGTTCATCCAGGGGCCTCCTGTTCGGATCCCGGGACCGTTGAAGCGGCCCGCGCCACGGGGTGCAAACCATGAACGAAGCCAGCGAGCCACTGACCGATTCTTTGGGGCGGGTCCACACGAGCCTGCGGATTAGCGTGACCGATCGTTGCAACATCCGTTGCTACTACTGCATGCCCGCCGACGGGATTCAGTTCTTACCACGAAAGCAGTTACTTTCTTTTGAGGAGATCGAGCGGTTTGTCCGCATCGTCGCCCCGATGGGAATCACCAAGCTGAGGCTCACAGGAGGCGAGCCGCTGGTGCGCTGCGAATTACCGACGCTCGTTCGGCTGCTCGCCAGGACGCCTGGTATCGAAGAAATTGCGCTAACGACCAATGGGCTGCTACTCGCCGAGCAGGCGGGGGATTTGCGGCGGGCCGGGCTCGATCGAATCAATGTGAGTCTCGACACACTCGACGCAGACAAGTTCAAGAGAATCACCCGTCGGCCTGGGCTCGAAAAAGTGCTGGCGGGTATCGCTGAGGCGCAGCGGGTTGGTTTCGACTCGATTCGCCTCAATGCGATTGCCATTCGGGGCGAGACCGAGCCAGAGATTGTCCCTCTGCTGGAATTCGCGCTCGCCCACCAGCTCCACCTTCGGTTCATCGAATACATGCCTCTCGATGGCGACGGGGCGTGGAAGTCGGACCAGGTTCTCTCCGGCGAACGAATTCGCGAGATCGTCGAGGAGCACTTTGGCCCGCTCGAACCTGCACCTCGTGACGACGCAAGCCAACCGGCAGTCGACTACGTTTTCGGCGATCGCAGCGGCCTCATCGGCTTCATCCACCCGGTGAGCCAGCCTTTTTGTGGGCAGTGCGATCGTCTACGATTGACGGCCGAGGGACAGATTCGGAATTGCCTGTTTTCGATCGAAGAGTCGGATGTTCGCGATTTGCTCCGAAGTAACGCCGACGACGACCCAATCGCGAAGTTGGTCCGAGACTGCGTCGCCGCAAAGAAACCAGGGCATGGGATCGATGACCCCAGGTTCTTACGCCCTGCCAAAGCCATGTATCAAATTGGCGGCTAGCACGGCGAACATGGATTGAACGACGAGCGACTATTGAAGAATGCACCAGGAGGTTTCCATGATCGCCATTGAAGTTTTCCGCAGAAGAAGAGGATGCGGGTTCGGTAGTTGCTGAATCCCCCGCCGGAAGATGTCGAACAATGACACAACAACGTCGATCAGGTTCTTACCTCACAGGCCAACCAGCAACGCCTTGTCCAATCCTACTTCCAATGGGTCAGACTGGAACTTGCCTCAGTAAAATCCGGATGCATCTGTCAATCAACGAGAAAATTATGGCTAAGAAAAAAACGGACCAGGGCGACCAACCGTGGTATGCCGACGGGCTGAAGTTCACCTGCAGCGAGTGCGGGGACTGCTGCACCGGCGCGCCAGGCTACGTCTGGGTCAACAAAGCGGAGATCGCGGCGATGGCGGAGGTGGTCGGGCTGGGGGTCGAGGAGTTCGAGTCTCGGTTTGTTCGGAGTATTGGTATTCGGAAGAGCCTTGTGGAGTTCGAAAATGGCGATTGCGTCTTTTTCGACAACGAAGGTCGCAAGTGCAACGTCTACACGGTCCGCCCCCGCCAGTGCCGAACCTGGCCCTTTTGGGACTCCAACCTCCGCACGCCCGAGGCGTGGGAAGCAACCTGTGAGGAGTGCCCTGGAAGCGGTAGGGGAAAGCTCCATCAGCTCGAAGAAATCGAATCGCAGCGAGCGGAAATTCGCGTGTAGGTAGCTGGTCCTCTGACGAACCTGACCAAGGAGTCCCCCATTCCGGGGGGGGGCTTGGTGAATCGCCCAGTCGCCCCATCTGTTCGCAATCCATGGGACCGATAGCGGTGGAGGATATTTTTTAACGACTTTTCCGATTAGGTAAAGTTTGTGGGTCAGGTCGTCCGATACCTCCTGCTGTGACCGTTGTCTCCAGGTGACTTGCATTAGGTGGTTCGGCGACACAAACCTTGGTTGTTAATAGGTTTGCGTCAATCGAGCGACCTGGGTTCCCTGAAAGGCAATCGTAAGTTCTTTGATAATTTGGGTTTAGGTGATAATCTTGTGGTTTGCGTCGGGCTAGAGTTTGGCCGGCCAGGCCGTAAGAAATGGGCCGGAAGTTCGACGCTAATCTTGACACTAGTGCTTACTACTATTACACTTGGAGCATGACAGCGCACTGCCAAAAGGGGGTATTTTGCCCCTCAGAGGCTCAGCCGATGGGGAACCACTGTCGTGACCAAAAAAGAGATCGTAAAGACCATTTCGGAGGAGATGGGGCTCACACAGCTCAAGACCAAAGAAATCGTCCAGAAGACCTTCGATGCCATTATCGAGACGTTGGTCGAAGACCATCGGATCGAGCTTCGGAATTTTGGGGTGTTTGAGGTTAAGAAGCGGGCTGCCCGAAAAGCTCGGAATCCCCGCACAGGAGCCAAGGTGTCGGTACCGGAGAAATTCGTGGTGACCTTCAAGCCTGGCAAGGAGATGGAGGCGCGAGTCCGAGAGTTGGAGCGCAGGGCTGCGGAAGAAAGGGCCGCACAAGAACGTCGAGCGGCAGCGGGCCTCCCATCCTCAGGAATCAACGGCGAAGTCGGCGGGGATGGTTCGCGTGCGGAGACGCCAACCCTTGGTGAACATTCGAGTTACGACTAGATACTTGGGATTGGGTCGGCATCGAACCCTCGGGGCAACCCGAAGGGCCTGCAAAGATCCCCATGTCGTTGTAAGCCTTTGTGCAGACGACACTTATCATCGGCCCCTTATCCAATACGAACCATCCAGAACAAAACACGACTCAATTGTCCATGGCGTCGCTTTGCCGCTTAACATCCCAAGGATTTGGGATGAGGCAAGGCATCGAAATCACGTCCGCCGGAACGGTAGAGGCACCCCCTCGATCTGGCAGGCTACTCAAGGAGGAGTACCAGTCCCATGCGTAAATGGTTTCTAGCAGCCCTGGTTGGCTGCGTTCTGAGCACCAATATCGGCTGCCTGCTTCCGCTCTACTCGGGCGACCCGGCTCGTCGTACGCGCCAGCTCATTTTCACGTCCGAAGACCTCAGCATGATCTTCGACGAATGGGAGCGAATCTGGTTCCTCGACCAGCCTAGTCACATGACCCCCTACCCGGTCCATGGCGGCGTCATCTAAGCCGGGGGCACCGTCCCGTGGCCGTGGTGTATCGTTATCGCCTGCCGCTGAAGCGGCATCGCCGGGGGGCGGGTGCCGCTCGCGTCTTGGTGGCGTGTCCGGTACATTGCGCGGTAGCCAACAACATTTCCGCTCCTGCGATCTTAGGTTTTTCTGCCTGTGGACCTTTCCGTCACGCTCGGTCGATTGAGGCTGCCCAACCCCATCCTGGTTGCCTCTGGGACCTTTGGCTACGCGCGGGAAATGGAAGGCCTCGTCGATCTCTCTCGCCTGGGTGGCATCGTCCCCAAAACGATCACCCAAGAGCCACGCGCTGGCAACGCCCCGCAGCGAACCGTCGAAACCGCTGCCGGCATGCTCAACTCGATCGGCCTCGACAACGATGGCCTCGAGTCGTTCACCGCAAAGCTGATGCCCTACCTCACGGGGATCGGGGTGCCCATTCTTGTGAGCATCGCTGGTCGGTCGGCCGATGAGTTCGTCGCCATGGCGCAAAGGCTTAACGACGTGGAGGGGATCGCCGCGCTGGAGCTGAACATTTCCTGCCCCAACGTTTCGGGCGGCGTCGACTTTGGCACCGACCCGACGCAGTGCGAGGACCTGGTCCGCCGCTGCCGCAAAGCGACCGCGCTTCCCCTTCTTGCCAAGCTAACCCCTAACGTCACCCGCATCGCGACGATGGCGCAAGCCGCTGCCGACGGCGGTGCCGACGCTCTCTCCCTGACCAACACCTGCCTTGGCATGGCGATCGACTGGCGCCGTCGTAAGCCAATGCTTGGCAACGTCGTCGGCGGGTTGAGCGGTCCGGCGATCAAACCGATCGCTCTGCGCTGCGTCTACCAAGCCCGCCAAGCGACCGATACCCCGATCATCGGCATCGGCGGCATCGCGACGATCGACGACGTGATGGAGTTCCTCGTCGCCGGCGCGTCGGCGGTTCAACTCGGCACCGTCAACTTCTACAATCCCCAGGCATCGATGCAGGTACTTGATGCGCTGCCTGACGCGCTCGCGGAGTTCGGTGCCGACTCGGTGTCGGCAGTTGTTGGTAGTTTAGAGATCGCTCCCCCGTAACCAAACAGTCGAGTCCGACGAAGCGTCGCTCGTCGGCTCTAGGCCCCCGTCCTATACCCTGTTCCGCACGCCGCCGCTGAAGCGGCATCGCCAGGTCCTCCGCCCTTCGTACCCCAGCCGCCTCTCATGCACGTTCTTTCCGGCATCCAACCGACCGGCCCTTTTCACTGGGGTAACTACTTTGGCGCGATTCGTCAGTACCTCGAGCTGCAAGAAGTGGCGGATGAATCGTACTACTTCATCGCCAACTTGCATGCGCTCACCACGGTGCGAGACAAGGAACGGCTCCAGCAATACACGCTCGACGGCGCGATCGACCTCCTAGCGCTCGGGCTCGATCCTGATCGGGCCGTGCTGTTTGTTCATAGCGACGTGCCGGAAGTTTGCGAGCTGAGTTGGCTCCTGATGACCGGCACGCCAATGGGGCTGTTGGAGCGGTGCGTTAGTTACAAAGACAAAATTGCCAAGGGTCTCAAAGCCTCTGCCGGGCTCTTTAGCTACCCCGTCCTGCAAGCGGCCGACATTTTGGCCTACGATGCCGACACGGTGCCTGTGGGGGAAGATCAACTGCAACACATCGAAGTCTGCCGTGACATTGCCGGCTCGTTCAACCACCAATTCGGCGAGACCTTCACCCTGCCAAAAGGGAAGGTGCTCGACCAATCGGCAAAGGTCCCTGGCACCGATGGCGAGAAGATGTCGAAGAGCTACGGCAACACCCTCGCCGTTTTCGACGACCCCAAGAAGCAGCGGAAGCAAATCATGCGCATCCAGACCGACAGCCGCC
This sequence comes from Planctomycetaceae bacterium, assembly GCA_003233055.1. Classification (GTDB taxonomy): domain Bacteria; phylum Planctomycetota; class Planctomycetia; order Pirellulales; family Lacipirellulaceae; genus Aeoliella. Next base: position 22,885 of record QIKP01000072.1, read on the forward strand.
CGATGGAGGACCCCAAAGATCCCGAGGGGGATGTGCTGATGGACCTCTACAAGCTGGTGGCGACCGAGGACGAAGTTGCGTCGATGACCGTCACGTACCAGGCGGGTGGCTTCGGCTACGGCGACGTGAAGAAGGCACTGGCCGACGCTGCGGAGCGTTACTGGGCCGACTGCCGAGCCCGCCGCGAGGAATTTGCCGCCAAGCCCGACCAAGTGCGAGAGATTCTCGCCGCCGGGGCGGAGAAGGCCCGAGCGAAGGCACGGGGCGTACTCCTCCGGGCCCAAGATGCGTGCGGCGTAGCGGGATGGTAGGTCAACCACGAACCACGAACCACGAACCACGAACAACTCATGCAATTCCGAACCCGCGCTATCCACGTCGGCAACGCCCCTTGTCCTCAAACGGGCGCCGTGGTGCGCCCTATTCACTTGGCGAGCACTTTCGTTCAGCCAGGGGCTGGCAAGTGGGGCGAATTTGACTACTCGCGGAGTGGCAATCCGACACGAGGGGCGCTCGAGGCGACCATCGCCAACCTCGAGGGAGGGGCCGGGGCGATGGCGTTTGCCACCGGGATGGCCGCGACGACCTGTGCGATTGCCATGCTCTCGTCGGGCGACCATGTGCTGGCCGGCAGCGACATCTACGGCGGGACCTATCGTCTGCTGCATCATATCGCCAGTCGTGCCGGTGTCGAAACCTCGTTGGCCGACTCGACCGATCTGGAGGCCTTCGCCGGGGCCCTCCGCCCCAACACCAAGCTCGTCTGGATCGAGTCGCCCGGCAATCCTCAAATGTCGATCACCGACATCGCCGCTTGTGCCGAAATAGCCCACAAGGCTGGCGCGCTGCTGGGCGTCGACAACACCTTTGCCACCCCGGTACTAACGCGGCCGATCGAGCTGGGGGCCGACATCGTCATGCACTCGGCGACCAAGTACCTCGGTGGCCACAGCGATGTGATGGGGGGCGTGCTCGTGGCGAATTCCAAGAAGATGTACAACGACTTGTACTTCGTCGCCAACGCCACGGGCGGCATCATGGCACCGCTCGAAGCCTTCCTCTGCACGCGCGGACTGAAGACACTCGAGCTGCGCGTTCGCGAACAAAGCCGCACCGCCATGCAGCTCGCGAAGTGGCTTGCCGCTCATCCCAAAGTCTCCCGGGTGTTGTACCCAGGCCTCGCCACGCACCCAGGGCATGCAATCGCCGGGCGGCAAATGGACGGGGCGTTTGGGGCAATGATGTCGTTTGAAATCGCCGGGACGTTTGACGACGCCAAGAAGTTCGCCGAGTCGACCAAGCTTTTCCAACTGGCAGTCAGCCTCGGCTCGGTCGAGTCGCTTATCGAGCAGCCGGCGAGCATGTCCCACGCCAGCTACGACGCCGCCGACCGCGAGAAGCATGGCATCACCGACGGCATGATCCGCCTGAGCGTGGGGCTCGAGGCGTTGGACGATTTACGAGATGACTTGGAGCAAGCGTTTTCCAAAAAGTAGGAACACGAATCGACACGAATAGCAGCAAGGGGGCATCACGATTCGTGGTTTGTTCTTTTGACTCGTGAACCGTTACGAAATAGCCCCGAGCAAGCTTAGCCGACGAGTGAGGTTTATCCGCCGAAGGAGGGTCTCGTCGGGGGGGCGCCGGCGCTTCCACTGCGGCAGCGTCGGGTGAAAAAGCGTCAGGCTGGAAGCCCGACCTACTGGCCCGGAACGTTTTTTTGCAGTTGACTGCCACCCATGCAGCGACGGTCACGGGCGTAGCGATTGGGGATCGCCTTGCAGCTTTGAGCCAAACGGAACGGGCCGATCGACGAACTTCGCGACGCGACGCAGGTAGTCGGTTCGGGGAATCTCCGTCGCGCCGAGTCGCCCCGTGTGAGGCGTCCACTGCTGGATATCAAGGAGTCCATAGCCACTCGCCGCCAAATGCGCAACGAGGTGGGAGAGTGCCGCGGTCGAGGCATCGCGGGTGCGGTGGAACATCGACTCGGCAGAAAAGACCCCACCGATCGCCACGCCATAGACCCCGCCAACAATCGCACCGCCGTTCCAGACTTCGACGCTATGGGCGTGGCCCTGTTCATGGAGTCTCGCGTAGGCATGGAGCATGTTGGGCGTGATCCAGGTCCCCTCCTCTCGGCCAGGGCCTTCGGAGCAAGCCTGCATCACGCCCTGAAAATCACGGTCGATCGTTGCGGTGAACTCGCCCGACCGCAACCGCCGAAGTGCGCGGCGCGAGGGGCGAAAGTTGCTCCATTCGATGATGGCACGCGGGTCGGGCGAACACCAAACGATCGGCTCGTCGTCGGAGTAGGGCCAGGGAAAGATTCCGTGGGAGTAGGCATCGAGCAGCAGTTCGGTGCCCAGTTCGCCTCCCATCGCAACCGCTCCTTCGTCGGTTGCCGACTCGGGTGGAGGGAAAAATCGGGGGTGGCGTGGCGTTGGTTGGTGAGAGCGTCCTAAGTCCATCCCCTGAGCATAACGCTCAAGGGAGCCCCGACCAAGCTTGGTCGGGGCTTTGGTGAAACGTGACGCATCTCCCTTCTAGAGCAGTGACCACTCGGATGTTCCGCTAAGGCAATCGTTTGACGCTGAAATAGCAGCGCCGTGACCGGAACATGCGTGTGCGGCTCGCACTAAGGGAGGGCCAATCGCGGCGACTACCAGGGGAGTTTCAACTCGTCAAGCGATTCGCCCCACTTCATTTCGAGAAGCTTGCCATTGGTCGCTTGCTTGGTATAGGTGACACGGATTGGGAATCGAGGCTGAACCCACGCCGCCTCGCGACCTGTCTTGACGAAAGGACGACCCGTGTGCGCCTGCATCAGCCGGTTTTTCAGCCTTCGTTTCTCTTTGGGGTTGAGCTCCGGGACGATTTGCCCGGCGTAAACAAGCCGGCCATTCGAATCGGTGGCGATCAGCAAATACTTGATCTCTTCGCGGTCGTCGAGGTTGTAGCCGACGATCAGGCAATCGGTACTTTTGCGTGGTTGGGGCTTCTCTGATTGTTTCTTCGCGACCGGTTCGTGCAGGTTGCCTGCCTCACCAGCGAAGTCGGCAACGGCTTCTTCGATCGGCTTCTCTTCGGCGGGTAGGCTGCCGGCGGCGGAGGTGATGGCGTCGACAAGGCTCGACTTGGTCGGTTGCTTGATGTTCCAATCCCAAACGCGTTCCCAAGGGATGCCTCCGACAATCAGCGCGGCACAAATTGCCGCGACGATTCCCCCGGTAAATCCGGATAGGAGCCAGTTTCGATCCGGCAAATCGTCGCAGACTTTTTTCCATGCTTTGAAGGGGCTGACGATCAGGTCGAGGACGCCCATGTCCGAGTTTTCCGAAGCGATCATCACGAAGCAAGTGACATGCAGCATCAGGGCGAGCGCCACTCCGCCGACGAACTGTCCGACGCCCCACCAAGACTCGGCCACTCCTTCCGCTCCCATCGCAAGGCGGCCAGCGATGGACCCGACAACAATTGCCAAGTGGGTACCGAGTAGGACCCATGCCCAAACCGGGATGAGACTCGCCACCTCTTCTAGGGCCGTTTGCGAAGGGGCTGCCTCTCCGACAGTCGGGTCGATAGCGGCTTCCCACTCGGCGTCGAGTTCGACGAAGGTCCCCATGCTGGCGTAGTAGCCACACGATCGGCAGACCATCTGGTCGGGAGGAAGCGGGGCCTCGCATTTCTCACATCGCGGTCCGTCGTAGGCAGGCGGCGTCGCGGATTCAAGCGGAGCGGTGTTTTCAGACGGCAGACTGGAGGCGGGCATGAGGGGAGGTCTCGGCGGTGGGACGGGGTTCGGGCTCCCCTAAGGCTAGCCCGCCCGTGGGCTGTGGCAGTGCGGCGGCTGGCTATTGAAGGTCGGGTACCACCCGGATCGTGCCGCTTGTGTCGCCTGGGTCGATTAGGGGGGACGGCGACCTAATCGCCTTGGACGGGAGCAGGCGTTACAATGGAGCGACCGACCA
>QIKP01000025.1 GCA_003233055.1 Planctomycetaceae bacterium
AAAAAAATAAGCCTCGCGCCAAGGCGCAAAGAAACAGGGTCGGGGCGTTCACGGCCCAAAGAGTAGGAACCACGAATTTCATGAATCCCGACGAATAGCTGTTATTCGTATCGATTCGTGGTTTTCCCCGCCGAAGGGGGGCTTCGGATTCCGTGAACGGCTACCAAAAGTCACGCCTCTCTATTCGTGCACCCACCCTCGGAGCAGGGGTGTGCGACCTACACAAAAATCCTTTCGATTGCCAAAAAGCCATCCGACTCCCGCGCGTATTGCAGGAGCGAACGGAATCATTAGAGCATCTATGCGGGCAACTTCCAGCACTATTTGTGAGCCAACGTGATCTCGTTCGAACCGAGGAGACGCGGAGGAAGAAAAGTATTGGCCGCAGATGAACGCAGATGAACGCAGATGTTCGGTTGGGGAACGCGAATCGGCGCTAATCAGGTGAGTGGAAATTAGCGAAGATTAGTGTTCCTCTTCTCCTTGGCTCCTTTCACGCGAAGTCCCGATGCAACAAGTCGTCTTCTATCCCCATAATCTATCTGCGTCTATCTGCGCTTATCTGCGGCTATTCGTCCGATTCGTGGTTCACTTTTCCGACTCGCGAACGCCCCGACTCAGTTTCTTTGCGCCTTGGCGTCTTTGCGTGAGGCTTATTTCTCTCGACGTTTGGAGCCGGGGATTTATTAACGCAGAGGGGCAGAGGAGTTGTTGGCGAAACGTGCGTAATTTTTTTGGCAGGATTTACAGGATGCGGCAGATCGAAGGAATCCTGTAAATCCCGTCCAACATTTTTCGTAACCGTTCAGGGAAGGCAGGGGAAACCAAAAACAGTCGCTATTCGTGTCGATTTGTGGGATTCGTGTCTTTCCCCGCGTTGGATTCTGCGTGTGGTTCCCTCTTTTTTTTGACACAGTGTGGGTGATCGGGTAGGCTGCACCGCGAGCTGGTAGCCAGTTACCCAAATAGCAGGCGTCCAGCGCAGCCGCTCTTCCGCAATGCTTCGTCTGTTGCGGACTGCGGCTCCCACCCCCTGTCCCACCCCCAGTTTTTACCTGCCGCTCCCCGCCCCCTCCTTCATGGCGAGACCGCCCAGGAGGGGAACGCCAGCAACCGTCCTTCTTTAGTGGCGATTTTTTCGGTGCGGGGCTAACAACGAAGGAGTGCCGCGATGTTCCATGGCAACTACCTCGACCGACGGAGTTTCTTGGCGATTGGGTCGCTTGCAGGTCTCGGGGTAAGCCTTCCCGAGTTTTTCTTCTTACGCAACGCGCAAGCCAACGAGCCAGCGGCCACGTCGCTCCCGGTGCTCGCGAAGAGTGTGATCCATATTTTCCTGCCGGGCGGTCTCGCTGCGCAGGAGACCTGGGACCCCAAACCGTTTGCGCCGATCGAATACCGGGGCGATCTTCGGGCGATCGCTACAAAAATTCGTGGCGAGAAGTTTAGCGAATTGCTTCCGCAGACCGCGCAGGTAGCCGACAAGATGACGGTGATCCGATCGCTCACTCATGGGGAGGCCGCCCACGAACGGGGCGTTCACAACATGTTTACCGGCTATCGCCCCAACCCTGCGCTGGTGTTTCCCAGCATGGGAAGCGTGGTGAGCCACGAGCTGGGCCCTCGAAACAACCTGCCAGCTTACCTCTGCATTCCCGATCAGCCCAATCCGTACGCGGGCAATGGGTACCTTAGCTCCTCTTTCGCACCTTTCGCGCTGGGCGATAAGCCAGAACGAAACGGTTTCAAGGTGCGCGATCTCCATCTTCCGAGTGGTGTCGACCCAACCCGTTACGAGAGGCGGCGCGCGATGCTCGAATTGGTCAACACCGACTTCGCGTCGCGAATCACCGCCGACAACATCGGTGCGATGAATTCGTTCTACGAACGTGCTTTTGACTTGGTGAATTCCTCTGCCGCGAGAGAAGCTTTTCATCTCGACGCGGAAGATTCCAAGATGCGCGATCGGTACGGTCGCAATGAGGCCGGTGCGAGAATGTTGCTTGCTCGGCGACTGGTGGAGGCGGGAGTTCGGTTCATCACGCTCACCTACGGCGGCTGGGACCATCATGCCAAGATTACCTCCAGCATGCGTCGCCAAATGCCCGCTTTCGATCAGGCCTACGCGACCCTGCTCTCCGACCTGGACGAACGTGGACTCTTGGACTCGACGTTGGTGCTTGTTTCCAGCGAGTTTGGGCGCACCCCCAAAATCAACCGCGAAGGCGGCCGGGACCATTGGTCAAAGGTCTTCAGCGTGGCGCTGGCTGGCGGGGGAGTTCGGCGGGGTGCGATTGTTGGCTCCTCGGGGCCAACCGCCAATGAACCGGAAGAAACGCCTATCAGCCCAGAGGATTTGACAAGGACCCTCTACCATCAGATGGGCATCCGCGCTGACAAAGAACTGATGGCACCTGGTGGCAGGCCAATCGAGATCGTCAACGGGGGACAGGTGCGGAAGGAAATCGTAGGCTAAGCGATGCGGTGTTTCGACCCGGCAGGGCAAGCCGACGTGGCTCGCTATCCAACACGACGGTGAGGATGCAATGACCATATCAAAGAAATTGCTTATCACTGCGATATTCCTTGGGGTGTTTCTCACGAATCCTTTGCAGGCCGCGTCTCCACGGCTGGGGAAAATCTCCCCCCAGGGCGCTCAACGCGGAACCGAGAAGAAGATCACGCTCAGTGGCCAGCGACTGGGGCAGAATCCCCAGGAGATTCTGTGGCACGATCCAGGTATCGAAGTGCGCAGCCTGGAACGAATCGACGACAACCAAGTTGCCGCCACGCTGTTGGTTCCCGAAAACTGTCCGCTAGGCATCCATGGCATGCGGCTCCGCACGGCAAGTGGCGTCTCGAATCTGATGACGTTCCATGTCGGCACGCTTCGCGAAATCGAAGAGGTGGAGCCCAACAGTTTGGCAAACAACCCGCAGCCCATTGAGTTGGGTGTTGTGGTCAACGGCATCGTAACGAACGAAGACGTCGATTACTTCGCCTTCGACGCAAAAGAAGGGACGACAATCCGTGTCGAAGTGGAGGCGATCCGTCTAGGACGAGCCTTCTTGGATCCCGTGATCACACTCTACGACCAGGATGGAACCGAAGTGGCCCGGTGCGACGACCTGTCGCTGCTGCGGCAAGATGCCAGCATTGGCTTCGTCGCCCAAAAGGAAGGGCGTTATTTGCTGGAGCTGCGCGAGGTCGCCTATCGAGGGGACAATAATTCGGGCTACCGGCTGCATGTCGGTTCGTTTCCACGACCACGGGCTGTTTATCCGCCGGGGGGGCGTGTCGGCGAGAAGATTACTTTTGAGTGGATTGGCGATGTCGCAAGGCCAGCAACCGAAGAGATCACGCTACCCCCGGAGCCAAAGACGCGTTTCGCCTACTTCCCTTCCTGCGATCAGGGGACCTCACCGTCGCCCCACTTTCTCCGTGTGGTTGACATGCCCGTGACTCGCGAAACGGAGCCGAATCCGAGCGTTGCCAAGGCGACGTCGGCGGAGGATTCGACCGATGCGGGAATTGCCTTTTGTGGAATCATCAGCCAGCCGGGCGACCGCGACAACTTCCGATTCACGATGAAAAAAGACCAAGTTCTTCACTTCCGCCTCCATGCCCGCTCCATCGGTTCGCCACTCGACCCGGTGATTCGGCTTTTCAATGCCGATGGCAAGCGACTTGCGGGCAACGACGACGATGCCGGTAAGCCAGACAGTTACCTCCGATTTCAGGCCCCTGCCGAGGGCCAGTTCGTCGTGCAAGTGGAAGACCATCTTCAACGGGGCGGTCCGAGTTTTACCTACTGGCTAGAAGCTCGACCTGACGAATCAAGGGTCGAAATGGAACTGGAAGAACAGCGTCGTTACGAAGCCCAACTATTCGAAGTCCCTCGAGGTGGCCGAAACGGGGCGATGATGAAGGCGACGCGTCGCGCGATAGGGGGAGAGTTGGAAATCGATTGGTCCGACCTGCCGGCAGGTATCTCCGCAGAGACCTTTCCACTGGCGAAGAATTACAATCGCATTCCGGTATTGCTCTCCGCCGGCAGGGACGCCCCTCTAGGCCAAAGCCTCGCGTCGCTCTCCGCTCGACGCACCGAAGAGGGAGCAAATACTCCTCTTGCTGTTCGGTTCACCCAACGGACGTGGCTCATTCGAGGGAAAAACAATCAGGATGTCTGGAGCTACAAGGGACTCCACCCGGTAGTCGTGGTGACCGAAGCCGCACCGTTTTCCATTCATTTAGAGGAGTTCAAGGCTCCGCTCGTGCAAAGGGGGACCAAGCACCTCAAAGTGATTGCAACGCGCAACGAAGGTTTCGACGAAGCGATCCTGGTTCAAATGCTCTACAATCCTCCTGGAGTCTCTTCGAATCGATCGCTGCGAATCAAGAAGGGAGAGACCGAAGTCACCCTCCCCCTCACCAGCAACGACAAAGCAAGCGTCGGCGAATGGCCCATTCTTGTACGGGGCGAAGCGAACGTTAGGGGGCGGCTGGTAACGGCAACCCCCTTTGCCATTCTCCGCATTGTTTCCCCGTTCGTTGGGATGGGGGTTCCCAAAGCAAAAGTCGAACAAGGTGGCTCCGTCGATTTCATGGTTTCCGTGGAGCAGAAGGTGCCGTTCGAGGGAGAGGCCAAGGTGGAACTCCTTGGACTTCCCTCGGGTGTGACGACCAGCGTGATGCCCCTGACCACCGAGACCAAGGAACTCACGTTCCCTCTGAAAGTCGCCACCGATGCCCGACCAGGGCAGCATCGCGGACTCTTTTGCCGCGTCACGGTGCAAGAAGAGGGCGAGCCAGTCGTGCATTCGGTCGGGTGGGGCGAACTTCGCGTCGACCAACCGCTTCCCCCCTCCCCGACGACGCAGGTGGCACGATGAAAATTTTTAGGCGTCGCGACTCCGGCGCTCTGTTCGTGTTGGTCCTCGTTGCGCTCTTTTCTAACGCCGTAACGGCCAACCCTAAATTCAACGACAAGTTCATCGAACTGGCGATCTACCCACCCGAAGTGACGCTCGACCATTCGGCCGATTACCAGGCGCTCGTTGTGGTCGCGACTCGTGCCGATGGGGTAACGCTCGATGTAACGTCCCAAGTCGAATGGAATACCGACGGGGTTGCCGAGCAGGTTGCGTTGGAGGATTTCACGCTACGTCCCAAGACGAATGGGAACGGCAATTTCACCGCCACGTTTGGCGACCTCGTGGCGAGCTGCCAAGTCGAGGTCCAAGCCGTCGACCTCGTCCGGCCGGTCAGTTACCGACACGACGTGATGCCGGTCCTCTTGCGGGCCGGTTGCAATGCCGGTTCCTGCCATGGTTCGGCACGTGGCAAGGATGGATTCCGGCTCTCTCTCTTTGGGTTCGATCCTGCCGGCGACTACCAGCGACTCACTCGAGAACTCGCCACGCGGCGCGTCAATATTGCGATTCCGGACGACAGTCTGCTGCTCGCCAAATCGATAGGGAGTGTGACTCATACGGGCGGCAAACGATTCGACCGGGATAGTCTCTATTACAAGAAGCTCCGCCGTTGGATCGAGTCGGGCGTCCCCAATGATTTGGAGGGCGCGCCGAAGGTCACGAAGCTCGATATCTTTCCGCCCCATGCCGTACTCGAGGGCAAGGAGGCGACGCAGCGATTCGTCGCGCTCGCTACTTATAGCGACGGTCGGACTCGCGATGTTACGGACTTGGTCCTCTTCCGATCGAACAACGACGCCACCGCCGCGATTGATTCCGATGGCCTTACCAAAGCGGGCCTCCGAGGCGTGGCCTTCGTAATGGCCCAGTTCGACACCCACACGGTCGGTAGCCAAGTCCTGGTGCTACCCGAGGGGATCAAAGCCCAACTCCCAACGACCCCGCCCGTTAACTACATTGATGAATGGGTCGACGCCAAGCTAAGGACCTTACGTCTTGAGCCCAGCAGCCAGGCAACGGACGAGGAATTCCTTCGCCGCGTTACCATCGACCTTGTTGGTATGTTGCCGACATCCGAGGAGACGCAAGCTTTTCTCGCTGATCCCGACCCGGCGAAACGGTCGAAAAGAATCGACGCGCTGCTGGAGCAGGAAGATTTTTCCATGATCTGGGGGATGAAGTGGGCCGAGCTGCTGATGGTCCGCTCCGAAACCAATCGCGTCGATTACAAGGCGATGTTTTTGTATTCGGAATGGCTCAAGCAGCAACTCGATGCGGGCGTGCCGCTCGATGCGATGGTTCGCGACCTGCTTTCTGCAAGTGGCGGCTCTTTTGCCGAGCCGGAGGTCAATTTCTACCAAATCGAACCCGACACGAAAAAGATCGCAGAGAATGTGGCCCAAGCATTTCTTGGAATCCGGCTACAGTGTGCCCAATGCCACAACCATCCTTTCGACCGCTGGACCATGAACGACTACTACGCCTTCACCGCGTTCTTTTCCCAAATCGGGCGGAAGCCAAACGACGATTACCGGGAGATCATCGTCTTTAATCGCAACTCGGGGGAGACGCCCCACCCCGTCACCGGTAAAGGCCTTCCGCCCAGGTTCTTGGGCGGAGACGTCCCTAATACAAAAGGTCACGATCGGCGGGCGCTCGTCGCCGAGTGGATCACCTCGGCCGAGAATCCCTACTTTGCTTCCAACATTGCCAACCGGGTCTGGGCTCATCACATGGGGGTTGGCATCGTCGACCCTGTCGATGATGTTCGCGTGAGTAACCCCGCTTCGAATCCCGAACTACTCGACGCCTTAGGTGCGAAGCTGGTTGAATATAAGTACGACTTGCGAAAACTAGTGCGCGACATCTGCCAATCCAACGCCTACCAACGGTCGACGGTGACCAATCCTTCGAATGAGGCCGACCGGTACAATTTCGCAAGAGCACTCACTCGCCGGATCCCAGCCGAGGCGCTTCTCGACTGCCTTTGCCAAGTGACCGAAGCGCAAGAGAAATTCCGTGGATTGCCGTTGGGATCGCGAGCGGTGGAGATTGCCGATGGCAATACCAGCAACTACTTCCTAACCACGTTTGGCCGATCGAAACGGCAATCGGTTTGTGCGTGTGAGGTTCAAACCGAACCGACGTTGTCGCAGGCGCTCCACCTGCTTAACGGCGCGACAGTGCACAACAAGATCAACCAAGGCAAAGTGATCGAGCGTCTCCTGGACAAGGGCCGGTCGCCGGACGAAGTCGCCCGCGAGATTTATCTCCGCTGCCTTTCCCGAGAGCCAACCGACGAAGAGCGAAAACAGATCGCCGCGACCTGGGGCGAAGCAGATCGCCCTGTCGCCGAACTCCAAGATTTGTTCTGGGCCCTGCTCAATTCCAGAGAGTTTTTGTTCAATCACTAAAAAACAGGTCGAGAGACAAGAGTCGAGCGCCTCGAGCCAAAGGGTCCCCCATGAAATTTTTCATGAATCCAACATCTCCGAACCTTCTCCTTCGTCTACTTGGTGGCCTCGGCGGTTTGCTTTTATGCACCGGCGCCGGCGCACAAGAGAAGATTACCTACAACGACCACATCCGACCGATCTTTCGGCAGCATTGCTTCACCTGCCACGATACCGATGGACGGAGCGCTGACTTAGCGCTCGACAACTACCGCGACGCAATCGCTGGCGGGGCAAGTGGCGAAGTCGTAGCGTCCGGCGATGCTGGAGAGTCGCGGTTGTGGCAGTTGATGGCGCATCTCGACGAACCGATAATGCCGCCGAGCGGGGACAAAATTCCGGAGGGCCAGTTAAAACGGGTCAAGGCATGGATCGATGGGGGGCTGCTAGAAAACAGTGGCTCCAAGGCGATGGAGCGAAAAATATCCGCTGTCGCGTCGTTTGTCCCCTCCGCCGACAATCATCCGACCGGCGACCCTGCGATGCCTGGTCGGTTTTTTCGCGAACCGGTTGTCCATTCCCAACAAATGGGCACGGTAGCGGAAGTCGCTGCCAGCCCTTGGGCACCCGTCATCGCGGTCGCCGGGCAAAGGCAAGTCCTGCTCTACCACTCCGATACCTACCAGCTCCTGGGGGTTGTACCGTTCGTCGTCGGCACTCCGGAAGTCATTCGCTTTAGTCGCAACGGCGACCTGCTCTTGGTGGCGGGAGGTCGCGGCGCGGCACTTGGCGTCGTTCATCTGTGGGACCTCAAGGCCGGCAGGCGAATTGCCGAACTGGGCGACGAGATCGATACGATCCTTGCTGCCGACCTCCGTGCCGACCATTCACTCGTCGCCCTCGGAGGTCCTCGCAAGCGAGTGAAGGTTCTTCGTACGGCAGACGGTTCGGTTGCCTACGAGATCACCAAGCATACCGATTGGGTCACCGCCCTCGAGTTTAGTCCGGATGGAAAAACCCTTGTCACGGGCGACCGCTCGGGCGGCGTCCACTTGTGGGAAGCAGCGACGGGCCGGCCCATTGCGACTCTCGCAGGACATAAGGGACCGATCACTTCGGTTAGCTGGCGGGGAGATTCCCAGGTCGTCGCCACCGCATCGGACGACCGCACCGTGCATCTCTGGAAAACCGACGGGACAACGATCCGCCAGTGGGAAGCCCATGGTGGTGGAGTTCTCGATGTTTCTTTTAACAAGGCGGGGCAGCTCGTCACTTCAGGCCGTGACAAAACGGCCAAGCTCTGGGAAAGCAATGGCCAACAAGTCCGACAAATCACGGCGATGGACGATCTCGCACTTTCGATCATCACAACGCACGACGACACCCATGCGGTTGTTAGCGACTGGAGGGGCGAAGTGCGTGTCGTCGCGACCGATTCGGGCAAAGAGGCTGCTAAATTGACGCCGAATCCTCCAACGCTCGAGATGCGGCTGAAAGCTGCCGAACGAGAAAGCAAGCGAATAGAAACACAAATCGGCCCTGCCGAGAATGCGATTGCCGGTGCGTCGAATGCGGTCGATGCGGCAGTCAAGCAAATCGCAGCGCACAGGGCGCTAGAAAAAGCTTGCCAGCAAACGCTTGCTCAACTCCGAGAAATACTCGGGCAATGCATGGCGGAACTCAAGACCGACCAGGCAGCACTCGCAACCGCCGAACAATCGATCGCCGTTCGGGTCGAGGAACGACAGCCGATCGAATCAGAACTCAAAGCCTTGGAATCGCAGTTCGCCGCTGTCAGCAACCAACAAGGAGAGGATGCCGAGGCGACAGAGACGGACCCCCTGAAGGCTGCGGTTGCTGCTAGCAAAGAGAAGCTTGCCGCAGCCGATGCGAAACTACAAACTGCGCAAGCGGCGAAGACGCCTCTACAGCAAGCGAAATCAACGGCGGAGGCGGCTGCCAGCATGGCATCCACGAAAGTGAGCCAGCAAGAAAAACTCCTCGCCGAACTGGAGAATCAGGCGGCCCAGTTGCCGTCGGTCGAGAAACTCACCACCCAACGCGAGTTGCTCCAATCCGAACTCGCCCGAATCGTTGCCGCGTATCAGAGGAAAGCAACACAGATTGAGGTGATCCAAGCAGAGCAGGCCACCTTTCGGGCGGCGGAAGACCAATGGACAGAGCAGATTGCGAAGCACCAAGTTGAAATAAGGGACCAGTCGGCCCAACTCGCTCGCTTGAGCGGGCGGCTTGCCAAGGAGAAGGCGAGTGCCGAGGCGGTCTTGACCCAAATCGCCGATCTGGCGAAACGCCTTTCGGAGCTCAAAAAGACCGACCAGCAATTGGCGGACATCGCCGGAAAAACGGGGGCTTCCGTTCGCGAAATGGCAGACGCTCTCGCCGCTTTGGAGGCGGAACGAAGTGAAATTGAAAGGTTGCTAACCGATCGGAAAACCGCCCAAGCGCTGCGAAATCCGAAGCCGAAGGGTGATTGACGACCTGGCCTGCCGCGTGCCATACTTATCCCCTGGGCGGTTACCGACGAGGGGCCCCTGCAATGGGGGTCTTGCGAACCTGGTCAGGGTGGAAACGCAGCAGCCATAAGCTTGTGCTTCTTTGTGTGGGGGTCTCTCGTCGGTAGCCGCCAATCTGCCGATTCTCCAAGGCTTGCCTTTTTTCTGCTCACCCGTGGTTCGTTTTCATGGCCGAATCTGAATCGCAGGATGCCAACGAAAACGCCAACCGGTCGAAACAGGCCTATCAAGTGGTGGCGCGGCGATATCGGCCGCAGACCTTCGCCGAGCTCATTGGCCAGGAACACATTGCGAAGGCACTCGGACAGGCGATTACTAGCGGGCGAGTAGGGCATGCCTATTTGTTCACCGGAGCCCGGGGCGTTGGCAAGACTTCAGCCGCTCGGATTCTTGCCAAAGCGCTCAACTGCGTCACCGGCCCGACGCCGACCCCTTGCAACGAATGTGAGGTCTGCCAGAGCGTCACTTCGGGCAGCGATGTCGACGTGTTGGAGATCGATGGAGCCAGTAATCGCGGCATCGATGAGATTCGCCAATTGCGGCAAAACGCGGCGCTTCGCCCCAGTCGCGTCCGCTACAAAATCTACATCATCGACGAAGTCCACATGCTGACGCGAGAAGCATTTAACTCGCTTCTCAAGACGCTAGAAGAGCCTCCCGAACATGTGAAGTTTATCTTCGCCACGACCGAGCCAAATAAAATTCCGATTACGATTCTCTCTCGCTGCCAGCGATTCGATTTTTCGGGCATCGAATCGGCATCGATCGAGCGTCGGCTTTCGCAAATCGCCGAGGCTGAAGGAGTCATGATCGACGAGGAAGCTCTCGCCGTCATCGCGATGCGCGCCGCCGGGTCGATGCGAGATAGTCAGTCGCTTCTGGAACAACTACTTGCCGTCACCGAAAATCATATCACCGCCGAGGCCATTTACACTTTGCTCGGCATTGCCACGAGCGAGAGGGTCGAGCAACTCATCGAGGCCGTTACCCAACAAGACGCCGCCGCCGCGCTCGCTCACCTGGACGAAGCCATTGCCGGCGGGGCGGATGTCGGCCAGATCGTCGATCAACTGCTCGGAACCCTTCGCGACTTGATGGCCGTGGTCGTTGGTTGCGATGCTTCCCAATTGCGATACGTCCTGCGGACGAGGCACGAACGGACTCTTGCGATCGGAAAGCAATTGGGAGTCCATACCGTCCTTGCGATGATTCAGATACTCGATCAAGCCGCGGCGCGCATGCGAGTCAGCTTGCATACGCGCACCCTCGCCGAGATGGCGCTAGTGCGGATCGCCCACCTCGACGATCTTGACGACTTGGCGACGACCGTTGCGGAACTGCGGAGTGGCGAGGGGAATTTTGGAGCGACCGGAGGCAGCGAAAAAAAAAACAGTAGCCCCCCTCGCATCGTAGCCCCTGCGCCGCCTGTCGCGAAGTCCGATCCGATTCCATCGAAGGCAGCGCCGGCAACGACGCCGACACCGACGCCAGCATCTTTGCGGGTGACTTCCCCTGTTGACCCGCCAGCAAACGACTTGCCTGCCAAGCCGGCAGTGATCGATCCGGTCACCCTGGCGGAGAGTTGGCGAAACGTGGCGGCAGGACTTGAAGGGATGTTGGTATCGCATGTCCGAACCGCCGCCGGCGTACACCTGGCGGACGACGAAACGGTCGTTGTGAATTTTCCGGCATCGGGAGAGGTGAGCAAGTCACAATGCGAGAGGCCTGAGAATCTCGCCGCGATCGAGCGAGCGCTCGCCCAACAGGTCGGTAGAGCTGTGAAATTACGTTTCGAAATCGCCAAGTTGGCACCCACCGACTCAGCCGCACCACCGCCACGCCGCATGACTTCGCGCCGGCAACTTCTTTCCGAAATCGCCGAAAGACCGTTCGTGAGCCGAGCGATGGAGCTCTTCGCGGTCGAACCGGGTAAGCTCAAAGTAACGCCGCCCGAAGATAAATCGTAACCGTTCACCGTCGAAAAAAGGCAACCACGAATATTCGTGCGATTCGTGGTTTCCCCTGCCTTGGATTTCGTGGACGGTTACCATAAATTTTCCAGTACCAATCGTAGCTAACAGGAGCAATCGCGATGGCAGACACGATATTTACGAAGATCATCGCAAAGGAAATCCCTGCCAACATTGTGTATGAGGACGACCGTTGTCTTGCATTTCACGATGTCGCACCGCAGGCACCAACCCATGTGCTTATTATTCCCAAAAAGGAAATCGAATCGATCGATCAGTTGGCCGACCAAGATTCCGAATTGCTAGGGCACCTTTGGATCGTGATTCGTGATATTGCCCGCGAACTCGGGCTGGAGGAGGGCTATCGGGTCGTGTTGAATTGCGGCCGGGAAGGGGGACAGTCGGTCGATCACCTCCACTTCCATCTCCTGGGAGGACGAAGCATGGGCTGGCCGCCGGGGTGAGAAAGCAAGAGAGGAGTGAGCCAGTCAACAGCCGAAAGGAGCGGGCGAAAACGTCCCGACTTCCCCTCTTGGTCCGTTCCCGCCTAAACCGTTCGACTCGGCTCCGTTCACCTCGGCAGGGGTCCGTTCACCTCGGTTGGGGACTTTTTACCGGATCGCTGGCCCCTTTGGCATGGTCAATGTACTGTGGGTCGGGCGTGGAGCTGGCATGCTCGACACGAATCTGTGCTGCTGATCGGGGCCGAGTTCCGCCTGATTCTTCCTCTTCGATTCCACGTTGGATGCCTTCGATGTACCCCACCATGTTGTGATCGGAGAAATGATCGATTCGGAATCGACGGAGTCCCTTGAGGAAGCCCTTCACGCGGTCGCGAAATCTTCCCCATCCGCTCAAGTTACGGATACGACCACGATGGTCGAGGTAGACTTCCGTACCGGCATGGCGGTAGCCAAGCCAAGCAGGGGGAACGCGGGTGACGATGTCGTTGTTGTTAACCCATCGGTAGTAGTTGACCCGGATGTAATTGACGTATCGGCGATCGCCCACTCGCGGAGCGCCATACGTGAATAACCCTGCTGGGTTCGAATCGATATGCGAAAGTTTGCAACGCCCCGTGCAAATGGCCGCCATCGCGCCGCCCAGCGAATGACCGGCAAACCAAAGGGTTTGCTCGTTGTTGAGAAGCGCTTGTTCGAGACGAGGCCACAGATCGTCCACTTCGCGTTTGAACCCACGATGCACATGCCCCACCGTCTCGGCCGCCGCAGAGACCGCGTCGAGATCGGCCTGGATGTCATTCCACTCATGCGGCTCTGTCCCTCGGCAGACGACGATCGCATCGTGGTCGTTGCTGAAGATATAGGCCTGAGCTCCGTCGCGATCGTAAAAACGAATGCTAGGAAAACCCATCTCGTTCGCAAGTTGCCCTGCCTCGCCTCGTGATAGGTAGGAGATGTAGGAGAATTCAGCGAATAGAAGCGACTGCCGAAGAAAAGACAGCTCTTCGATCGGCCCCTCCACTGCGGACCGCAGCGTGAGGATTGTCTTCTCCTTTGCTTTGCTTTCGAGATCGCCTTCAGCCACCAGCTCATTCCTTTATGATTCTGACTTGTCACCTGATCCAGCGGGCCGGCCACGGTACCGCCCGAGGCACCCCACGATTTTAGCCCCCCGTTCCACCTTTCACAAGCATCTCGACAAAACCCTTTTCTACGGACTTGGCCACCGGGCTTCTACAGCTATCTCGAGTTTGTGTTTGCAATTAGGCCAACATTGCAGGTAGAGTGCTAGAATCCTCCATGGCAGCGACTCGGACTAAACAGGCTGCAAAAAAGGAGCCCTTCGAGCTATTAAAACAAGAACTACGGAGAACCTATGATGTCGGAACCATTGAAAAGAGGTATTCAAAAGCGATACGCTCCCGCGACCGAAATATTTATTGCCATGGCAATAGGTCTTTTTTCGGGAGAGGCGCTTTCGGGATCTGAACAACTTGCGCGGGGTCAAGTTTGGGACGTGACGCAAGACTCTTCGCACGGGGAGATTGGTTCTTACGGCGACATCACGGCCGCCCTCCAGGAAGGCTTCGATACCCAGCACTCCCATGGCTTGCCAGTTTTCATTCCCGCGGGGCCTTGGAAGATTAGCAAGACGGTCGTTGTCCCGTTCCGAACGGGGGGCGAATTGATCGCTTCGGGCATGGGGCAGGCCATTGCTCCGCCGACCTGGGAACACAAAGCACCTCTTTCGGGCAAGTTCACTCGTCTGGTTTGGGTGGGCGAAGAGGGGGGCGATATGTTCCATATTCAGGGGAATAGTTTTCGCTTCCGGGGAGGCATGGTACTTCATGCGAAGCCTTACAAAAGCAAAGGCAGCCCACCCAGGGCAGCCCGGGGGATCGTCATCACGAAGGCGGGTAAGAAAGGGCTCGCTAGCGGCAATCACCGTTTTGAGTCGCTCTCTTTTTGGGACTTCGATACCGCCATTCAGCATGGGACCAAGGCGACCGAACACAATTGCGACCATACCGAATATCAGTGGCTGCATTTTAATCGTTGCGAAAAAGGCATCTTCGGGATGAACTCGCAGGGCATCGGCATTTACATTGGCTTCGTCCAGTCCTGGAAGACTCCCCGAACGCTTTGGTGGGAAGGGGGCGGGCCCGTAGCCGTCGAGCACTCGCTGAACTGGGACAATACGTTACTCACCCTGAAGCGAAACACGGACAATAGACACAACACCGTCGGATGGCGCAACGGGAATTTTGATCTACGCGATACTCGAATCGACCGCAAACTATCAGAGAAATTCGTTGCCGTCGAATGTATCGATCCGGTCCCGGGGTGCCACATCCGCTTCACGGGCTTGACGGGCAGCAATACGAACCGAGAAAACTCAACCTTTGCGATCCTCAAAGGGATGGCGAACCTAACGGTCCGCGAATCGACGTTTGAGCTAGGGAAAATCGAAGGGGAGTCGTGGAAGTACGTCGGGAAATTGCGAACGCCGAACGTGTTGCTGGACCGGTGTTACATTGTTGGTAAGCACAAATTCGTCGGCGACCTTAATTGGCGGATGAATGATTGTTTTGATTTTGAAGGAAAATGGGTAAACGATCGGTAGCCCGCCCGACTCTAGGGAGCGTTCGCTTGTTCCAACTTGGAAGTCCAATAGGCCCGCCCCATCGCCAAATCGCTTTCAGAGAAAGAGCCGTATTGCCCGAGGCGTTTCTCCAATTCGTCGAGCCAGGTCAGAAAAAACTCTACGCTTGTGCGGCTAATACGAACTCCGGCGGGCGATTCGACGTAGAAGGGAGCCGAGAGGGCCAGCTGGTACTTGCCCCGGTTCTCGGTCACAGCCCGCACCGCAAACCAACCACTCTCCTGGAAGGTGACGGGGGGCAATTTCCCGCCCGACTTGGCCCAATCGGAGAGCCTTACTTCTGCGGCAACCTCCCCATTTTTTAAGAGTTCCAGGTACTCGACCCGTTGGCGGCTGGCGAGATTTAGCGCCATTCGGAAGTCGATCGACTCGCCCGAGTCCATTTGGAAAGTCGTCCCAGGCGGATCGCCTCCGACCAAAGGGCGCAGCAGCGGTCCATTGGTCACGACGACGGCACCTTCTCGAACGCCTTGCCACCAAGCATTGGCACTCATCTTGCCTTCGAGGTGAACGTACGCGCGATTGGTCCCGAGCGGGCTATTATTTGCGCCCGACCCGCTCCCCGCGATCGCCGTTAACTTTACGCCTGCATTGAGCCAATGGAAGTAGATCGCCTCCCCCCATCGCGTAAGCCCTTGCTTACCTGGGTAGAAGGACCGGGCGCGAGGCCGACCGTTCGGATCGTCGTCGTCGACCTTCTTCCATTCGCTTTGCCGGGTGAGCATCACCACGGCATCCAGCTTGCCGCTGGCAATCCAGAGAGGGAGTTCCCAGGCGGTTGGTGTCAGCGCGACGGTACGCAGTCCTGCGTTTCGGGCTGCGACGAGGACTTGGAGATTGTTTGCCGATGCCAGTCCTTCCGGCGGACTGTCCAAGCGAGTCTCAGCAACCAGCAGCAAGTCACCGCCTGGTGACTCGGTGGCCACCGCAAGGGGCCCGAGCGCACGATCCAGCGCAACGGGATCGGTCTCTTTCGTGGGACGGCGTGCCAGGGCATCCGTCTTCAGCCATTTGCCTTCCACCAATCGCCAGGCTGTGGTTGGGGCATAGGCCATCCCTTCCGCTGCCGCCACGAGAGGGAGTACGTTTCCCTCACGTTGCGAGTCGACATCGCCGGCCCACCATCCTTCCTCGGCCAAATTCGCAAATCGTCGCATTTCGACCTGCTTGGCGTCTTCGGCACGGCGTTCGATTTCAAAGTGCCCCTGCTGCGTCCGGTACTCGGGCCCCGCATCCAGCGTAAACCGGTAGCCCCCCCGACGAAGCGGTAGAAGGATCTCTCCCGAAAGGTAGAAATGCCCTCCGAGACGCCCGACTCCCAAACCACGAGCTCGCACCGATTTTCCGCGTGCGTTGTTCAATTCCATCCTCACAGGAAGCGGCTGGTGGGACTGGCTATCGACGATGGTGAACTCCAGCTCTCCATCCGCCGCCAGGAGCACGGAGCCGGGGCTTGGGATGCCAAACATCCCTCCCAGCAGCATTCCCAAGAGGGCGATTCGTAGACGAGACGTCGAGGAGGCATGGACCATGCCTCTAGTTTAGCATGCCGAGTACCTAGGAAATCCCGGCCAAACCGTACAATCGGTCGCTACAAGAAGGGCCACCGAGTCGGTAAAATGGCGATACACCATTCACGGGCCGTTCGCCTGACTGCAAAAAAAATCCCATGGGCCAAGGGTCCGTGCAACCATCCACCCTACGAAGCAATATGGCAACGGACCCTTACGCATCCCTTGGCGTCGATCGCAGAGCGTCGAAAGACGAGATTAGCAAAGCTTACCGAGAGCTTGCGAGAAAGTACCATCCCGACTTGAATCCGGATGACGAGACTGCCAAGAAGAAGTTCCAGGAGGTGCAAACCGCGTTCGATCTACTCGACGACGAAAAAAAACGGAAGATGTTCGACCGCTACGGAGCCGGATTCGAATCGATGGAGGGTGGCGCCCCCCGAGGCTGGCCAGGCGGGGGCCCTGCGGGAGGACCAGGGGTCGACTTCGATGTGAACGACTTATTTGGCGGCGGAGTGCGAGGGGCCGGCGGCGCTTCCGGACCGGGTGGATTTGCTGACCTCTTCAAACATTTCGCTCGAGGGGGCGGAGCTGCCCCGCCGGGCAGCGCAACCGAGCGCGGTGCCGACCTGGAATACGAGTTAACCATCCCTTTCTCCACAGCCGTTAGCGGCGGCGAAGCCTCCATTTCCCTTCGGCGTGCCAATGGAAAGAACGAGACCATTGCGGTCAAAATTCCGGTTGGCATCGAGGAAGGCAAGAAAATTCGCTTGCGAGGTCAGGGCGAGAAGAGCCGATCTGGTGGCTCGGCAGGAGACATCCTCATATCGGTTCGTGTCGCGCCGCATCCCAGTTTTTCGAGATTCGGAAAACGACTGGATGTCGTCGTTCCCATCACGTTGGCCGAAGCCGTCGAAGGAGCCAAAGTCGAAGTCCCTACCCCGCACGGGACCCTAACGCTCACCGTTCCGCCTGGCACCTCGGGAGGCCAACGGCTCCGCATTCGAGGGCATGGCGTGAGGCCTGCCGGAAAAGAAGCAGGCGATCTCTACGCCGAGATTCGTGTGATCGTGCCCAACAATCTCTCCGACGAGCAGGCGAAGCAAATCGCCCTCATCGCCAAAACCGATGATCGCCCTCCGCGAGCGGAGTTGCGGTGGTAGTCTTCCCACACCGATGGGCTCTCCTGGCAGAACGCTCGCAGCAAACGGTCCTCGAAAAGCTTGATCCAGACCACCGGGCTGCGGTGATTCTAACGCTCATCGGACTAGGATTATTGTGCGGCCTGGTGATTGCGCTGACGATGCTAGCTGGTCGATGGGCTCGACAGGGAAGACCGAGACGCTCGAGTCCGGTCCGCGACCAGTTGCAACGGCCTCCGGACAAACGTCCTCCGCCTGACCTCCCAGCCGACATTGCTCGCGGCGATACGTTCGTTGACCGACCCGACAAAGACGACACGATGAGGTAGAGTAGGACTTGGGGTACGGTGAACAACCGGAGGCCGATCCGCCGCCGGTCGAGCGGTCCTGCTAGTCGTCCCCTTGGATAGTCCCAACCAATGACCGATTCCTTTTCCAAAAAGAAACGACTCCTCACCAAGGCCGACTTCGATCGCGTGTTTGCCGCGCGCAGGAGCCGTGCAGACCGCCGGCTGATCGTCTACACGGCAGCCAACGACTGCGGACATCCGCGGCTAGGGTTGGTCGTCTCGCGAAAGGTCGGCAACGCCGTGGCTAGAAATCGATGGAAACGGCTGATTCGCGAGGCGTTTCGTCTCGTACAACATGACTTGCCCGCCGTTGATTTGGTCTGCCTGCCACGCCCTAAGGCAACGCCTGAGCTGACACGGCTCATGGAATCACTGCGCCAACTGACTTGCCGACCCTAGCTGCAGGCCTTCTCTCATCGTGGTCGAACGAATGGACGAACGATGGGACGAGGCCAACGGTTCACTTGGCGACTGCAAACCAACCGGAGCACCTTTGGCATGCCATTCTTGCGATATTTTCTACACTTGCCATCGCGACTGCTCATCGGTTTGGTGCGGTGCTACCAATGCTGTCTCAGCCCGATGTGGGGCCCCGTCTGTCGCTTTACACCGACTTGCAGCGAGTATTTTATCCAGTCGGTTCGAGAGCGAGGGGCCCTTCGAGGTACCTGGAAGGGAATCGTTCGGATTCTAAAGTGCCACCCTTTTCACCCCGGTGGCATCGATCAACCGTAGACTCCGAGATTTTGCCTTGCTAGCACCTGGCGACGTTGGACCTAGCCTGCCTTGACCCTCTTCGGCGCACCAGCTACTCTCCGCCCGCTCTAATCTGTCCGAAAAGAATTGCGCACAGCGACAGGTGCCTTTTCGTTCCGGACGGACGTTGCTATTCGTGCAGAGCACCAGAGACGCTAGTCCTCGTTCGCCTAACTCAGATACTGTCAAAGTAGAAGCATGACGAAACGGGCCACGCTGCCGTACTATTCGCCGCTAGTTCTCTTGAGCCTCCTCCTCACGAGCGCCGGCTCGGTTGGCTGCATGAGTTTTCTTGGTCACCCCAGTCCGGAAGAAACGACGCTCAAGGAACTGGCCAACGAATCGCCCGACTTGGTGACCAAGTTCACGCATCCTTACGGATTGAGTTACGTCAAAATCGAAGCAATCTCGATGGTGACGGGGCTGAAGGGAACTGGTGAAGATCCGCCGCCGACGCCGCAACGGGCATCGCTATTGGCCGAAATGAAACGCCGACAGGTAAAAAACCCCAACGATATTCTCGCCTCGCTCGACACATCGCTAGTTCTCGTGCGTGGGGTATTGCGGCCAGGAATCCAAGAAGGAGACCGCTTTGACATTGAGGTCCGCGTCCCAACTCGAAGCGAGGCGACCAGCCTGCGTGGAGGATGGCTCCTCCCAGCTCGTCTCACCGAACTAGCCGTCTTAGGCCAACAGATCCGGCGAGGCCATGTACTGGGCCAAGCCGAAGGTGCTATTCTGGTCGATCCTCATGCCCAAGGAAAAGAGGGCGAACCTTACGCGACGCGTGGTCGGATCCTTGGCGGAGGTATCGCGACCCAATCACGTTCGCTCGGACTGGTCATTGACGATCGTTATAAGTCGGTCCGTCTCTCCCAGCAGATCGCCAAATCGGTGAACAATCGTTTTTACGTTCGTGCCGACGGTCGGCGAGCAGGCGTAGCGACTGCCAAGACGGATGAATTCATCGAGCTGGTGGTTCACGCTCGCTACAAAGACAACGTCGCCCGATTCATGCGAGTGGCACGGAGCATCGCGGTCGGCGAGACAGCCCGGCAGCGACAGACTCGAATCGTAATGCTGGGCGAACAGATTCTTGATCCGCTCACGACCGCTTCCGCCGCGCTTCAGCTCGAAGCCCTCGGCGATGACCAAGCCAAGGAGCACCTGCAACAGGCGCTCCAATCGAGTGACACCGAAGTTCGATTCTACGCCGCGGAGGCGCTCGCCTATCTCGACGACACCAGTGCGGTCGAAACCCTTGCCGAGATGGCCAGCGACCAGCCGGCGTTTCGAGTCAACGCGATGGTCGCCCTTTCCGCGATGGACGATCTCGAAGCGTTTGACTCGCTTCGCCAACTCCTTTCCGCCAACAGTGCTGAGACCCGTTACGGTGCTTTCCGTTCGCTAGGGGCGATGAACCGACACGACCCTCTTGTAGCGGGCGAAGACATGGGAGGCATGTTTAGCTTCCACCAGCTCGATGTCACGGGGCCACCAATGATCCATCTCACCAACAGCCACCGCCCCGAGATTGTCCTCTTCGGGGAGCAGCCTTCCCTCAAGCTACCCGTATTGATCGACGCGGGTGGAGGCATCCTCATCAATGGCATGCAAGGACGGACGCTCACGGTGAGCCGATTTTCCAATCGGGGCGAAGCGGAGCAGCGGACCATTCCCCCCAACGTAGACGACATGATTCGTACCATCGTCGATTTGGGCGGCACCTACCCCGACGTCGTCCAAGCTTTGCAAGAGGCCAAGCAACAGGGAGCTTTGCTTTCGCGACTCCGGGTCGATGCCCTGCCTCAGCCAGGACGCAAGTTCCATCGCGACCCGGCCAATCCAACCGAGGAAGAATCGGACAATGGGTTTGAAGTGGCGACTCCACTTCCCGATCTCTTCAAACGCCGCACCTAGAAAAGAAGGTTGCGACGAGTCGTCGCAGTGGGCCATGGATCGACACGCCCATGACGACGGAGCCTGCTGATCGCTTTCACTTTGAGTTACCACGACGTGAATCACGACGATGCTAAAAGCACTCGAACTGACCGGCTTTAAGAGCTTCGCCGAGAAGACACGGTTCGAGTTCCATGCCGGCGTGACGGTCGTCGTCGGGCCGAATGGCTCGGGCAAGTCAAACGTGGTCGACGCCATCAAGTGGGTTCTCGGCTCACAAAGTGCGAAGTCGCTGCGAGGGTCCGAGATGACCGACGTCATCTTCAATGGCTCCGCATCACGTGGCGCGCTCCATACGGCCGAAGTGACTCTGCTACTCGATAACTCCAAGGAAACCTACCAAAGCGAAAGTCAATTTGGCGGCAAAGTGAACGAGGTCGCCATCACGCGGCGCGTCTATCGGAGCGGTGAGGGGGAGTACCTCATCAATGGGAACGCCTGCCGACTACGGGACATTCGCGAGATGCTCGCTGGCACCGGAATCGGGACCGAAGCCTACAGCATCATTGAACAGGGCAAAGTCGACGCCCTCCTCCAAGCCTCCCCGCAAGATCGCCGTTCCCTCTTCGAGGAAGCGGCGGGCATCAGTCGGTTTCGGACCAAGCGCCAAGAGGCCGCAAAACGGCTCTCTCGGGTCGAGCAAAACCTGCTTCGTCTGTCCGATATCGTCGACGAGGTCGAGAGCCAATTGCGCAGTGTTCGAATGCAGGCTGGCAAGGCCCAACGATTTCGAGAAGGGACCCGACGCCTCAAACTACTCCGAACGCAAATCGGTATCGCGGATTGGACCCAGCTAAGTGGTAGGCTTCAGAGTGTGGCGGGCGAGTTGGGTCGATTCCAAGAAGAGCATCGCGACCAACGCGAAGCGATTGCCGCCGCTGAGAGGGAGATCCCGAAAATTGACGCGGCGCTCTTGGCCTCGCAGGCCTCTTACGAAAATCTCGAACAGCGACTGGCAAAGCTACGTGAAAATGCGGTAGCCAGCGAGGCAACCGCTGCCGGCCTGCTCGCCCGCCAGCACGACCTCGAATCGAATCGGGAGGCCCTGCAGCAACAGTGGCACAGGACCTATCGAGCCGACGAAAAAGGGGTCCCAAGCAGCGTGTCGATCCTCGAACGCCTCGAAGCAGCCAAATCCGAATACGACGACGCCACGCGACAGCATGCCGCCAATGCCGAAAAAGAGCATCAACTCACCGCAGCGGTGACGCGCGGGGAATCCCAACTGGAGGAGCTTCGGCGTCGACATGCGGATACCGAACGTCGGGCGGCCTTGCTGGAGCAGACCCTCCTCCTCCTTCAAGAACAGCAAGCCACCAGTCAAAATCGACGGTTGCAAATCGATGCCGAAAGGGGGTCGCACGACGAGGAGTTGCGACAACTGGCCCTTGAGCACCAGGCTGCCCAAGAAGAAGGAAAGCAAGCAAGCAAGCAATGCAACGAAAGTGCCGATGAACTCAAAACAGCCCAAGAGCAGCTCGGGCAAAACCAGTCGCGGCTCCGTAGCCTGCGAAAGGAAAGTCAGCAAGTCGAAGGAGAACTCTCGTCCTGTCGACACCGGAGGGAACTCATCGAAGAGCTCGATCGGGAAGAAGACCAAACTTCCGAGAGCACGCGACGCCTCTTGCGGAAGGTTGGAATAACCTCGCCCAAAGAAAGCGATCCGCCTTTGGTCGTGGGCGATCTTCTGCATGTCGACCTCGACACCGCATCCGTTATTGAGGCGGCACTCGGGGCGATTGCGGAATACTATGTCGTCCCCCAAACCGAGGCGCTACTCCAGTCGGACGTCTCGCTCCCACCTGGTGCGAAGCTGTTGCGACTGGATTGGAATCTGCCTGCAAACGCCATCGACCGCGTTGATCTCGGTGGCCAGCCAGGAGTCTGGGGGCGAGCGGACCAGTTCGTCGATAGCCTGCCCGAATTCGCCCCGCTCGTGCGACGGCTGCTCGGTCGAACTTGGATCGTTGACACGCTCCCTACCGCAGTCCGGCTCGCGTTGGCGGAGGGACATGGCCTGCACTTTGTCACGGCAGATGGCGACCTACTGAGTGCCGATGGGACCTTAGTCGCCGGTGGAAAGCCGGCAGCACGCGGTGCGGGCTCGCGGCGCAATCAGATCGAGCAGTTGAGGCAAAAGGGCGAGCAGCTCTCCCCGCGGGCCCAAAAATTACAGGAGGAGCTTTTTCGGCTCGAATCGAATGTCCAGAACGAAGAATCTCGCGTCGGAGAGATTCTTCAGCGTCATCGCCTCGCACTCGAAGGCAGATCGGATGCACGCCAGAAAATCGCCCTGCTCGAAAGCCGGCAGACGCCGATGACAGAGCGGCAAGCGATGGCGGTCCAAGAGACGAAAGGTTTGGCGCAAGAACTCGACCTGCTAGAGAAAGATTACCTGAAACAAACCCAGTCTCTTGCCGAGCTAACGCAACAGCAGGAGCAACTTGCGGCCGCTTGCGGGAAAATCGAGTCCCAGCTTGCAACGGTTCGCAACGAACGAGAGGCTCGACGAAAGGCCACCGGCGAACAGGAAATAGCGGTTGCCAAGCTTGAAAACCAAATCGAGGTTCTTGCGGCGACTTCTTTCGGCAACCAAGCCTCGCAACGGCAGGTGGAAGTTCGCCGGGAGTTTGCTACTCAGATGGAGATGACGAGGCATCGTATTGCGGAGATTGAACGCGAACGGCTCACGTGTGGAGATGCGTTGTCCGCTATCGTTGCGGACCGCGACCGCTTGTTTCCCCAGCGGCGTCACGAAGGCACGAATAGAGCCGATCTTCAAGAGCGACGAGAGGCCTTTGGCCACCAACTGTCGCGATCTCGCCAGCAGATCGACGAGACGCAGGCGCGCAAGGCGAAGCTAGAATTATCCGCCGCCCGTATCGAACACCAGCGTCAAACACTTGCCGACCGGCTCCAAGACGACTACGAGATCGATCTGCCCGCCGTCGCCGCTTCCGCACCGCCCCAACCGACGGGGATTGATCGAAAACAAGTCGAGCGAGAGATCGAGCAACTCCGGGAAGGTCTCCACCGCATCGGCTCGGTGAACGTCGACTCCTTGGAAGAGCTCGATGCGATCGAGTCCCGGTTTGAATCGATCTCGGCCCAGTACAACGATCTTTCGCAAGCGAAGACGAGCCTGGAACAGCTAATGGCTCGCCTGAATACTGAAAGTCGGCAGCTATTTCTTACGACGGTCGATACGGTCCGTGGACATTTCCAAGAACTCTTCCGCCGGCTCTTTGGAGGTGGCGACGCCGACATTGTTTTAGAAGACTACGACAGCGACGATGCCCTCGACTGCGGGATCGAAATCCGCGCATGCCCCCCCGGCAAGGAGACTCGGACAATCTCGCTCCTTTCTGGCGGCGAGAAAACGATGACTTGCGTGGCACTACTGCTGGCAATGTTTCGCAGCAAGCCAAGCCCGTTCTGCATCCTTGACGAAGTCGACGCCGCACTCGACGAGGCCAACATCGGACGGTTTACCAGCGTGCTATCGGACTTTTTGTCGTCGACACAATTCATCGTCATCACTCACTCCAAGAAAACGATGACCGGTGCCGACACGCTCTATGGCGTCACGATGCAGGAATCAGGGGTCTCGAAGCAGGTGTCGGTCCGATTCGACGACGTGACCGAGGATGGATTCATCAAGCCGAGCGCGTGGAAAAACAGCAGCGGCGAACCACCCCTGGCGCGAGCGGCCTGATCGCGAGTCAAAAATCTTGATCGCCGGTTGGCTCATTCCTGTGACAGCGTCACAAAACAAGATTCTGGCAGCCCGATCGAGGTCATCCCGCCGGCGCACCGCCCGTCTGAGTAATGCCCGTCTGAGCAACGGACGCTCGATGGGCGTGATTCGGTGAGCCATGCCTTGGGGAGATGTTTTTCTAACGAGTCTTTCACGCCTTCCGGTGCGATCGCCCCCAAGTTGCCCGCGAGCAACGTCAATAAGAAAACACCAAGCAGGGGCAGCCCAACTCGTAAGAATCGACGCCCCGCGCGAAAGCGATCGACAGGGTGTCCGGCAGTGGAGAAATAGAGGGGCTGCATCCGTTTCATTCTACCTGCCTGGGTTCACCGGTCGAACAATTTTTTGATCGAATAAACCGTCGCCTGCCGACCCGCACGGGCAATGGAGGTCGTGAGCGGGATTTCTTTGGGGCAAACGGCCACGCAGTTTTGCGAATTGCCGCAGACCTGGACGCCCCCAGGAGCCGTAAGGGCTTCGAGCCGGTCGTCCGCCAAGACACGGCCCGTGGCATGGTCGTTGAAGAGCATCGCTTGGCTGATCGGTGCGGCTCCAAGAAACTGCCCCTTTTCGGCTGATTCTTGCCGCGACTGACGATCTTCGGGCGATTCGTTGGACCGGCTCGTCACTTCCACTTTGCCGTATTGCGGACAGGCTTCGACGCAGCAACCGCAGGTCATGCACTCCGAGAGTGGGTAGCGATTTTCTTGACTCTCTTGCGATTCGCTGGGGCCGGCACCCCGATCGTAGTAGTCATCGACGGGCGTCCACGCTTGCACTTCTTCCAACGCGCGAAACATACGGCTGCGGTCGACGACCAGATCACGAACAACCGGAAACTTACTCATCGGTTCCAGGACGATTTCACCTTCCGACTCCTCCAGCAGACGATCCACAAGTGCTGAGCAAGACTGCCGGACTCGTCCGTTGATCACCATGGTGCAAGCGCCGCAGACCTCTTCTAGACAGTTGCAATCCCACGCAACGGGCGAGGTCGCTTTGCCTTCGGCATTGCGGGCCGAGGCGGCGATTTTTTGCAGCACGCTAATGACGTTCAGATTCGGCTCGTAAGGGATGCGAAAGGTCTCCCAGCCGCTTGATTCTCCAGGGCCCGACTGACGAAGGACGCGGACTCCAAAGAACTCGCGGCAAGTGGCGTTGGATGCGGGAGAAGCGCTCATGACCGATTCCGTGGCGTGCGTGGACAAGGTGGGGGGGAATTCTCTACCCCCTGATTGTACGGTGCAGGACGCGGATGGCCAAGCTGAGGTTCTCTCCTGGTGGGCCAAAAAAACGAGTCCGCCACCACCAGGTCGACTGAGGGAGAACCTGGCTGGGGGGAGTGGAGCTAGTCGACGAGCCCCAGTGGCAAATGCCGCAGCCACGGCAGCAAGACCAATAGCGGGTTGAGCCAGCCGGCACCAGGGACGCCAGCACCAGGGACGGAGTTAGAAAACGGGGCAACCCTCCCATCGACGGCCATCATCGACCAACTCAATCCGGCCCCTTGATCGACCTTAGGTCGACCAAGGGGCCGGTCATCAATTCTGCTAACGCGTCCCCAACTAAAAGAAGTGGGACTTTGCCGCAACGACTTACGCGCGACGGCGAACTAACCCAAGTACCGTCAAGCCGAGGCCAAACAGCGCCAACGAGGCTGGCTCAGGAATTGCAGGAGTCGTAGTGCCAGCGGCAGCGGCATCGATAAGGTATTCGCCGAAGGTACTCGACCCGTGTCGAATCGAGGCAAACGCATCAAAAGTCGAGCCGTCTTCCGTGGCCAAGCCCAATGCCGTAACACCGCCGACCGTAAGATCGTACGTGCTCTCGCCAATGACAAAATCGATTTCCCACGTCTGCCACGTGTCGGCGGCCCAGTTCAAAACATTGTCTGCACCGCCTGTATTATCGATCGTGCCGTCAGCGTCAAGATTAAGCCGAATTCGGCCGTCTTCAAGACTGGTTGCGCCAGCATCTTCGTAGAGTGCGATGACATCAGCGCCGCCATTACCTGCGCGACTGTACAGAGAGAACTGAATGTTAAT
>QIKP01000078.1 GCA_003233055.1 Planctomycetaceae bacterium
AACGAAAACACTTTCCCAAACTTTGGGCCATTCTATCGAAGATGGCGCGTTCAAAAGTGGCAAGCGGGCGGAACATGGCTGCCTATTGGAAGCGTCATCGTGCATGATTGCAAGACAGGCATTGCCGAAGGTACAATGGCGACTCTGCTTTCATTTGTCTTCCAATGCCACCGAAAAACCCACTCCCGCTCGTGTTTCCCTTCAACAAAAAATCCATGCGTCCCCAAGCAATAAATCCGCCTCGAAGAAATGGAAGCGACTACGCAGCTACGACAGGATCCCACTCGTCATCGAAGGACAGTCCTTCCAAGACGGAATCATGCAGGAAGCCGCCGCTTAGGAAACGCCTCAGAACACAACAATTGACAGTTGCTCGGATACTCTCTCCGGACCGGATTTTTGGATCGGCACCGGAACCAAGGCCTGGGATCTCCCCGGGCGGGCAAAACCACCCTCCGCTGCGGAGCCGGTTGTTGGTTCGGACTCCCCTTTCTATTCCGCCACCAGAGCCGCCGCCAGCACCGACCGCACGTAACTAGCGACCTTCGGTTCCACCGACGACCGCGGCCCTGCGACGTTTAGCAGCTTGACTTCGTGTGCGTCAATAAATTGGTTGAGCGAGTCTGCCGCATTACGGATCGCCGCAGCGGTCGCGCCGAGCGGATCGGCATCGCGGGGCAGGTGCAGCAGCGGTCGGCCGATCCGTTCGGTCAGATCGATCGTCAGCGCCGTCCCCCCGGTCGGATTGGCCACGAGGGAAAAAACGACCGTCGCGTCGGAGTCGTGAATGTTTTGAGCGGTTCGCTTGGCGTATTTGCGCGACTCGGTCTCGCGGAGTTGATACCGCTCGTCGATCGGGCCATCCTCGGCCAATCGCCCGCGCGGGCACCAGCCTTCGTGAGGCAGGGCGTGGTCGATCGCAAAGTCGAGTGCGGCGCGATCGGCACCTGTTTGGCCCCCCGAGACGATCGTCACCCGCGATAGCGGCGTCGAGGCATCGCTCACGGGCGGAGGCCTTCGGGAAGACCGTTGGGGAAGGTCTCCTCGATCACCTTCTGAATATACTCCACTCGATTGGCCGGCTTGGGATGGGTGCTAAGCATCTCGGGGGGCCCCCCACCAGGGCTTGCTTCATCTAAGATTTTCATCACGCCGATCATCGCCCGAGGGTCGTACCCTGCAAGGACACAAAGCTTGACGCCCCACTTGTCGGATTCTAGTTCGTCCTCGCGGCCATACTTCATGCTGACCATCTGTTTAACCTGCTGCGCCATCTGCATGGAGTTGACACCCCCTCCCGCCGCCCCGGCGGCAGTGACAAGGCTGGTGAAGAGCTTGTCTTTGGCCATCCGTTTGTTGCCATGCCGCTCGATCACGTGGCCAATCTCATGCCCCAGCACACCCGCAAGTTGCCCCTCGGTTTCCAGGCGGCGATAGAGCGACTCCGTGATGAAAACTTGGCCTCCAGGAAGCGCGAAGGCGTTGACGGTTTTTGGATCGGCTAACAGGTGGAAATCAAAATTATAAGGATTTGTACCACCCGATTCATTTAAATAGTCTTGCAAACCGAGCAGCAGCTTAGCACCCATGTTTTGCACATGTCCCCGAGCCGCCCCGTCGCGACTCGCACCGCCATGCTGCTGAGCCACTTGCGGCGCGGCTTGCAACCCAAGGGCGATCTCGTCTTGCTCGTCGTTGTACGCGACGCGTTCTTTGACACCGGTCACCTGGTTCAAGTCGCCCGGGTTGCCGAAGTAGGAGATCAGCGCGAAGAGGGCGATCCCTGCCGCCATCAATAGCCGAAGCTTGCTCCCTGAAAAACCGCTACCGCCACCGCGCCGCCCAGTACCAAACGGCGAACGGCCACCCGCACTCCGGTACGATCCGCGACCGCGGCGAGTGAGAAGAGGAAAAGGGAACCCAGCCATGAGAAGAATCCGTGTGTAGATGTCGTGGAGAAGTGAACTCCACGGAGTCTACCAAATCGTTCGCGCCAACACAAAAGGTGCAAAAGACAGCCGGGCCGCCCCGGCTAGGGGATCCTCGCTTCACCAATTTCCGACCAGTGCGGGTGTTCTTGCGTGTTCGCCGTCGGGCTTGCCCCGTCGTGGTGGGGCGATTATTCAACGGCTTGCGCGACGGGGCGAGCCCGACGGCGAACGACAGCTAATACGGGGCGCTTGGCGTCTCGTTCATTGTGACTAAAATGAGAGTTTCCCCCGCACCAGTTTCTTTGCCCCTGATTCGGCTGCCATGCAATCCGATTCACCCTACCGTTCGTTGGCCCCCCTGCGTTGGATCCTCCGCATCGGGCTGGCAGTGCAGTGCGCAGGACATGCTTACTGGCTGGCGTTGGGGGGGATGTCGCCGTTGATGTCGCTTTTCTGGGGGCAGCGAGATACCGGGGGCCTGGCGCTCTCGGAAACGACCGCCCTCGGCATCGAAGCGGGATTCGCCTGGTTCTTCGCCGCGGCGGCACTGATTGTCCTCGTTCGGCCTTGGCGAGGGGTCCTCCTCGCGATCGCCGGGTGCCAGCTTCTCCTCGTGACCGCCATGTGGCGAACGGGCCAAGGTTTCGCCCTCGACCTTTCGGCAATTCCGGTCGGCAGCTGGTCGCCCGGCGTGGCTTGGGTCGCCAGCTTGTTGCCTTTCGCAGCCCATCTGGCGCGTGTCGCCTTGCCGCTCGTGTTGCTGTTGGTCGAACGATCCCTTCCCGGCGGCCTGTCACGCATGGCGGAGTGGACGGCGCGCGTTGCTATTGCATGTACCTTTGCCGCCCACGGACTCGAAGCCGTGCAGCATAACTTCGAGTTTATCAACATGCTGATTGTCTCGTCGCGGCATTCGATGTCTGAAGGGATGGCGACGCGACTGCTCACCGCCATTGGTGCGATTGACTTGCTCGTGGCGCTGTTGGTCGTGAGCCGACGAATTCACAGCGTGGCGTGGTACATGGCGTTCTGGGGGCTCGTCACGGCGCTGGCGAGGATTTCGCTGCTGGGCTGGTCGGGTGGCTGGTTTCATGCCGCCTCCCGGGCCGCCCATTTCGTCCTCCCCCTGATGCTGGCATTCTGGTGGAACCTTGACCGAAGCGCCCGCCGGACGGTAGAATAGTGGGGGCGTTTCGCGGGAATGTGTCCCGTGTGGTCAAGTACCCTGCGCGTTCTTCAGCGACACGGGACATCAGCGACACAGGGCATCAACGACACGGAAACCGACGCTCCCCTGTTACGAAGAAAAGAGCTGCTTCAAATGATTCCCTCGAATTTCCCCGGCGTCCTTGGCATCTTGCCCTTCCTTTTTCTAACGCCGCTCGCCAGCGCTGCGTCACTCGAAGGGGTAACGCCTGGCCAAGTTCGCATGGTCTGGAAAGGGGACACCTCGACCACCGCGACCCTCTCCTGGACGACTGCCGAGAAAGGAAGGAAGCATCGGGTGAAGCTCCGCGCCGAAGGCGACGACGATTGGACGACCGTTGCTTGTCAGCGGAGCGGCCAATTCGGCGGGACGCTTCCGATCGAGCAGCGGCCCTTCTTTCACCACGCCCGGCTAACTGGCCTGGAACCTGCCACCAAGTACCAGATCGTCTGCCAAAGCGATCAGAAGGCATCGCGCGAGTATTTCTTTCTCACCGCCCCCACCAAGGAGGAGCCAGTAGCGGTGCTCTTCGGTGGCGACAGCCGTTCGGGTCTCGACGCTCGGAAGAAAGTCAACCGAATGATCGCGCGCATGGTGGCGGAGCAGTCGGCAGCAGGTCGTCCGGCAATCCTCGCCTTCGTTCACGGCGGTGACTACATTGTTGATGGTAGGAAGCTCGAGCAATGGCTCGTTTGGCTCACCGATCACGAGCTCACCATCGGGGGGAACGGTCGCCTGCTGCCGATCATTCCGGCGCGAGGCAACCACGACTTGGGCCCGTTGTTTAACGAAATCTTCGACTTCCCCAAACGCGATGGCAACTACTACGCAACCGACCTCGGCCCGGAAGTCCGGCTCGCCACACTCAACACGGAGGTTGCGGCGGCAGGCGACCAACGAAAGTGGCTCGCCAGCGAACTGTCGGACGAGCGCTGGGACCACCGCTGGTATTTTTGCCAGTACCACCGTCCTGCATTTCCCGCAGTGAAATTCCCCAGCAGCGCGCTGACAAGTTGGGTCCCTCTGTTCGAGGAGCACCATGTCGACCTCGTCTGCGAAGCGGACGGACACAACATTAAACGAACGCCCCCGATCAAAGGGACGAAAGTCGATCCGACCGGCGTCGTTTATATCGGCGAAGGGGGGCTCGGCGTCGGGCATCGGGTTCCCATCACCAGCCGATGGTACTTACAAGAAACTGCCGAACATTGCAGTGCCGGGCATCACCTCCACCTGCTCACGTTCTCCGCCGAGCGGCTCAACGTGCGTGTGATTCGACTCGGCGGTAAAGTCTTCGATGAGTTTGCGCTCCTGCCCCGGCAAGCACCGGAGAAGACCGCTGTTGTAGTGCAACCGGGATCCAGGGAGCGAGAACTTGAAGCGGTCTCGCAATAGTTGGAGAGTGCCCGTGGTCTTGCCTTGGTTGCAGAGGGTGGTTGTTGTTATCGCGATCTTGCTGTTGGTCGAGACTTTTCTCCTCCTGGGCGTTGTCACGCCGGTGGTGATCGAGGGAAGTTCTATGGCTCCTTCGCTGCTCGGGGCACACCTCCAAGTGGAGTGCCCCCATTGCGGGTGGGAGTTCGAAGTCGGTGCCGATCAGTGGACCGATGTTTGGCCCATCGTCTGCGCCGATTGCTGCGAGTCGTTTCGTTCAGGAAGTAACCAGGAGGTCCAACAAGGCCGCCGCGTTTGGGTCGATCGAACGAGGTACGCGTTCCGCCAGCCGAGGCGATGGGAGGTCGTCGTCTTCCGCTGTCCCGAACAGGCTACGCAACTTTGCGTGAAGCGCGTGATTGGATTGCCGGGCGAGCTCGTTTCGTTTTCTGGCGGCGATCTTTTTGTCCATGGCCAGGTGGTTCGGAAGAGTTTGTCGCAACAGCAGCAGCTCCGTCAATTGGTTCATCGCGAGCGAAAAAAGTTGTTACTCTGGCAATCTGCGTCAAGCGATTGGCAGCGCACGGGCGGCGCGTGGCGACACCAAGGCGATGCGCCAACGAGGCTAACGTTTTATCCCGCGAAAGGAATACCGGTGACTGACGACTTGGGGATCAACCAGCGAGTCTCGCGCCGGCTCAACGTAGCGACCGACCTGATGGTCACCTGCGAAGCAACGCTCGCCCCCGACGCCACTTTAGAGTTCCAAGCGATCTTCCCCACCCCTCCTCCTGGCGAGGCCGCTTTAGCGGCTGGGCGAACGATTGCAGCTGGGCAGACGAACCGACCGGGGCGGTCGCAATTCACTTGGTCCCTCTTCGACCGCCAGTCGATGCTCACCGTCGATGGCCAGGTGGTGCATCGCGAGCGATCGAACCTCCCTTGGCCCTCTTCCCCCCGGCTGGCCCTCCTCGCAACAGGCGACGTCACGATCCATAACCTGAGCGTTTGGCGCGACGCCACCTACCACACCCGTCCAGACGACCGCTGGCCCGCCGAAGAGAGAGTCTTGGCGGCAGGCGAGTTTTTTGTCGTCGGGGACAACGTGGCAATCTCCGCCGACAGCCGAAATTGGGCCCATCCGGGCCTCTCTGAACGATGGATCCTCGGTTCCCCCCTCGGTTCCCCCCTCGGTGCAAACATCGAGAGGAGACCTCCACCTCCCTGACGTCCAAACCGCTTCGGACGTCTCCTTTCCTCCTTTTTGGTGAGGATAAAGCACTAGATTCCTACGCCGCCAACGAATAGATTGCCTGCGACCCCTCACGTCGCATGCCAGCCCCTCCCGAGGGTGTTCGGCTCACAAGGAATCTACCTCCCCCCGTGTAACTCGATCGGCGCAGCATGGCCAAGAACAAAAACAAGAAACGTTCCCCGCGCCAAGGCGACGTCCCGCTCCCTCCGCAGCGGAAGGAAGAAAAACAGGCCGATCGACCTGCTTCGGAGGTCGCTCTCCGCGAGACACTCGAGTCGCTCGCGATTGCTTTCATGCTGGCCTTTTTTATTCGGACATTCGTCGTCGAAGCTTTTGTGATTCCGACCGGGTCGATGTCGCCTTCGCTCCAAGGTGCCCATAAGGACCTCCTTTGCCCGCAATGCGACCAGCGGTTCCGCGTGAACGCTAGTGTTAGCGAAGGGACCCGTCGGTCTCAAAAAGCCCAGCAGTGCATGGCGGGGATGTGTCCGACTTGTCGGTACACGGTCACCTTTGACTCGCCCCTCAACGCCCGTTCGCCCGAGGCGCTCCGGGAGCGGCAAAAGGTCCCGTCGTACATGGGCGACCGTATCATCGTCAACAAGTTTCTCTATTCGTTCTCCGAGCCGGAACGCTGGGATGTGATTGTCTTCAAGTACCCTGGCAATGCGACGGACAACTACATCAAGAGGCTCGTGGGACTCCCCGAAGAGACGATTCGCATCTACCAGGGGGATTTGTTTGTTGGCCCGAACGATGCCAAAGAGGGCGACTACTCCATCGAGCGAAAGTCGGCGAAGAAAGTCCTCGCAATGCGGCAGTTGGTTCACGACACGGACCACGACCCGGCGCTCCTGCATGCAGCGGGGTGGCCTCTTCGTTGGGAGCCGGACGACGGCGCGACCGCCTGGACCAGCCAAGCCGAGGCGTCGGGACGAACCTTGGTCGAGCAATTTGTCGCTTCCGACCAGGGTGCCGGCGAGCAATGGTTGCGTTATCGTCATCGCCCGCCGTCCAACCCGGTTTGGCCCGCTGTCGAAAAATCTCGCTCCTTCGCCATCGATCCCCCCCGCCTGATCAGTGACTTCAATCCCTACAATACCCGCGTTAACTTCGCCCCCTACGATCCTGGATCCGATCAGATTGGACGCCGCCATCCGCTTATCGTGCCCGTCGTCGACCAAGGCATCCATTGGGTGGGCGACTTGCTGCTGGAGGCCGATGTCGAAGTGAACCAAAACGATGGCGAGCTGATCCTCCAGTTGACCGAGGCAGGGCATCAATTCCGCTGCCGGTGCGATATCGCCTCTGGCGTGGCGACTCTTGAAATCGTTCCCAACGGCGCGGGCCAAGCGACCGACCAGTTTTCGGCAACGGCCCGCATCGCGATGGAAAGCCAAGGAACCCATCGACTCCTGTTTGCCAACGTCGACGACGCGCTCCACCTTTGGGTCGACGACCAGCTCGTCGAGTTCGATGGGCCAACGACCTACGACTGGCGGTCGCTCTTCGGCCCTCGTGAGGAGGCCATTCCCCATACCTCCGCAAGCGATCCAGGCGACCTTGCACCAGCGGCGGTGGCGACGCGAGGGGCGAATTTCACGATCGATCGATTGCGAGTCTGGCGTGATATCTACTACATCGCTGCAAGCGACCAAACCCGTTCCGACGTGTCGATGCGAATCGTCACGGACTACCCGAGCTATCCCCCGGCCGATGTCTTGCAGAATCAAGCACAATGGGGCCTGATTCAGCGTCGACGGGCCGTCGATTTTCCTCTTGAGAAAGACCAGTTCTTTGTGATGGGCGACAACAGTCCTCAGTCGCAAGATGCCCGGCTCTGGAACCAAAGAGCCCATGGAGGACGCAACAAGCCTGGCGGCAACTATCTGGAACGCTCCCTCCTTATCGGCCGCGCCATCAGTGTTGTCTGGCCCCATACTTGGAACTACTTCCCCGGCTTCAGCGACATGCGCCGGATTCAATAGACGAGAGGAGAGGGACTCCGATGCGGGGCCTTCCATGGTTGGCCCGCTGCTAGCATTCGTTGAACGCTGCTAGCATCTATTGAACGCTGCTCTTGGGCCCACAGCCGATACCTTGTAGAACGGGCGGACCTCCAGCGAATGTTTTTCCCTCCCTCCTTTCCCCCTCCCCATGCCGATGCCGCTTCTCCAAGCCCAAGGTCTCGTGAAGTCCTACGGTCGCCGTCGTGTGGTCGATGGGGTCGGGTTCGAGGTTAACCCTGGCGAGATCGTTGGCCTCCTCGGTCCCAACGGTGCCGGCAAGACGACCTCGTTTCGGATGACCTGTGGCATGGTGGAACCGGAGGCAGGCACCGTGCGGCTCGCCGGCCACGACGTGACGAAGTGGCCCATGTATCGCCGTGCACGCGATGGCGGCATGGGATACCTGGCGCAAGAGTCGAGTGTCTTTCGTAAACTCTCCGTTCAGCAAAACTTGCTCGGAGTGATGCAGATGCTCGGCATGAATCGACGCACCCGGCGGCTCCGTTGCGACGAACTCTTGGAGCAGTTTGGCATCTCCAAGCTCCGTCGCTCCCAAGCGATGAGTCTCTCCGGAGGCGAACGGCGGCGGCTTGAAATCGCCCGCTCGCTGGTTTCCAATCCGAAAATCATCCTGCTCGACGAACCCTTCACCGGCATCGATCCGGTGACCATCGATAGCATCCAGGGGATCGTTCGCGACTTGCGAGACCGGGGTATTTCGATCCTTATCACCGACCACCAAGTCCGCGAGACGCTCGAAATTACCGACCGCAGCTACGTCATCAAGAGTGGCCAGGTTCTCTGCCACGGTACCCCTCGCGAAGTGCTACAAAACCCCGACGCCCGCAAGTACTACTTCGGCGAGGGGATCGAAGTGAACCTGGGTGCCGCGTAACTCTCGGTAAAACGGTCGCCGACGAAACGGTCACCAACGAGATCCACCTTGGCCTCTTCGCCAACCCCTCGTTACGGCAATTCGCGGAGTCGGATGTTCTTAAACTCAATCGGTGCGCCTTCCGACTCGAGCGCGAGGTAGCCGGTCGCCGGATCGCATGCATTGCCGCCCGAAACTTCCTCGCCATTCACCCAGAGTCGCACTTCGCCGTTGATGGCGCGGACGTAGTAGTGGTTCCACTCTTGGACAGGTTTCACGAGGTTCTTCGAAGGGAAGCTACGGACACCATCAGGAGAGAGAGGAGGGAAAGGTTTCATCTTCACGCCGACGGGAAAGACATCGCCGTGCGAAGTAAACCAGTCGGATTTCTTGCCGGAGTTCTTTTCGTAGATTTCGGCAAAACCCAAATCGAGCACTTGGACCTCAATGCCGCTCGGCAGGCCCGGCTTGGAGGCGGAGGAGAGCTTTTCGATCGACTCCTCGGTGGTCCAAACAAAGACCCCCGAGTTGCCACCAAGCGTCAGGTGCCGCCACTCGATCACGAGCTCGAAGTTCGTGTAGATTTTTTTCGTCCGCATCACACCGAGAGGCTCGCCCGTACACTTCAGCAAATCGCCTTCCCAGGTGAAGGTCTCTTCGTCCAGATTAACACGAGAAAAATCCCCTTCCCCTAAAGCCTTCCATCCAGGTCCCGTGCCATCGACAAACGCCTTGGGCAAGGCCTTCGGATCTTCCGTCGCTAGGGGTTCGTTGCCATGGACGGGAGAGTGCAACAAGACGAGGAACAACATCGCCAGGACGAGAAAAATTTGCTTTTGCAAGTTCATCGGTGGGATCTCTTGGTGCGGAAGGAGTGAAAAATTATTCAAGCATTTTCCATGCGGTCGCTCCGTGAGCGATTCGACATCGTCGACGGGCTGAGCAGTGATTCTAGCTTCCTACCCGCCCCGTTGCCACCCGGTAGCGGCAATCGTTCTAAGCTCTCTCCCTAGGAGTGCCACTGATCGACGTCGAGCGCGAGTTCCTTCCGATCTTGCTCGACGACCGCGTTGATTTCTTCGCGGATCGCGAAGAAGGCCTCGATGACTTGGGCGTCCCACTGCTGACCGGCACCCCGCTGGAATATCTCGTGGAGCTTTTTCGCTGGCATCCCGGTCCGGTAGGGTCGGTCGCTTGTCATGGCGTCGAACGAATCGGCTACCGCAACGATTCTGGCGAGCCAAGGTATCTGGTCGCCTGCCAACTGGCTGGGATACCCCGTGCCGTCCCATGCTTCGTGGTGATGGAGAATCACAGGGAGGACGTGTTCGAGTTGCTTCACTCGCTTGAGAATTCGGTAGCCAAGTTCGGGGTGGAGCTTGATCTGCTCGAACTCTTCGTCGGTTAGTGAGTCTGGCTTGCGGAGCACCTCATCGTCGACTCCTATTTTTCCAATGTCGTGCAAGAGCCCGCCGAGATAGATCGTGTTGATCTCCTCGCGGGTGCATCCCAGCTTGCGCGCCAAGCAGACCGCAATACGGGCAACCCGGTCGGAGTGGCCTTGGGTGTAGGGGTCTTTCGCATCGATGGCAGAGCTGAGCGCTCGAACCATCCCCTCGAAGAACTCCTCCTGTTCCCGAAAGAGTCGCACGTTGCCTTCGTGCATCCCCAGTACCGACGCCACTGACGAAAGCAAACTGGTTTCAAGCGATCCAAACTCCTTGCTTCCCAGTCGCCCAGAACCGGCCCGGCGATTCACCGCGAGGATCCAGCCGGAGACGTTGTCGCCCGTTCGTATGGGAACGCTAATCACCTCCTTTACCTCTGGATAACACCAGTCGGGTGCGTCGGTCATTTCGCGGTCGATCAGCACGCAGCAACGCTGCGCATCAGGGCCAAGCTGGTGGAGGAATTGATCCAGTTCCTCCACCGGCAGCGGGCTATCGCCGACGGACATCCACCTTCGCTCTTCCCGATCGGGTCGATCCGGGCAGGAGGCGTGGTTGGGTTGGATGCATGCCAGGAGAGACTCGGCCGGCACGACTTCGGCGAGCCACTCGATCGCCAGTTCGACCAGTGGTTGATCGCCACTGGAAAGCGAAAAGTGTTCGTTGATGCGATGGAGAAGATTGAGTTCTTCAAAGGTTTGAAGCAAGTGCTGCGATACGTTGGTAAGCTGCGTCTTCAGTTTTTTGTTTTGTGATTCACTGGAAAGCAACTCAATGGAAGATCGGCTCAGCTGCAGGAGAGCCCTGGCGGGCCAGCAAGGTTGCGATTGGGTCCAGCGATAGAGCACGTCCTGCTCGACACCCAGCACATGGGCGGCAGCGGCCACCTCCTCGACGCCGATCGGGGGCTCGGTGACAAAGGTCGCGAGGGCGACTTGCTGGGCCACTTCGTCTTCACCGGCAGGCAAGGGAATGGCAAGGAGAACCAACGGGGCGCAGTCTTCAATGATCTCGGCTCGTCCCCGGCGAAGGACTTCGCCTAGGAGCCCCAGACGAGCGTCGAGGTCGACGGGCAACCACCCCTCCGCGACGTGATGGAGTTCCCCCGTACCCGCGTCAAGCACCGAGAAAGGGAGGCCAAAAACTTCCTCCAGTCGCAACAACGCCGGGCAGGTCTCCTCGTTCCACTTCGGTTCCAAGGCGCGCGACGGCCCCTGAAAGGTCGAAGGATCGGTAGATAAAATCGAGGTTTCCACGTCGCTAAATTCGATCGGAGGGGAGAGGATCGGGAGGTATCCGCAGGAAGGGAGCGAAGGGAGGACGGAAAGAGTCCCCGCTGCGCCAAAATCAACACCAGGAGTCGCTTTGAGAAAATACCCCATTGGCCCGCCCAACGGACGAAAAGAAACGCCTTGACCGGAAAACCTTCGCTTCCTCCGAGCGTTGACGACCCGTCGCAACGATTGTTAGGAAGGAAGGGGCCCAGAGACCGGGGGAGGGTAGAATCCGATGCAGGCACCTTCTCCGGCGGCTACGGGTCTCGTTTGCGCCGGTCTCGATACCGCTCGCTGGCCCTGCGAAGAAACGACTGGTCTTCGATCGGAAGGCGATCGAATCCGTCATCGTGCAGGCGTGCGAGAATGTCGTCCACGCGGGCGTCGTCGTAGTCTTCCCGCGCCTTGCGCTGACGATCGTCCCACTCGCGTCGTTGGTCGCGGTGCTGCTCGACGAGCACCATGTGGCCCGAGTCGCTTGGGAGCAATTCTTCGTCGTCCGATTCGCTCTGCTTCGCGTTCCAATCCTCCTCGATGGCGACGTCGAGCTCGTAGTCGTCGAGGAGGGCCAAATCTCTCAGAGCGCTAAATGCCGAGAAGAGTGCAAGCAAGAGCAGGGACGCCCACAAGTAGTTGCCCACACCAACGATCGCAAAAAAATAGAGTCCCAAGAAAAGTAAAAATGCCGACACCCCTAGCCCTAGACGAGTTGTCAAGATGACCGAAGACCGCCGACCGACCACGGGCCATAGGAGCGCCCGAAGCGCGGGCGCGGCGTCGAACGGATAGACGGGCAACCAGTTGACCAAAAATAGCCACCAATTCATCCACAAAGTCATCTTCACCACGAGCAAGACCGATACCGTCGAAGTAGCGAAGAGGTCGCTCGGCAGAAGCGTCGTCAGTAGCCCCATGACATCGGTGGGCCCATGAAAGACGAGCAGCCCGGCAGCGACGACCACCAGGCTAAGATGCGCGATCAGCCCGGCAATCGCTACCAAGACTTGCGGCTCCGGCTCCTCCGGGACTTGGGGGACTCTCAATCCACCCACCGGCCCAAGCACCAGCACCTCGACACGTCCGCCAAGCCATTTGGCGGATATCGCGTGCGCCAAATCGTGGATCGCGACGCTCAGGAACCAAACTGCGATGGCAACGAATCCGGCGACCCAACTCCCGCCGGCCGTGAAGGCGAGCACCAAGGCGAAACCGAGCAGGAGCGTCAGATGGACCTCGAGCGCGACCCCCCCAAGGCGTCCTAGTCCGATGCTCCAATTTAAAACGGGTCGCCTCAACATGGCGGGTGCCTCAGCCGGGGAGACCTCCCCGTCCCCAGGGATTGCCAGGAAAGCTCCATCGCAGGCTCTCTCTCCGTCACGGTCCAAGGTCGCGCTCGATGAAGGAACGGACAGGGCCAACGGGCCTGCTACTCTGCAGTCATCGTATCACTCGACTCGCCCTGAGGCAAACGAATAGCCGAGGACTTCGCGAAAAAGGTAACCGAGGCTTGCTATTCTGGCTGTCGCGCCATCGGTTGGAGGCCTGTTGCTCCTCTTGGGGGGTTATTCGACGGTGACGCTTTTGGCCAGATTGCGTGGTTTATCGACATCGCAGCCACGGAGCACGGCAATATGGTAGGCGAGGAGCTGGAGCGGGACGGACGTGACGATCGGCTGCAAGAAGTCGGCCGCTGCCGGCACCTGAATCACGTCGTCCGCCAGATCGATCGCGTGGTCGTCGCCATGATTGACCACGGCGATGACTGGCCCCCCGCGTGCCTTGATCTCTTCCATGTTGGCAATCACTTTGTCGTACACCCCCCCGCGTGGAACGATGAAGACGCTGGGGGTCTTCTCGTCGACCAGCGCGATCGGGCCATGCTTCATCTCCGCAGCCGGATAGCCCTCGGCATGGATGTAGCTGATCTCCTTGAGCTTGAGGGCCCCTTCCAGGGCCGTCGGGAAATTATACTGCCGGCCCAGGTAAAGAAAATTATTGCAACCGGCGTACTTTGCAG
This sequence comes from Planctomycetaceae bacterium, assembly GCA_003233055.1. Lineage (GTDB taxonomy): Bacteria > Planctomycetota > Planctomycetia > Pirellulales > Lacipirellulaceae > Aeoliella. The sequence continues at coordinate 13,390 of QIKP01000078.1, forward strand.
CGATCCGGCGGGCATCGTCGTTGGTGGTAAGGGCCTGCTCGACGAGGCCGGGGAGCGACTCCAACTCGTCAATCACGCGCAACCCCGCCTCGAAGCTCAGGTGGCGCAGCCGACCGAAGTAAAGCGCGAGCATCGCGAGCACCACGCATTGCGACGTAAATGCTTTGGTCGAAGCGACGCCAATCTCCGGCCCGGCGTGCAGATAGATGCCTCCATCCGCTTCTCGGGCGATGGTGCTTCCCACGACGTTGCAAATCGAAAGGACCGGATGCCCTTTCCGCTTGATCTCCCGCATCGCGGCGAGCGTGTCGATCGTCTCGCCACTTTGGGTGATGGCAAAGAGCAAGGACTCGGAGCTTAGCGGCGGATTGCGGTAACGGAGTTCGCTCGCGTATTCGACTTCCACCGGGACGCGCGTAAACGCCTCGAGCATGTACTCTCCAACCAGTGCCGAATGCCAACTGGTGCCACAAGCGGTGAGGATAAACCGATCGACCGACCGAAGCTGTTGAGGCGTCAAGGCAAGGCCTCCAAAAACCGCCGTTGCCGAGTCACGGTCGAGGCGGCCTCGCATCGCGTTGCGAATCGCCTCGGGTTGCTCAAAAATTTCTTTGAGCATGTAGTGGGGGTAGCCCTCCAAGTCGGTCTGAAACGCCTCGGTTTCGATCAGTTGGATGTCGTGCGACACGTGGCTTGCGTCGCGGTCGACCACGTGGATCGAGTTGGCCGTGACGACGGCGACTTCGTGATCGGCCAGGAAGACGACCTGGTCGGCCCGTCCGACCAGCGGAGTTTGGTCGCTAGCGATGAAGTGCTCTCCCTGACCGATGCCAATCACCAGCGGGCTGCCGAGTCGGGCCACCACCAGGGCGTCGGGCCAGTCGCGAAACAGAACCGCCAAGCCATACGTGCCACGAAGCTGGGCGACCGTCGCTTGGACGGCTTGCACCAAGACCGCATGACGGTCGGCCCCTTCGGCTTCCTGATCGGCAGCCAGTTCGCACTGTTCCAATTCGTAGGCAAGCAACTGAGCTACGACTTCCGTATCGGTCGACGAGGTGAAGGTGTACCCCAGTTCGGTGAGTCGTTTCTTAATGGGCCGGAAGTTCTCAATCACCCCATTGTGGACCAATGCTAGCACGCGGTCGCCGCCGACATGGGGGTGGGCATTTTCGTCGGTGGCGGGGCCATGGGTTGCCCACCTCGTATGCCCCAGCCCGATTGTTCCAACGGCGGGGTTGGTTTTGAGCGCGGCGGCCAGATGATCGACCCGGCCTTTCGTCTTGGTAATCTGCAGCTCGTTGTCATCAACGGTCACCACGCCAGAGCTATCGTAGCCCCGATACTCCAAACGCCGTAGACCCGCAACCAAAAAATCGGTTGCTTCGGAAGTGCCGACGTATCCAACGATTCCACACATAGTCGCTAGCTCCTCAGTGAAAAGTCTATCCTGCCCGCATCTTACGAGATCCCCGTCCTCTTTCCGAGAGCATGAATTGAGCTACCTGGAAACTTCGGAAACCGCTATCCCTATCGGCATGAACCGGTCCCCTTCTCCAACTCCGCGAAGCTACGTCGTGATTCCGGCCCGGATGGCCTCGACCCGATTGCCGGGGAAGATGCTGCTTTCGAGGACCGGAAGGTCGCTCATCGAACACTCCTACCGAAACGCCTGCCGCGCCGAGCGGCCTGTGGGGGTGATCGTGGCGACCGACCACGCCGACATTGCCGAGGTGATTCGTCTTGCTGGCGGCCAGGTCGTGATGACGAGTGCCGAGTGTGCGAGTGGCACCGATCGTGTTGCGGAAGTCGCCGCCGCGTTGCCGGATGCCGACATCCTGGTGAACGTCCAGGGCGATGAGCCTGAGCTTGCCCCGGCAGCCATCGACAAGGTGATCGACCTGCTGGCTGGCGACCCCGCCTCGGCGATGGCAACCCTCGCCACCCCCATTCGCGACGCCCAGCAAGTCGACGACCCAGCGTGTGTCAAAGTGGTCTTCGACGATCAGGGTCGGGCGCTCTACTTCAGCCGGAGCCCGATCCCCTTCGTCCGCGATGCCGAGAGCCTGCCGCTCGATGCCGAGCCACCGCTGTTCCATCAACATGTAGGCATCTACGCCTATCGCCGCGACTTTTTGCTGGAGCTGGCCCAATGCGAGCCGACTCCGCTCGAACGGGCGGAGAATCTTGAACAATTGCGGGTCTTGCAAATGGGGCGAACGATCCAAGTCGGCGTGATCGACCACGCCGCCTCTGGCATCGACACGCCCGAAGATTACCAGGCGTTCGTCGCCCGGCGTGCCGCGTAAAAGTGGAACTCGTTCCATGGCTGCGACAACAACGCAAACAATCGGGCAGGTGGCTCAGGGCGAAGGCAACGGATTGAATTTCGTTCGGTCGCGTTTTGTTAGCCTGGGTGGCGTGGCGTCGGGCTCGAGTAGCCAAAGGGTGCGGCCCGCAAAATACTCTGCAAGTGCTTTGTCTTGCTCCGGACTCCGTTCGCGTGCCCAAGCGACTTCCGAGGCATCGATGTCGGCTGCGTTGTAGACCCATTCGGCCATCGCGTCGTAGCCCTTCTGGTAGCGGACAAACACCAAGTCTTTTTGCGGCATCGCTTCGAGCATCGCGAGGATCTCCTCCCTTTTGTGTTGCCAGCCGTTTCGTTCGCCTTGGACATGGGTGATGGCGCTGTTGACGAAGATCATCGCTTGCAAACCAACGAGTAGGGCGACGAGTGTCGCGCCCATTTTCCATCGCCGACCGACAATCGCAGCGTTTCGCAATCCCCACACGATCAGCAGCAGCGATAGCGGCGCAAAGAGCGGTGCGAGGTAGTGGGGCCAGCTCCAGGTGCTGATCATCGACGCCATCCAAACGACCAGCAACGCCAGCAAGACAGCGCGTAGGCGCCGACCGCGCAACCAGGGTGCCGCAAGGAGCATCACCGCAACGGGGAGCGGAAAAAAGAACTCTACAACGAGCCGCGACGCACGCCACTTGGTGTCAATCAAGCCGGTCAGCGTTTGCTGATCCCGGTACCAGTCCATCGACCAGCCATGGTGATAGTCGCTGATTAGCTGATGGCGGTAGTCATGGTCCGCCTTGGGCTTCTGCCACAGGAAGAGCGGTGCGAGCCCATACTCTGCCTCATGCACGACGTAAGGCATCTTGAGCGGGTCGCCCGTGATTTGGTAGTTGTAACCAAGCATGAGCGCCGCCCCGATCGCCATGACACCAGTAAAGGGAGCGACCGCTCGCAGCCAAACCGCCCTCGCGTCGGGCCAACCTTGCCGTGACCAAGCCAGGAGCACCCACACGCCGCATACCAGGCAAGCGACTGCCCCCTCGTAAGGCCGGGAATTGGCGAGCACCAGCGCGCCGAGTGCCATGATCAGGGCGGACGAGACGCGTGGCCCGTGGCGGAGGCGAAACGTCGCACCCACCACCAGCGCCCCGCCAAGCATCGGGAGGGTGCCTCCCCAAAACGACTGCCCCCAGTTGAGCTGAATGCTCGGATGCAGCATCAGTACGAGTCCGCCCAGGTTGGCCCAGCGGCGCGGAACCCAACCGAGCAGCATCCAGTAACAGGCGGCGGCCGCCAGTCCGCTCGCGATGCAGACGCCCATAAAAGGGTTGCCAAACAAAACTTGCCCGAGCGCCAGGAAGAGCCCTGGTGCGGGGGGGTACTTCGAGGCGTACGACGGCTCGTGAATGATGTGAAAGCTCTCGAAGCTCTCCCAATGCGCGTGCGTTGGGTTCGTAACGCGTCCGCTGGCGAAGGTATCACTCGCCAAAAGGTAGGCAAATTCATCATGCACCGCGGGCGTCGGCGGCTGCAGCGTACCAACGACCACCCCGAGACTGGTCGTCAGCAGGGCAAACACCACCATCGGCACCCACCAAGGCGTGCGATCGAACAAGTGCGTAATTCGGCGGAGCATGGCGGATCAATGGTTTCGATAGCCGGCCCGCCACGCGGTCCTGGCAGGGCGAATGAGTCGGAAAGATTTAGCTCTTCCGCCCAAGGTAATACAGCTTCCCCCAGCGTTCGCTGCATTTCTCCGTGTCGAACCGTTCGCGAAGCATCTCTAGGATGACGGTCGGTTGACTCCGCCAGCGGTCGTAGGTCTCTTGTTCGTGAACGTAGAGTTGCTGGAAGGCTTCGAGCTTGTCCGATGCTTTCTGCAACAGCGAGTTGGCGGCGGCAGCATGAACCATCCGCAAGAACGGCGTGTTCCAAGGCTCGACCAACAGCAATCGCCCCCCTGGACGTAAAACGCGTGCCGCCTCGTCGAGTGCCTTGGCTAGGTCGCTCACCAGTTCGGGCAAGTGATGCAACCCGCCATGCACCGCGAGGAGGTCTTTCGAGGCATCGTCGAAGGGCAATTCGCGAGCGTCGGCCACGTAGCAACGCGCCGGGCCTTCGTACTCCGAAATCAGCGTCGCGGAGAGGTCGACTCCTTCCAACTGAGAAAAGCCGAGCTGATCCCAGGCGACCAGCGCATTGCCTCTGCCGCAGAATAGCTCGACGATCTCCAAGTCGCGAGGCCACTGTTCGGCATCGAACCAGCGTAGCCGAGTGAGGAATTTGGCGATCTCTTCCTCGGGCGTTTCAAAGCGTTTGTAGGCTGCCTCCCAAGCATCGTCGCTACACGTTTGCCCTTCGGTCACGTGAACCAACTCGGGAGTGCCGAGATCATCTAGGGTGGAGGTACTCATGCTTGTCTCTCAAAAAATTAGGCGAACCATTCCCACGCGAACGGGTTCCGCTTGCCGGAAACGTTTTATTTTCTTGCCATCCGTAGGAGGCTAAGGAAAAAACTGCCAAACATCGTCTGGCAACCGAGCGCCACGATCGTGACACCAGGGATGACCCAACGCATGGTGACTGCGTAGTCGAGCGCGCCGTACCGGACCGCTTGCCATTGGGCAAACGCGGTGGCGATCATGATTCCCCCGGCAGCCATCGCGGTGATGCCAATCGTTAGCCCTCGTTCGAGTGTTACCGTGCGCCGAACCCATCGCATGCGGTCGCTCTCCGGCAAGAGCCCTTCGGAGATGGCAAAGGTCTTGGCCATCAGGGCGGACCCCACGAGTTGCGAGCCGAGCAACAGCGCGAGGCTTGCCACCAGCAGCGTGTGAGCACCAAGCGTGGCGCCAAAGACCTGAACCCCGGGCAGGGCCAAGCCATAGCCGAGCAGGCCGACGATCGCCAGCACCATCCCGGGAACCAGGAAGCACCATCGAGGGCTGTACATCAGAAAGAACCGAAGCGTCCGCCAACCATCGCGAAACGTTCGCAGGTGTGGCGCGTGTGCCTTGCGGCCATCGGGATGCAGCGTGGTCGGCACCTGAGCGATGTCGGTTCCGAAAAGACTGCTCTTGATAATCATCTCTGTGGCAAATTCCATTCCCGTGCAGCGAAGTTCGAGCCGGTCGTAATGTTCGCGAGTGAATCCGCGTAGCCCGCAATAGACATCGTTGATCGGCGCGGAGAACATGTTGCGGACCATCCAGGTAAACATCGGATTGCCCCACCAACGGTGAAGCACCGGCATCGCCCCTGGCAGCACTTGGCCCCCTCCAGCGGGAAGTCGGCATCCCTGAACCAGTGCGTGGCCTTCTCGAAGTTTGTCGACGAATTTTGGAATTTCGAGAAAGTCGTAGCTGTCGTCGGCATCGCCCATCAAGATGTAGCGTCCGCGGGCCGCCTCGATCCCCCCCATGAGCGCGCTGCCATACCCTTTCGCTTCGACATGGATAACGCGAGCACCTAGCTCCGTGGCGATTTCGATGCTACGGTCGGTGCTGCCATTGTCGGCAACGACGACTTCGCCGATGATGTCATGTTCGCGCATCGCCCGCTGCGCTTTTTCGATGCAGGTGGCAAGCGTGTCGGCTTCGTTGAGGCAAGGCATCACGACCGTCAGCTCGATCGGATCGAGCTCGGCACCAATGTCGGCGAGCGCTGCGCTCCCCTCGGGCCCGTAGGTCGCGAGGCAGTCGCGAATCGCTCGCTCGGCGGTCTTGAGACGATCGACAACCGTCTGTTCGATGGGGGCGGAAGTCGGGGCCGTTGCAGGAGGCAGGGATTCCGTAGTTTTCATAGCGGCAAATTACAATGCAATTAGAACGAACAACACCCACAGCCGGGCCACCACGCGACCTGAAAACTGGGGGCAAGCATTCCCTCTGAACCGTAGCTCGCAAAGTGCGGGTAGGCAAAAGGTAACCGTTCATGTGCTAGCAAGCCGCCCCCGGTGTTTTGCGACAAGGGTGCCCAAACCATAGAAAACCCACGGAGGGACACTGACACGAAAAAGGGAGGCCGACCCTCCGCGTTTATCGGTAGTTCCTTCCGTTTCCCGCAAGCGGTTACGCAAAAAATCCAAACATTCGTTAGAGTCCGAACTTCCCCAACCCCGCATCCGACGAGGCCCCTCCTTCGGCGGGTAAACTCCACTCGTCGGCTAGCGGTCATCCTACCCCCTCTCATGCTCCAGCTATCCCCCGAACGCTTGCCGCTGCTGATAACCGGGATCGCCGGAGTGACGGGGTTCAACGCGCTCGACTACTTTCACCGTCGCTATCCGGGACAGGTCGTGGGCATTCGGCAGGAGAAAAACTGGCCGCTTCGCGGACCCCACATTGCCACTTGCGACGCCGAAGATCCTGTCGGACTGGCTCGGCTGTTTGATCAGCACCAGTTTCGATCGGTGCTCAATTGCGAGGGTAACTGCGCGCTAAAGTCGTGCGAGCTCGATTCCCGAATGGCGTGGCGGACCAATGTCGAGGGACTCGTGAACTTGCTCGCCCAGGTAGTCGAACAAGGCGCGAGGCTTGTTCATACATCGATCGATCTTGTCTTTTCGGGCGAGACCCCCGATCGGCAGGGTTACGTTGAAAACGACCCGACCGATCCGGTGACCGTTTATGGCAAGACAATGGTGGCCGCCGAGCTGCTGCTTGCTGACTCGATTTCGTCGGCCTGCGTACTCCGTATCTCGCTGCCGATGGGCCCGAGCTTCAACGGCCATGCGGGGGCGATCGATTGGATTCAGTCACGTTTCGCGGGGGGGCGACCCGCAACGCTCTACTACGACGAAATCCGAACGCCAACCTACACGGACTGCCTTAACCGGCTCTTCGAGGAGGTGCTCGCTGGCGACCTGGCAGGGCTCTACCACGCGGGTGGTCCCGAGCAGATGAGCCTGTTTGAGATTGCGCAGGTCGTCAATCGCGCTGGGGGGTACGATCCAAAATTGCTGCAAGGTTGCCCCCGCATCGATGCGGGCCCGATGCCGCCGCGTGCTGGCAACGTGGCACTCGATTCGTCCCAACTCGCTCGGGCGATCAGCCGCGAGCCGTTCGCCCCCTGGCCCGCCGACCCGCAACTCCGTCCAACCAATCGCGAGTGGCACTTCGATCGCACGGGCAAACCAGGGTCGCCCGAACGGATCGCCCAGCGGTTATACCGCAACTCCCGCCCGACGCCCTAATCACTTTGCTGGCACCCGCACGTGGCGGAGTGATTCCTATTCACGCCACGCGGACACTCTATTTTCATTTTCGCAAATTGGCGTCCCATGGCCACCAGGGCCTCATTTTTCTCGCCATTTCGCCCATATGCCCAGTCTGGCGATGGCTTGGCTTCTATTGCATTGAAAGAATTTGCTAACATTGAAAGAATTTGCTAACATGTTGGAATAGATCCGAGGGTAAAAGGCGAACTAGAGGGTGCGGCACGGGTGTGTCTGAACCGTTTCCACCCTCCCTCAAAAAGCAAGAGAACTTTAGGATCTGCTAGTGATTTCGTGAACAGACCTGCCACCGGAGAACAGAGATGAATTTTGTAGAGAGAAGTCGATCGCAAGGCGATCGGAGGAACGAGAAGTCGCGGCTGCCGTCCCCTTGGGGATGCCTTCTGTTAGGCGTCGCCGTCTCTATGGCCTCTGCCAGCACCGCTGTGGCACAGCCCAACGTGTTCATCAATCAAGCACAAATTGATGCGATCAATGTGAAGGTCGCTGCGGGGGAGGCCCCATGGACCGATGCTTACGCTGAAGTCATCGCGGCGGCCGACGCCGCGCTGCTGAGCCAAAATACGTTCAGCGTCACCTTTCAGGGGAACGCTGGTAATCAATACTCTACCCAAGCTCCTTTTTGTGGATGGACAGCGGCAGATGGACAATCACCGGATTGTCGGGATGGCCAAATCAACCCTGCTCAAGACCGGGGGGACTACGATGCGGCGATCCAGGTAGGGGACGTAGTTCGGGATTTAGGTTTGGCTTATGCGTTTACCGGCCAGGCGCAATACGCCGATAAGGCCATCGATCTGATCCGGGTTTGGTCGTTGGATTCAAGCACGCGTATGCAGCCAACGTCGGCGGTTGCGGCAGCGATGAATGCTGGTGGTCGTATCGAGATATTTGTCACGATGCCTGCCTATCTTTATGGTGCCGATTTGATCTTGGACTACGAAGGCTGGAATCCGACAGAAAAAACTGCTTTCCAGGGTTGGACGAGAACCTTAGCGGAGCACACCATCGACAATGGTGCCGGGGAAAACAATTTTGCCAACTGGCGAGTCGTTCTGGCTGCCTCAGCCGGCGCCTTGCTGGAGGATCAAGGCATGCTCGATTTCGCAGAGGATGAGTGGAAGAGATTGATTCGGTCACAAATGAATGGTGTAGGGAGTAATGTGGCTGGTGCCTTGGGGCGGGAGACTGGACGAGCTCAAGGGTTGCACTATTCACTGTTTGCTCTCAATGCCATGATCCAAGGTGCAGAGATTTTGAGGCAGAACGGTGTGGATGTTTACGACTATGTTGGTCCCTCTGACATTAATCGCCAACCCGCCAGCCTGAAACTGGCGCTCGACTACATCGTTGAATTCGCCAGCGCTGACGACCCTGTGGCGGCATTTGAGGCGGCTCGTGGTATCAATAACGGTGGTCTCCTTGGCTACGAGCAAATTACGGAAATTACTGCGGACAACAGCATGGCGCTGTTTGAATTGGCCTACTCTTACTGGCAAGATCCAGCTTACCTGGAAGTCATTGAAAGATGGGGCCGTTCGCTGGATGAAATCCGGACCCTGGGCAATGCTACGCTCACCCACGGCAATACCTTTGAGCTAACCACCGCGATCCCCGAGCCAAGCACTCTGTTGCTAGGAGCCTTCTTCGCGGTGGGAGGTCTCCTCCTGAAAAGAACTCGCCGTTCGTCCCAGGGATGAGATCGTCGGTAACGACGACTCCAATTCTTTGAAAAGGCAATTTCGTGGTCGGTGTCCCCGATGCTTTGCTTCCGTACGGCTTGGCTCTTGGATCGATGACGCTAGCTACCGCTATGGCAACTCGCCATAGCAAGAGAGCAACGGTCTTGTTGCTCTGAGGAGTGACAGCTTCTGTCAGCTCGCACCCCAGTTCGAAGAGTTGTCAAAGTAGCTCGTGTAGAGCCTGCAGGCACCGGATAGTGTCGTCATCGCACGTCGCGTAAAGGCCTTTTTGAACAATATTTTGATCGAGCGAAAGAGGTTTGATAAGGCTTTACAGAATTCTTATCTCCAATGGAACAGGGAACAGAACTCATGAAAACCACGATAGCTTTCGCATTTTCATCTCTCGTACTCGGCTTTACCTCGACGGCCCACGCCGCCACGGTCACCTTCGATTGGGCCACCATCGGTGATCCAGGCAACGCCGGCGACGTACAATCGCAAGGCACGTTCGGTGCCGTCACCAATACCTACCGCATCAGCAAGACCGCAGTTACCAATACTCAATACGCCAAGTTCCTCAACGCAGTCGCTGCCGCCGATCCCAACGGGCTCTACAGCACTTCGATGGGTTCAGATACCCGAGGCGGAATCACGCGTAGCGGCTCCTCCGGCGACTACATGTACGCGGTGAAGGCTGATTCGATTGGCAACGGTCCGGGTGGGGCCGATGGCGATGACTACACCTATGGTAGCAAACCCGTGGTGTACGTTTCGTTCTTCGACTCGATGCGATTCACCAACTGGCTAGAGAATGGCCAGGCAACTGGTGCGCAAGACGCAAGCACCACCGAGGCGGGTTCCTATACGATCGGCAGCGGAGCCGATGAAGTTCGCAACTCGAGCGCCACGTATTTCGTCCCCAGCGAAGACGAATGGTATAAGGCGGCTTACTACGCTCAGAACAAAGAGGGTGGAGCGGGCTACTACGACTATCCGACGTCGACGGACACACCGCCGGATAACAGCCTGCCATCGGCCGACACAGGCAATTCGGCGAATTTCACGGATGGGGGGGCACAAACGACCGGCGATTTCTTCTATCCGATGACCGATGTCGGCGCGTACGCGATGTCGGAAAGTCCCTACGGCACGTTTGATCAGGGCGGCAACGTCAGGGAGTGGAACGAGAGCCTCGTTGGTTCGGCTTTGCGCGGCATACGCGGCGGCAGTTGGAGCACCGGCGCCATCCACCTGGCCGCGTCGACTCGGTTTAACTTTAGCCCTGTGCTTGAGTTCTTCGACATTGGGTTCCGTGTCGCAACTGCAATTCTCGAACCGACGACTCTCGACGGCGATTACAATGGCGACGGCATCGTCGATGCGGCGGACTATACGGTCTGGCGTGACTCGCTTAATTCCACCACGGATCTAGCTGCCGATGGTGACGGCAGTGGCGTGGTCGATATCGAGGACTACAACCTGTGGAAAGGCAACTTTGGTGCGATCTCCGCTACCCCAACAAGTGTGCCTGCCTCTGCTACTTCAACAAGTGTGCCTGAGCCGACCACTTTGCTAATGTGTGGCTTGGCTCTTGGAGCGATGACACTACGGCAGCAACGGGTATCGCAGTAGGAAGGGCCTAGCTGCGTGCTTCGCACACACAGGATTTTTCAGAAATATTTCGATCGAACGGAAGAGGCTCGTTAAGGCTTTACAGAATTCTTATCTCCAATGGAACAGGGAACAGAACTCATGAAAACCACAATAGCTTTCGCATTTTTATCTCTCGTACTCGGCTTCACCTCGACGGCCCACGCCGCCACGGTCACCTTCGATTGGGCCACCATCGGTGATCCAGGCAACGCCGGCGACGTACAAGTGGGTGGAACCTTTGGTTCCGTCGCCAACACCTATCGCATTAGCAAGACCGAAGTCACCAACGCCCAGTACACCAAGTTCCTCAACGCGGTCGACCCGACCGGCGACAATTTGCTCGGATTGTTCAACTCACAGATGGCGAATAACTTCGGTGGGATTGAGAGCACAGGAGCCACCGACGGATCGCGCTACGTTGCCCAAACAGGCCGAGAGCAGAATCCGGTCACCTTTGTCTCCTTCTTCGACGCGATGCGATTCACGAACTGGCTGCACAACGGACAAGGCTCGGGCGACACCGAGAGTGGAGCCTACACAATCGATACTGGGACGAATGAAGTCCGGTCTGCGAGCGCCAGCTTCTGGATCCCAAGTGAAGACGAGTGGTACAAAGCGGCCTACTACGATCCGAATAGAGTAGGGGGGCCAGGCTACAATAACTACGCCACGGGAAGCGATACGATCCCCGTGAGCGACCAACCAGGCGACAACCCAGCAGCGGCAAACTACTTCAACGATGATGGCCTGGCCAACGGCTTCAACGACGGCTTCGTCAACTCGACAGGTTTTCCGAGCAACACGAATCCATTTACCGACGTCGGTGCCTACACCGATGCTGCAAGTCCGTATGGCACGTACGATCAGAATGGCAACGTTGCGGAGCTCAATGACAG
>QIKP01000052.1 GCA_003233055.1 Planctomycetaceae bacterium
TGAGGCTCACAAAAATGTGACCATGCAAGATGCGGTTGGCTGGTTCGCCCACTGCGGGTACCCATACAGTCAATCGTGAAATGCTCTAGTGTATACATGCCATCAAATTCGATCAAAGCCGCATGGCCATCAAGTGCGGAAATAGCCGCGCATGTCAAATACGATACGTCCTGCCCCCAATCGACATTACTTCCCAGCAAATGCTCCGCCCCATTCAGCGGTCCGCCAATCGACTCATTGAAATAACTCAAACTATGTGGATAGACCCACAGGCTGCTGCTGACGTACCAGCAGACGAGCGAAGCGGTCACGAGTGGGAAAAGGGTTCGCATTGATTTTTAGGATGCTTCCTGTTGGTGAGCGGGGGCATCAGCAAACCAGTCGCGATCCTACGCGTTCGCCGCCATGTTGTCAAGCAGATTTTTTCGATTGGCTCTCTGCTACATCGCCTCAACGCAACACAATAGCGATGCGTATTATAGGCGTTCCGGTTGCGATCCGATCTGCTGCCCGATCTCCAGGTCTTCCTCGCTTGCACCGATCTTCGAGTACGCCAAACGACCGACCATCACCTCGCTCGCTTGAGGCCAAGTGCACCTGGTTGCGGACCAGCCGGCGCGTCGCTATCAAAAAAGGCTGGACGGAACCCGCCGTCCTTTGGTGCGCAACCATTGGCGAGAGCGGCACCCAGCGCACGCTCCACGTCCCGCACGCGGCGGTAAGCATCGTGGGGACCATTCAGCCGGCGGTCCTCCATCGCGCGCTCGGCTCGGAGCATCGGGAAAGCGGATTGCTCGCCCGGCTGCTGCTGGCCTGCCCCCCGCGAACGGCGAAACGCTGGACAGAAAAGGAAGTGCCGACGGAAGTCGAGAGCGCGTACGTCGCAATGCTTGACGACCTGCGCAAGTTGGAGATGGAAGTCGATAGCGCTGGTCAGTTGCAGCCAGTGTTGGTTGGGCTGACGACCGAAGCGAAGAATATGTTCGCGGAGTTTGTGAACCGGCACGGGAAAGAATCGGCGGAACTGACCGGCGACCTAGCGGCGGCGTATAGCAAGCTCGAAGGAACGGCGGCCCGGCTGGCATTGATCTTTTCGTTGATCGACGAAGAGAGCGACGTATCGCCCGAGAGCATGGCCAGCGCGATCACCGTGACCGAGTGGTTCAAGAGGGAGACCCGGCGGGTCTACGGGCTCTTCAACGAGGATGACGACGACCGGGAGCAGAGGCAGTTGGTCGAGTGGATTGAGAGGAAGGGGGGCAGCGTGACTGTACGCGAGTTGACCCGGGGCCCCCGCTGGTTTCGTGGTGATACCCAGGGTGCCGAGACGGCGCTGGCCAAGCTAGCGAAGGCTGGTTTCGGAGAGTGGAACGTAGAATCGACGGCCACGAACAAAAGGCGACTTTTCCGGCTGGTGACACCGGCGACGGCGACAGATTCGCTTGAAACCGCAGGAATAAGGGAATGTGTCACCGTCGCCACCGTCGCCGGTGGGCAGTGGGCTTCCGCCGACCCCGACAATTACTTGACGAATTCACATCATTAACACATAATAGAATCATGCCTGTTGTCACCTTTACCGAAGACGCAGCCGAAGGCTTGGTAAAGCTGCCCAAGCCGATCAAAGCGCGAATCGCAGAAATGATCGCCCGACTGGCGAAGTGGCCCGACGTGAGCGGAGCAAAGCCCCTTACCGGCAATCTGGCGGGTCACTACCGATTGCGAACGGGCGACTATCGTTTGCAGTTTCGCATCGACGGCGATGCGGTCGTTATCGAGCAAGTCGGCCACCGCGACGGATTCTATGGAGAATGAACCTCATGCCCCTAACCACGCAACACCTGAACATTGACGGCAAGCGCTACGTGCTTCTGCCCGAGGCGGATTACGAATCGCTCTGCGGCCGGGCCGGGGAAGCGATCGCCCTGGACGAAAGCGACCTACCGCCGCTGCCGAAGCCCGATAAGAACGGCCAGTTCCCCGCGCTGGAGTACACCCGCGTTGCTCTCGCCCGAGACATTATCCGTGACCGCAAGGCAGCCCGGCTCACGCAAACCAAGCTTGCCGAGCTAGCCGGCATCCGGCAAGAAACGCTCTCTCGCATCGAATCGGGCAAACACAAGGCGGCCATCAAGACGATCGAGAAGATCGATAGAGTTTTGAGAACCAAACTCCGCAAACGCAAAGGGAAGTAAACCGATGGCGAGCATTGCACGCGACAAGAATGGCCGGAAACGAGTTCTGTTTTTCAACGGCGACGGCCAGCGCAAGTCGATTCGACTTGGCAAGATGGCCGTGAAGCAAGCGGAGACCGTGAAGCTGCATATTGAGCATCTTGTAGCGGCGGCAACAACGGGCACGGCCCCAGACCCCAAGGCCGCGAATTGGATTGCGGAGCTAGGCGACGATCTTCACGCCAAGTTGGCCGGCCATGGATTGGTGACGGCGAGAGAACATGCAAACGCTACCAGTTGCAGGACATTGGCCGAATTCATAGACGGCTACATCGCTATGCGGACCGATGTTAAGCCGGCTACCGTCGTCAACTGGGGCCATACTCGGAGGAACTTGGTTGAGTTCTTTGGGGCTGGCAAGCCGATTGCCGAGGTAACGCCCGGCTGTGCGGACGAATGGCGGATTTCTTTGGTTGCCAAGGGATTGGCCGATGGAACTATTCGCAAGCGTTGCGGAAACGCAAAGCAATTCTTCGCCAATGCGTTACGCAAGCGATTGCTGCCGTGCAACCCGTTTGCCGATCTACCCTCCAACGTCCAGGGGAACCGTGAGCGCGACCACTTCGTATCGAAGGAAGTGGCCCAGCGTGTGTTGGATGCCTGCCCCGATGCCGAGTGGCGGCTGTTGTTCGCCCTGAGCCGCTACGGCGGCCTACGCTGCCCGTCGGAACACCTGGCGCTAAGGTGGGGCGGTGTCGATTGGGAACGTGGCAGAATCCTTGTCCCAAGCCCCAAAACCGAACGGCACGAGAACAAGGGTTCGCGATGGATTCCGATCTTCCCAGAATTGCGGCCCCACCTGGAGCAAGTCTTCGACCTAGCCCCCGAGGGGAGCGTTCACGTCATTGCCCGCTATCGGGACCCTGCCATCAATTTGCGGACACGGTTGCTGAAGATCATCCAGTTGGCCGGCGAGAATCCCTGGCCCAAGCTGTGGCAGAATCTCCGGGCGTCCCGAGAGACAGAACTAGCCGAGACCTACCCGCTCCACGTCACCTGTGCCTGGATTGGTCATTCCCAAGCGATAGCAGCCAAGCACTACTTGCAGGTGACAGAGGACCACTTCCAGCGGGCGATAGCAGAGACGCCAGAGGTGGCGCAGAATGCGGCGCAGTCGGGAGCCGTTTCGCCTCGCACTCCCTCGCAAGGCAAAAAGCCCGATAGCAAGAAAACCCTTGTTTTGCAGGGCTTTGCTGCCGGGTGCGAACTACTGCACAACTGTTCAGTGGGCACGACAGAACTCGAATCTGTGACCTCTTGCATGTCAAGCAAGCGCTCTAACCAACTGAGCTACGCGCCCTGAAGCGGTCAAGTATAGCATGCCCGAGTCTCGGCAGAAACCCGAGGCGATGGCACCCTTTCGTGGCGGGCTACCAAGGGGTACCTGTTCCCGGCGACGGCAGATCGGGTGTCGAGCTGCCGATTTGCGAGGGTGGGGCAAATGGCCTTGTGGGTTCTTCACAACTTCGCTGTAATGGGGCGAGGAGCTTCGCCGTGGGGTGGGGCTATCGTCTACTTATAACCGGGGCCTTCCGGCTTCCTCTCTCTGCGGAGAGCTAGGGCTGGGAATCTTGTTAGCTATGCGTTTGAATTCGACCTCTTGGAAGCAGTTTTTCTTCTACGGCGAAGTCGTAGGGTTCCTGCTCGCATGGATTGTTGGGATTGTCATCACGCTCAAGAGCCCTTCCGAAGAGCCACGGCTGACCGGCGGCGAGAAGTTTGCCTCCGTGACCGATCTACGTGGTACGGACCTCAAGTAGGCGGTCCCGGCGACACTTTTCGTGGTGCCCCTGTTAGCCGGCGGGCTCGCTCCGCCTTGTTCACGTGGGCCACACAAACGAGGCGAGCCCGCCGGCTAACACGCCGCCCTCACTACAAAGCTGCTCTAAGCGTCGGCAAACAGTTCTCGGTCGACATCGTCGCGAACGTCGCTCTTGGATCGGCGGCGGAGATAGAGCTTGATCGGCACCTCATCGAACTCCAGGTGGTCGCGAAACTGCCCGAGAAGATAACGCTGGTACTGGGCGTCGAGCGCGGCGGGCTGACTGCAAAAAAGGACGATGGTGGGCGGCTCGGTGCCGACCTGGGTGGCGTAGTAAATTTTGGGCCGGCGATTTCGGTAAAGGGGGGGTGCTTTTTTCCTGACGGCGTCGCGGAGCATCCGATTGAGCGGTCCGGTGGAGATTCGGCTGCGAGCCTGCTTGAAAAGCATTTGTCCGTGATTCAAGAGCGCTTTGACGTTCTTTCCCGTTTCGCCAGTGATAAAGGCAATCGGGGCGTACCGCAACGTCCGGTAGGTGTCGTGCAAGTAATTCACCCACTTCTCGGTCGGCATCTGCCCCGCGAGTTGATCCCATTTATTCACCACAAGCAAGCAAGGCTTGTACTCGCTGGCGATGTAGTCGCATAGCTGCTTGTCGACTTTGCCAATTCGCTCGGTGCAATCGTGGAACAAAAAGACCACGTCTGCCCGGCGAATGCTTCGCTGAGCTCGGTGCGTTCCGTAGAAATCGATATTGCTTTTGCGGCTCTTCGCCTTGCGCAACCCGGGCGTGTCGATGGCGATGAAGGCCTTTCCGTCCAACTCAAATTGCACATCCACGCTATCACGGGTCGTGCCGGGCACTTCGCTAACGATCATCCGCTCCGCCTCGGCCAGCGTGTTGACGAAGGTGCTCTTCCCGACGTTTCGCCGGCCAACGATCGCGACTTTCATCGTCGGCTCGTCACCAGGGTCCTCCTCTTGCTCGGATAATTCCGGAAGTGTGCTGAGGATTCGATTGAGCAATATGCTCCGATTGCGATTCTGCAGGGTGCTGACTTTGATCGGCGTGCTAAAACCGAGACGATAAAAATCCTCGGCCGCCGCGTCGAAGGTTCCATCGTCCGCCTTGTTTGCCAAACAGATAATAGGAACTTGGGCGTTTCTTAGCCGCTTGGCAACTTCCTGGTCGAGCGGCAAAATACCTTCCCTTGCATCGACGGCAAAGAGAATGAGCGTTGCCGAATCGATCGCCACATTGATTTGGTCCTCAATCTGTTTGGTCAGGTCGTCTGCGTCGATGAACCCCATCCCCCCTGTATCGACTAGCTCAAAGAACCGTTCGTCGTGACACATTAGGTGCGTCATCCGGTCGCGAGTTACTCCAGGTTGATCGTCCACGATGGCGATTCGAATTCCGGCAAGCCAGTTGAAGAGGCTACTCTTGCCGACGTTGGGTCGACCAACGATGACGACTTGGGGGACAGGCATGATGGAAAAAGCCGGGGCGGGAAATCAGAGGGACAAATTTTTATCGCGCGACTCCATGCACAGGGCCGCGGCGCTTCATGCGCAGAGGAGGGGCCAAGGCAAGCTTGTACCCCTCCACCATTCTAATCCACCGATTCCTTTGAGGGCAGCCCCCTACAGGCCTATTGCACAGTCACCGAATCAAAAAAGGGCACCGTTCACGGCGTCCGACGAGGCGTAGCTCGTCGGCTATTGGGGTCACCCACTGCCCTGCGAGCGTCGATCAGGGTACAACGCGGGTGCGATTTCCCCGTCTGCTAGCCATGCCTTTCAATGAATGCCAGCCACTCCACCCGCCAGGAGAAGGTCCTTGCCAGGCTTGAAAGCTTGCAGGCGGCCGGCGTGCAGCAGCTTCCTGCTCCCCTTCCCCCCTCCGTTCTGGAAGAGCCTCCCATGCCAGCTGCCGCCGCGACCCTCCCACTTCTGGAGCAACGAGTCGCTGCCTGCCAGTTGTGCGATGAACTGGCTCGCACCCGCAACAAGACCGTCTTCGGCGTTGGGAGTCCGAGCGCCCGGCTAGTTTTTCTAGGCGAGGCGCCTGGTGCGGAGGAAGATCGGACTGGCGAGCCGTTCGTGGGCCGCGCTGGCAAACTGTTGACCAAGATCCTCGAAGCCTGCACGCTGAGCCGGGAGGACGTCTACATCCTCAACGTCCTGAAGTGCCGCCCCCCGGCCAATCGCAACCCTACGCCGGAAGAATCGAACAACTGCAAGGAGCACCTCAAGCGACAGTTGGAGCTGATTGATCCCGAATTCATTTGCTGCCTCGGCGCGGTCGCCGCACAAAATCTACTCGAGACCACCGAGACAATTGGTAAATTGCGTGGAACGATTCACTCGTACCATGGGGTCAAGGTCGTTTGCACCTATCACCCCGCCTACCTGCTTCGCAATCCTTCCGCCAAGAAACAAACCTGGGAAGACATGCAGATGCTGATGGGGGAGTTGGGGATTCCCTTGCCGAAAGCCGACGAGGCGTAGCTCGCCGGCTATTGGGGCGCGCACGGACATTGGGGGGAGCACGAAGCTCGGTGGTTTGCTAGGCGCTACGCCTTGGCCGCATCGAGCGCTTCCTGCAAGCGGGTCTTCGGCTGCATGCCGACAAAACGGTCGACCACTTCGCCATTTTTAAAGACCATCAACGTCGGAATACTGCTCACGCCATAACTTTGGGCAGAGCCCGGCGCGTCGTCGATGTTGATCTTCGCCACCTTGGCCGTTCCGCTGTTGTCGCCGGCCAACTCCTCGACCATCGGAGCGATCTGCCGGCAAGGTCCACACCAGGGGGCCCAAAAGTCGAGCAACACGGGCTCGCTGCTCTGGAGCACTTCCGCTTCAAAGTTGTCGTCGTTGACTTCCAGAACTGCCATAATTGGGTACTCCGAGCTATACGGGCCAGCTATACGGGAAAGGGGGGACCACCACTACGGAACGGACTGCCCCAAGGTTCACCGTCCCTCTTTTTCGGGAGGGCCTCTTCTCAGGAGGGACACGACGAGCCGCAAGTAGTTTGATAGCATGATTATAGGGTCGCCTACTTGCCTGTCAACGCGGAATGCCTGGTAGGATTTCTGGTGACAACCGATTCTCCTCGCTCGAGCATCGCTTGCCCGGTCCGCATCCGCATCCTATTTCCTCTACCTAGTAATCTCCTGCCATGTCTCTGACTCCTAGCACCATGCTCCCCCTTGGGACGCCCGCTCCCGATTTTTCGCTTTTGAACGTCGATGGACAAGTCGATGGACAAGTCGATGGACAAAAGGTCTCGTTATCTCGCTTCGCCGGTTCGCCGGCACTGGTGGTTGCCTTCTTCAGCAACCATTGCCCCTACGTGAAGTACCTCGCGGACGATTTTGCCACCTTCGCTCGTGAGGTCCAGGCGAAAGGAGCCGCCGTTGTCGCGATTGCTTCCAACGATGTTGCGAACTACCCAGCCGATTCGCCTGACCAGATGGTGGCTGAAGCCGAGTCGAGGGGGTATTCGTTTCCTTACCTTTACGACGAAACTCAAGAGGTGGCTAAGGCGTACGCGGCCGCCTGTACGCCTGACTTTTACGTCTTCGATGCCGACCGGAAGCTCGCCTATCGCGGGCAATTCGATGCCAGCCGCCCTGACAGCGGCCAGCCGATCACCGGGGTCGATCTTCGAGCGGCCGTGGAGGCGGTGCTAGCAGGCAAGGCTCCCGTAGAGGACCAGAAGCCGAGTGTGGGCTGCAACATCAAATGGAAGCAGGGCAACGAACCCCCTTATTTTGGCTAGGCGGTCTCTCTAGCCGACGAGCGACGCCGCACACGCCCCCAATAGCCGACGAGCTACGCCTCGTCGGAGGTTCTTGGGAACGGGCGAACGGATGCTGAGAGGGGCTTGCTGTTTACAGCGGCACCCTCGGCGACTAGTCTTCGTGCAAATTCCTGCAAATTATCAACGCCTCTATTCTGTTTTAGGAACCTTGCCATGGTTGGCCGCTTGCTTGTTTTTTCGCTGCTGCTCTCCATGAGCTCCGCTTCGGCAACCGACTTCCGAATCGAAACAACGGTCTTCGCAGGCGAAGAAGAAACGCCGATCAGCCAAAACACTACGCTGTTTCAATCAGGCGTGGTCTATGACTTTTTGGAGAGCCCTCGCCGGGTCGCCATCTTCCGCCACCAACGAGGCGATGAGCCGGGCGAATTCCTGCTTATCGATCCAGAACGCCGGGTGAAAACCGTCGTCACAACCGACCGCATCGACGTGGTGATCGACAAGCTTCGCGAATGGGCCGGACAGCAGAAAAACCCGCTGCTCCGCTTTGCGGCAGCGCCCCAGTTTGAGGAGGCCTTCGACCAAGAAAGTGGCGAGTTGACGCTCACCGGTTCACAAATGACCTACCGACTCGTGACGATAGCGGTGGCTGAGCGGGAAGTTGCCGGCGAATTGCGGAGCTACTTCGACAGCTACGCCAAACTCAACTGCCTGCTCTCCTCCGGCATGCCTCCCCTGCCGCGTTTGGCAGTGAACCAAGCGCTTGCCAAGCACCACGTCGCGCCGGTCGAGGTCCACCTATCGCTCGACAATCCAGAGAAGACCACCCTGCGGGCCGAACATCTATTCACCTGGCGATTGTCGAAAGACGACCGGGCTCGGATCGCGATGGTGGGCGAACAACTGGTGAACTTTCGCGATGTTGAGAATGCCGAATTCAAGGGACGGATGACAACGGCAGCGAACGAATAGTCGCTCCGACCTTCCCGTCGCTCCAGCCTCTGGGTGGAGTCGGGAGGGAGAGCGACGTGGTTGGCCACTACTCTCTTACCATTTGGTGAAACGCTTCGGTCAGTTGCCTGGTCACGGGCCCCGGTTTTCCATCACCAATCATTCGACTATCGAGCTGAACGACCGGGATCACCTCGGCGGCGGTTCCGGTCAGGAAACATTCGTCAGCGACGTAGATGTCGTGCTTGGTGAGGACTTGCTCCGTTGCACTTAGCCCCAGTTTTTCGGCTAGCTCCAACACGGCCGCCCGGGTGACGCCTGCGAGGATACCGGCGTCGAGCGGGGGCGTGGTGACTTTCCCTTCCTTCACCAGGAAGAGGTTATCCCCCGTACACTCGGCTACCTCGCCCTTGTGGTTAAGCATGAGCGCTTCGATGCACCCGCCTTGAATTCCCTCAATTTTGGCGAGGATGTTGTTGAGGTAGTTGAGCGACTTGATACGCGCGCTCAGCGCGGCGGGGTGATTGCGGATCACGCTTACCGTGATGATCTCCAGGCCATTCTGGTAGTACTCGTCGGGATAGAGCGCGATCTTGTCGGCGATGAGGATCAACTGCGGATCGCTACACCGTCGCGGATCGAGCCCCAGCGTTCCAACGCCTCGGGTAACAATTGCCCGAACATAACCATCGTGGAGCTCGTTTGCCGCCACCGTCTGGTTAATTGCCTCACAAATTTCCTCACGCGAGAGGGGAAGTTCGAGCCAAATCGCTTTGGCCGATTCGAAGAGACGATCCACATGTTCTTCGAGTCGAAAGACTTTGCCACCGTAAATCCGCAGCCCTTCGAACACGCCATCGCCGTAGAGCAGCCCATGATCGAAGACGCTGATTTTGGCGTCCGCTTCGGCGAGGAATTGGCCGTTGATGTAGATTTTTTTTGGCATGATTCGTTTTTTAGAAATGGCAGCGAGCCCAGGATTTCCCGGCCCGAGGACGGGCGGGCTCACGGCTCACGAACCAGGGCTCACGCCGCCGCTCGGTCGCCTTGCTCCACGCGGCCTTCCACCAGGTGGACGGTCCGGTCGGCGCGGGCGGCAATCGCTGGGTCGTGCGTTACCATGACTATAGAGAGGCTACGTTCCGCGTTCAACTGGTGCAGGACTTCGAGGATTTCCTCCCCTGTCTGCCGATCGAGATTTCCTGTCGGTTCATCCGCTAGGAGCAACTTCGGCTTGGCCATCAATGCCCGGGCGATCGCCGCCCGCTGCATCTCGCCCCCCGAGAGTTCCCTCGGCTTATGCGTGAGGCGATGGCTCAGGCCAACGGTGTCGAGCAGCTCCGCCGCCCGCTGGCGGTACTCGCGACGTTTGCCCCAGTAGCCTAGGGTGCTGTGGCGAATCATCAGCGGTGCGAGCACGTTCTCCAGCGTCGAGAGTTCTGGCAGCAGATGGTACGACTGAAAGATCATTCCGATGTGGCGATTGCGCAGCAAGTCGCATCCCGCTGGTGCTAGGTTGTCGATACGATGGCCTTCGAAGTAGATCTCTCCCTCGTCGGGCCGGTCGAGCGTGCCCAGCAAATGGAGCAACGTACTTTTGCCGCTGCCGCTCTGGCCAACAATCGACACGAGTTCGCCACGGGCGACGGCAAAGTCGACTCCCTTGAGCACGGGAACCTCGTTCGCTCCCTTGCGGTAAGTCTTGTAGATGTTTTGCGCGGCGAGCAGCGGAGAGAATACGGCCGCCGATGGAGGAGTTTCTGTTTGCATGTCATCGAATCGTTGTGTGCGAATAGCCGACGAGCTACGTCTCGTCGGATTAATTGGAGAAACTACTCAAACCGCAACGCTTCGACCGGATGCAATCGTGCCGCACGGCGAGCCGGTAGCAGACTCGCCAGCACGGCAATGGCGATCGCACCGGCGGCAATACAAGCGATCGTCAGCGGCTCGATGAGGGTCGGGATGCGGTACAAGTAATAGACGGCCGGGTCAAAGACTGGTTGGCCGGTGATCTGCCCGAGGAAGTCGGCGATCTCGTTGATGTAGGCAACGAACAGCAGCCCGCCACCGATGCCGAGCCCCGCGCCAACGACGCCCAAGCTAAGTCCATAGGTCAAGAAGATGCCCAGGATGCCGCCACTCGATGCCCCCAGGCTCTTGAGTATGCCAATGTCGCGAGTCTTCTCCACGACGATCATGAAGAAAATGGCCAAGATACCGAAGCCAGCCACAGCAATGATCAGGAAGAGCAGCACGTTGAGCACCAACGTTTCGGTCTGAATCGCCGCGAGCAGCGGGCCTTCCATGTCGCGCCACGTGCGGACATCGTAGAGGTGCAGCTCGAAATGGTCTCGTAGCTTATCTCGAAACGCATTGAGGTCGGCCCCCGGCTGGAGCTTGATTTGGATCGCGTTGACGAAGCGAATCCCACTTTCGGGATCGACTAGCCCTCGCATCTCTTGGAATTTGGCGAGAGGCATGAACATGTAGCTCATGTCGTACTGGGCCATCTTGCTGTCGTAGACGTCCGTGATGGTTAGCTTGGTGTGCAGGAATTTAGGAGGCCGGCCAGCGGACGGGTAGTGGATTTCGATGTCATCGCCCGGCAGAGCCTGGAATTGGTCGGTGCCATCCGCCAGCCGGTAGCTGCAAAGCCCGATGCCGAGGACGCACCCTTCGTGCTGCTCGGTCGCGGGGTCGAAGGTGGTTCCCTCGGGTGGACGGGCGCCAGCAAAGGGGCTGTCGCTGCTAGCAGTCGCCGCTTCGGTCGGTTGGGGCGCGACGGCGATCCGCTTGTCAAACGCGGCCTCCTCGCGGCGGTGTTTCCAGCCAGCCTTTTTCATCTGAACCCGTGGCTTCGCTTTGGCGGAA
This sequence comes from Planctomycetaceae bacterium, assembly GCA_003233055.1. GTDB lineage: Bacteria > Planctomycetota > Planctomycetia > Pirellulales > Lacipirellulaceae > Aeoliella. Next base: position 11,594 of record QIKP01000052.1, read on the forward strand.
TTGTCGGCCTGGTGGTCGAGGACGTCGTAGCCATCTTCCCGCAGGTCGAAGCTCAACTGTTCGCGATTCTTGGGGTGTTGCAGGTAGCGGCCAAACGCGCTCACGCTGGCGTAGGTTTCGGCGTCGATGCCAATGACGTTCACTTGCCGCGTGACGTATTGACCCCGGTGGTAATAGCCGAGCATGGCCGGCACCTGGGTGGTCGGTGTCATGCCGACAATCTCATCCCCCGCGATCTTCCGAATTTCGTCCATGTGCCACTCTGGGTTCGGCATCCCTTCCATGCTGCGGCTTGTGACAATCACGTCCGACAGGATGTCGTTCATCCGTCCCTGCATTTCGTGGGCGAAGCCATCCATCACGGCGTTGACCACGATCATCGTCGCCACGCCAAGCGTCACGCTGATGATCGACGCGAGCGCGATGTACCGTGTTCGGAGATAACGCCAGCAGAGCAGGAGCTTATACATGGCCATCCATGGCGTACGAGGTGGGCTGTTCGCCACGAATGCGCGGCGGGTAGGATCCGCACCATACAGGCCATTAGCAACACGCGCCCAGAGCGGTTGTCATGCTAGCACGCCACCCACCTGGTCAATGCTCCGGTCGCAGGAGCGGGAACAAAATTACCTCGCGGATCGATTGCGAGTTGGTCAGCAGCATGACCAGCCGATCGATTCCGATCCCCAGCCCACCTGCCGGGGGCATGCCGTTGCGCAGTGCCCGAATAAAGTCGTGATCCATCTTGGCCATCGAGTCTTCCTCGCTCAGGCCATCGAGCTGTGTCTCGAACAGTTTTTGCTGCAAATCCGGGTCGTTGAGCTCGGTGTAGGCGTTGGCAACCTCCATCCCTTGGACGAATAGCTCAAATCGCTCGGCCACGGCCGGATTGTCTCGCTTCCGTTTGGTCAGGGGGCAGATGCTCGCCGGGTAGTCGGTCACAAAGATCGGCCCGACCAGCGCCTCCTCCACCTTTTCTTCAAACACCTCGTTCTTAATCACGTCGGGATGCTTTCCCTCGGTTGCGAAGCCAATCTCCTTGGCCAATTGCATCACGGCTTCGGCGTCGTGCGGATCGACGCCCGCGTGCTCGGCAAACAGTTCGTCGTATGTTTTTCGAGCGAAGGGGGGCGTGAAGTCGATCGTCGTCTCTTTCCATGGAAGCAGGTACGACACCTCCTCTCCCTTGCCTTCTCCCTTAGCCTCGATCGCATCGGTGATGCAGGCTTCGGTCAGGTCCATCATCGTCGTGTAGTCGCCATACGCCTCGTAGACTTCGAGCATCGTGAATTCAGGGTTGTGCTTGGGGCTAATCCCTTCGTTGCGATAGACGCGGCCCAGTTCGAAAACGCGCTCGATGCCTCCAACCAAGAGTCGCTTGAGGTGCAATTCCAAGGCGATCCGCAGGAAAAGGTCGATGTCGAGTGCGTTGTGATGCGTGGTAAACGGCCTCGCCGCAGCACCGCCGGCGATCGAATGGAGCGTTGGCCCCTCGACCTCGATGAAATCGCGCCCCGCAAGCGTCTCGCGGATGCTCCGAACGATTCGCGTGCGGGCGAGGAAGGTCTCCATCACGCCATCGGTATGCACCAGATCGACGTAACGCATCCGCTGGCGGAGTTCGGGGTCGGTTAGCCCGTGATGTTTTTCGGGAGGTGGGTCGAGCGTCTTGGTGAGGAAGTGAATCTGCTCGGCAAAGATCGAGAGCTCGCCCGTGTTGGAGACTCCGAGCTTGCCATCGACGCCGATCAGGTCGCCCATGTCGAGCTGCTCGACAATGGCCCAATCGTCGCCGACCTGTTTCTTGCCGACCATCAACTGGATCGAGCCGGTCATGTCTTGGAGGTCGATGAAGTGGAGTTTTCCCTTGTCGCGATGGAGCATGATCCGCCCCGCGGCGCGAACCATCGGGCCGATCAATGCTCCTTTGCCCTGGTCGGCTTTCCATTGGCGAAAGTTGAAATCGTCCGGCTGGCTGTCGAAGTCGGGCAGTGGGTGGTCGATTCCCTCTTCGGTTTGGTAGATCACTTCGGCGAGCCGATCGCGAATCTGCCCGATCGGCTGACGGTTTTCAAACCGCCCCCCCCACGGATCGATACCGAGAGCCTCGATCGCCTCGAGCTTTTTGCGGCGAGCGACGAGCGGATTGGTGAGGTTTTCGTCTTCGGGGCTGCGCGAATCGTCATCCATGGCTGCAAGCTTGCGGTGAGAGGGCGTGAAAACCCGCAATTCTAGTCTCCGGGGGTGGTTCGAGAAAGGACCGGAGAGTGGTGAGCAGGACGATTGCAGAGTCCTTTTTGAATCGCCAAGATCGCCAAGGGCTCGCCGACGAGGCGTAGCTCGTCGGCTAGAGGGGACGCTCTCCGCCCTCTGCCCCTCCTGTGCACAGCGAGCCCGCTCGTCCTCGAGCCGTGGGAACCGCGGACAGTCTCCCGTGGGCGGGGACGCCACGGCTCGCTCTATTTGCGTTGACCCCCAGGGTGAAGGCTTCTACCATTCGTTCCAGGCAACGTAACGGAGCAAGGTAACGGAACTGAGGAGAAATCGCTATGAAAAAACTCCTACTGTTGGGGCTTCTGATCGGGGTGGTGGTGGTCGGTGTCGGGCTGAGCGGGATGTACTGGGCCGTCACGACGACGCAGCCCTACTATCTCGAAGCGCTCCAGGAAGACCCTGTGGCGCTGGAGGAAAAGAGCCGCCAACTCGAAAGCCGATTCACCGCCTTGCAAAGCGATCTGCAATCGGAAGGCGAATGGCAAACCGTGGTCGCCGCCGACGAGATCAACGGATGGCTCGCGCTGAAACTACCGGAGTTGTTCCCCAAGGCGATTCCTGCTGATATTCGTGATCCACGCATAGCGATCACGTCCGAGGCGGTGTTGTTGGCGGCTGCTACGGATGTGTCTGGTGTGGGCACGGTCGTGAGCGTGGCTTTCGAGCCGTTCGTCACGGAAGAAGGCGACTTAGCGATCGAAATTCAGGCGGTGTTCGCCGGAGCCCTTCCGCTACCCAGCAAAGAGATTATCGACAAGCTCTCGCAAGTGACTCAAAACGCGGGATTGCCCATACGATGGACACAAAACAACGGACGCAAGGTGATGGTCATCGAGCGACAGCTTTGGGACACGGGGGAGGGCGAACGGCGAGTGCTCGAAGCGATCGAGCTGTCCGAAGGCCGGTTGTTTCTCTCCGGGCGGACCGAAAAAGTCGATCCAGAACTTGCCAAAGCTACTTCCGAAAAGGAGCCACGTCGTTAGCCGTAGCGCGCCAGCGGTCGCCAGTGACCTGTTCGAAGAGCCATTCTTGCTGATCGCTTCCAGTTGTCAGCCGCACACGGATTCGCAGTGCGGTCTCTTCCAGCCATTCGCACCCACCAGCGCGCGCCCGAGAGACGATCCCCCGACCTTCGCTCACGGGGCCCTCGTAGTCGAGATAGTGCTTCCGGTGGTCTGGCAACCGCTTTGCCGGCATTGACCCTGAGCCGTCGGTGGGCAATTTTTCTAGGGCCCAGGTCCAGCAGGCGTCGTCTCGCTCGAGCAAGAGGTCCCAATGGCTGGAGCGCCCGGCATCGGGCGGAACTTCGTGCCGAAGTAGCACGAAGCGAGTCGTTGGGTGGGACATGAGTCCGCCATCCGTGGAGACCGAGGAGAGGCTGGCCGGCAGGCTGGCCCCGCCCGACACGACCAGTTACCGGCCGATGACTTCAATGTCGGAGGAGATCGCTTCGGAGGCAACCCCGCTCGCGCTCACTTCGGCCCAGAGTGTTCCGTTTCCCTGTTGGGAGGCGGTCACGGTGATGGGCAGGGAATACTTGCCCCCCGGCTCTAAGTCGGGTGCCGAGAACGTGAGCACCGTTCCATCGGTTCGGCGCAGGGGCTCCGCAGAGAGCGTCGAAGGGAGGTGAGTTCGATCGACTTCGAGGCCGAGCGGAATGAGCACTCGTAGGTTAGGAGCGACGAGGGTTTGGTTGGTATTGTTGGTCGCCAGGACGTAGACAACGGCCCTTCCTTGCAGCCGGACCGGGTTGGGGGTGGCGTCGAGCGTGAGCGATAGGGGTCGCCCTGAGCCAGGAGACGTGACGGGCGGTGCGGCACCAAGCCCCCTGCCGCCAAGGGGCTGACGGATTTCAAGGCACTTCTGGGCTCTCTCGGGAACCGTCAGTCCGTCTGCCGTCACCTCCACCCGGGTGCAGGTGCTTCGCGCGGCGGCGACGCACTGGCACTCGATCTCAAAAATCGCCTTCCTGCCCGGATCCAATCGCGCCACGGGCCACTGTACTTGGCCCGTTCGTTGAAAGAGCGGCTTGTCGTAAGGTTCGTACGCTTGCTTAGGAACCAGCTCAGGGTCACGGTCGTTGGTGATTCGGAGGTTCGTCACAGCGGTGCTGCCCCTGTTTTCTACCGTCACCCGAAACGTGGTGAGATCGCCAACGGTTTGCTGCGCAACCCCGACAATAGAGACTTGCAGCGAGGGCTGCGCCGCCACGATGGCTTGGTCGACGGTGATAAAGGCTCGCTCGCTGGCACTCACCGCGTTGTCGGCCGTCACGGTAACGCTATGCGATAGTCGACCTGATTCGGTGATTCGGAACGTGAGTGGCATCGACTGCGATTCGCCCGAGGCAAGGTCGAAGGGCGTGTCGGTCTTGATGAATTGTTCGCCAGGGGCCGCCGCGGAGTTGGAGAGTCCACGAGCAAACTCGTCGACGATTTTCACGTTCCGTGCGATTCCTTCCCCCTGATTCACCACCGCAACTGAGAATTCGACTTCGTCGCCGACACGAAACGGGCCTTGGGTCAGCTGCTCGATCCGGACAAAAAGATCGGCCCTGGCCAGGGGGGCGGGGGGGGGCGAAGGGGTGGCTGTGGAGGGAGGGATGGGACCGGCATCGACTGGCGGGAGGGCAGCCGGTGCCCGGGCAGCGGGAGGTATGACGGGGAGTGGTGATCCGGAGATACCTCCGTCGGCCCAAGTAATGGTCGTGGCTCCGCTCCCAAGGGGGACTCGCGGGCTCGACGCCACGCCCGACTGCTCGGGGCGAATGATCTCAATGGCGATGTTGGAGGTACCCGAGTTTGAGTCGGTCGGGGTGATCTCGACGCTTGCTCGCCCCTGTCCGTTGGTGGTCACCTCGGAGGTCTGTCCCCCATCGTAACCCAAGCCGGCCCCGCTCCCCGCCACGCGGTAGCGAACGATCCAACCGGCAATCGGCGCGCCGTCGGTCTGCCGAGTGACGGTCGTCGTCAAGGTATGGCTTTCTCCTGGGGCGAGCGTTACAGGGGACGGAAACGTCCATTGAGCATCGACCCAGTAGATGATCGCTCGAGCAGTTCGGCCGGCCCAATTTTCGACTTTCGGTGCGTAAGCGGTGACGTAGCTGGTCCCCTCCGTTGGCGAGGAAATCGTAATCCAGCCATCCCCCTTCCGGATCGGAATGTCATCGGCCGGGTTGGGCGTGCCACGATCCAAATGCTGGACAAAGGGCGAGGTGGCACCAATGGCGAAGTAGTTGTCGACCTTGCGCGGCATGTTCCACGGCATCCGGGCGAAGTCAAGTTCGCCTCGATTTCCCACGGTCACAATTTGCCCCGTGCCGGCCCGATCGAGCATCCACTCGATTCGCTCGTTGGTGCGCAGGTAGCCATTCGTAGCGCAAACACCCGCCCGAAGGACGACTTCGCTCCCGACAGGGGCAAGGAGACGTTCCGGGGTAATGCGGATTTGCTCTCCCGGCAGCGTCGGCAGAGCGATCGGTCCGCCGGTGACCGAAGCGACCGGCGCACCGATAATGACCGGTCGGCCAAACGCGTCGGTCGAGGCGATCGCCCCGGGTGAGCCGGGGAGTAACGAATCGGTGTAGATCGGAGAAACAACGCTATTGGGGGGGATGGCAGGCAATCCACCCGGCGGTAGGGCGGGAGCGAGACCACCGGCTGCCGGTTGGTCGGGGAAGACCAGAAGCTGCCGGCCAGTTGGGTCGATCCGAGGCAACCGGTTCAGCGCGCAACCCGATGCCACAACAATCGTCCAAGCGATTGCCACCAGGAGGGCATTTCGGGTTAGTCGGCGGGTGGTCATTAGCGGGTGGAAAAAAGGGGATCAGCAAGGGCTGGTAAAATATGCCGCCTGGATAGGGACGTGATGCCAATTTCCGACGTGCTGGGGTGACATTTGGCAACATGGGTGTCGGATTGGAGGGAAGGTCCCGGTTTTTCAGGCGCTCTCCCTCCCCGAGCTAGCTGACGGCCGGTGTCGTCAGCCGGTGGGCTTGTCCCGCCATGTTCTGCACGGCGGGGCAAGCCCGCCGGCTAACACGGCCCGACCACGATGAAAGGGCAGCAATTCTCCGTCCCATTTCTTGCTTTGCTCCAAGCGCCCGACTACTATCAGGTTAGAGAGATTTCTAGGGCAAAATCCCGTAGGCTCCCCTTACGCCCTTACGCCAAAAAAGCACCGAAACAAATAGAGGTCCCGCATGGGCTCGCAGACTTTTCGAAACCTGCTCTTCGCTTTTGTCATCGCCTTGGTCGCGTCGCTCACCCTTTCCTTGGCACCCCTCTCTTACGCCCAGTTTGGTGGCGGTGGTGGCGGTGGCGGATTTGGCGGCGGTGGAGGTGGCGGCGGATTTGGGGGTGGTGGAGGTGGTGGAGGTGCCCAAGGGGTCTCCGGCGTGGCAGTCGATGCCAAGGGTGTCTTGCACCGGCAATCGGTTGCCGATCCAACCGGACAACTCACCGGGCAGCGCATTCAAGAAGCGATGGGACGCCTCGAAGGCGACCTCACCCAAGTCAGCAAGCTTCGCAAAGTTTCGCTTACCCGGCTGGAACGAAGGATTCGTGAGAAAATCGAAGCAGGTAGCGGACCGGACGACGCGATGAAACACCTCGCCGGCATCACCCGCATCGAGTACGTCTTTACGTATCCCGAGACAGGCGACATCGTCATTGCCGGCCCGGCGGAACCGTGGGGCGAGGACCTGTCGGGTCGGATGCGCGGGATTGCGTCGGGCCGACCTGTCCTCGAGCTTCAAGACATGATCACGGCACTCCGTGCGTTTCCCCCGGAGAAGAAGAACGACTCGCCGCTGCTCTACTGCTCGATCGATCCGACGCCTGAAGGGCTTTCGCGGATGCATCAGTTCCTCGTGCAGTTCGGCCGAAACGCCACGCCGAACGACACGCAGTTTATCGTCAACCAACTTCGCGATAAGCTTGGCCTGCAAACCATCACCGTTGGCGGGATACCGGCAACGACTCACTTCGCCCAGATCATGGTCGAAGCCGACTATCGGATGAAACTGATCGGCATCAATCTCGAAAGACCCCCGGTGCGGCTCAAAAGCTACGTCGACCGCGCAAATCCCGCAGCTGTAAGCCGAAACGCGATGGAGCGGTGGTATTTTGTGCCCAACTACGAGTGTGTCCGTGTCTCGGACGATGGCTTGGCGATGGAAATCGTTGGCGAAGGGGTGAAATTGGTAGGCGAGAACGAATTCGTTTCGCAACAGGGAGGACGCGCTGCTTCGGGCCGGGTAAACCGGGCAAGCAGCCACTTCACTAAAGCCTTTACCGACGTCTATCCCAAGCTGGCAGAAAAATCGCCCGTCTACGCCCAGCTTCGCAATTGTATTGATATGGCGGTTGCCGCCGCGTTTCTTCAACAACATGACCTCTACGGACAAGTCGGCTGGGCGATGGAGACTTTCGCCAGCGAAGCGACCTACCCGGTCGAGACCTATAATGCCCCGCAGCAAGTTGCCACGGCAGTCAACGCCATTTGGAAAGGCCGCACGCTGATGACGCCGATCGGTGGCGGTGTCGAGATTCGTCCGACCGAGGCACTCACTTCCTCGAATCTTTTGACCGACGAGGAGGGCAAGGTGATCGCTGCGCGGGACAAGGTCGATCTTTCCCAGCTCGCCGACGACCAATGGTGGTGGGACTGACCTCCCTCTCGGCGACGCCCTCTCTTTGGGCCCCGCCCCTGACCCATGAGATCGACCCATGAGCCCCGACCAATCTTGGCCGGGGTTACGGGCAGACTCTCTGCGGGTACCTCGGACTCCGCGATCGTTGCGAATTGGTCTTGACCCGAATCTCGGTATCGCCTATTTACGCCTCGCTTGTCTTACCAGATCGCCGAACCCTTTTCGATTTTCGAGTTCCCACCCCCCTGCCAAGATTCGGCTGGAGGAGGAACTGCTTGCCATCCGGGCTTTTCCTGGTGGTTCGTTGGGGGCCCTTACTAAATTTCAACGAAAGCCGTATTTCGCTAAATGGCGGAATCGAATACCGTTCTGCAGCACCTCGCTTGAGCGGTGTGCCGATGCGATGGAACGCAACAAGGAGATTCGTGTTGAACGCGACAGGGACGAAAAAATCATTGGTGATTCTCTTGGGACTTTGCCTCACGGTCAGCATTGCCTGCCCGCTTGGTGCCCAAGCCCCTTCACAATCCGCCGCGCAGGAAGCCAAGTCGCTCTCGCGTAAGGAGGTCGACCGGTTACTCGCCGAATCTCGGCAGGCGATCGAGTCGGGGGATTTCGCCCAAGCAAGTCAGCTGGTTGAGAAGGCGGAGGCGGCGGGAATTCGTTACCCGTTGTTTCACTTTGGCGACACGCCAAGTTCCCTTCGTCGAGAGCTGATTCGTGCGGAGTCGCAGCGGTCGCCCAACGGGGGTCCTCCCACCGGCGGATCGCGCCTCACCAACGCACTTCGGGGTGCCTTAGGCGTTAAGGGCCAGGTCGAAACCGACCCGTTTCTTACCTCTAGCCCACCACGGAATTCCGTTATGCCCCTTGAGGGCATGCCGAGCGCCAAAGGATCTGGCGTGGTTCAAACATCCGCCACAAGTCCCTACCAGAATTTTCGACAAGACGAACCTCGCACTTTGCCCGCCATCGGCGACGAGGCAGGCACCCCTTTAACCGCGACCGGTCCGATTCCTGAAAACTATCCAACGACGAATCTGCTGCCGGCTCCACCATCGACACAGGCTCGCCCCGCCTCCCCCAAGAATCAGGTGGCGGACCTCATGCAATCGGCTCGGGCCGCGATGGAAGGAGGCGACTTGGCAAAGGCTGCCAAGCTCACCGCCAGCGCGAGTGCGCTGCAGGTACCCGAATCCCAATTCATGGCTGGCGAGGATCGCCCTTCGCAGCTTGCGTGGGAACTGGAGCAGCGTCGCACCCAAGACACCAACGTCCGGGCAGCCACCTCCTCTCCTGCTCCCTCCAATCGTTACGCAACACCAGCGGCGCTTATGTCGACGGAGGAACTCCCGCTGAAACCAGCCGTTGATGCGACTCCCGAATGGGGAGATTTACGTTTTGCTCAACTTCCCCCGCCCGTTGCCAAGCAGCCGGAGGAGATTCCAGCGCTAGGTGCCGACCAGTTGCTCTTGGACGGTGAACAGGCGCTGAAGGATCGTGATCAGGCGCGTGCTTTGGAGTTTTTCCAGCGAGCGAACCAGCAACGGGACTCCCTCGACGCGGCGAATCGCCAGCGTCTCGATAGCCATCTGAAGATGCTCTCTCCACAGCCCGAGCCGCTGCCGCCCCAGTTAGCGGATGTCTCGGTGGAGGAAACCTCGCGTCCTTTGGCGGCGAGCGATAACGATCAGCAAGTGCTGGCTCGGCAGCTTGCTTCCGATGTCGGACGGATTCAGTCCGAGTCGCGCAAGTCTCGTGAGAAGAACCCCCGCCAATCGTTGCACATGCTCGAAGAAATTCGCGAAGAAGTGGCCAAAAGCCGACTGAAGGAAGAATTTCGCCGGCAATTGATTCGTCGTGTCGACCTCACCATTGCCGAAACCGAGCAGTACATCGACGCCCACCGTGCAGAATTGGAACTCGACGAACGGAATGCCGGGATCCTCGCCGAGATCGATCGACGCCAAAAGCTCCAGCTCGACATGCAGAACAAGATCGCCGAGTTGGTCGACGACTTCAACCAATTTCAGGAGGAACAGCGCTATCACGAGGCGGAACAGGTTGCCATGCGGCTTCGGGAGATCGCTCCGAACGAACCGGTGGTCGAGCAAGTCATGAAAATGTCGAAGATGATCCGTCGCAATTTCATCAATCAGGATGTGGCCCAGCGCAAAGAGGGGAGCTATTGGGAGGCCTTTGCCGACATTAATGAGGCCTCGGTCCATACCACCTCGGACGGGCACGAAAGCGTCTATCCAAAAGAGTGGGGTGCCTTGACCCAAAACCGCCGCCCCTCTGGCGAAAGAGGCCGCCGACGTAGCCCTCGCGAATTGGAAATCGAGCACAATCTTCAGAAGCCGGTACTCATCCGCTACAACAACGAACCCCTTAGCACCGTGATCGACGATCTGTCGAAAGCCACCGGTGTCAACATGGTGCTCGATCCTCGTGGGCTCGGGCAAGAGGCCGTCTCGAGCGACACGCGCGTTTCGCTCAACATCAATAGCGAGATCTCGCTGAAAAGCGCACTGAACCTCATCTTGGAACCGCTGCACCTCAGCTATGTCGTTAAAGACGAGGTGCTCAAAATCACCAGCGAGCAGATTGGCGAGGGGGAAACCTATGCAGTGATCTACAACGTCGCTGACTTGGTTATCCCGATCCCCAATTTCGTGCCCGACAATTCGATGGGTTTGCAAGGCCTTATCAATGATGCCCATGCGGCGATGGGGTACGGCGGAGGCGGCTTTGGAGCTCCCGGGCCGATGGCGATGGTCAATGGCCAAGCCCCGGGGGATAGCCATGGTCCCATTCCCGAAACGGCGCTCGCCCAACCTGGTAGTGGCGGTAGACCGACCAGCCTGCCGATCGGTGGCGGCCCAGGAGGTGCGGGAGGTGCAGCCAATGCGGACTTCGATTCGCTCATTGACCTCATTATCTCGACCGTTGCGAGCGATACCTGGGTTGAGAATGGTGGACCGGAAGCGGAGATTCGCCCCTTTCCAACCAACCTGAGCCTCGTCATCAGCCAGACTCAGGACGTTCACGAACAGATCGCCGACCTCCTTGAACAGCTAAGGCGGCTGCAAGATTTGCAGGTAACGATCGAAGTCCGATTCATTCGCCTCAACGACAGTTTCTTTGAGCGGATTGGTATCGACTTCGACATGAACATCAACGACCGAACCTCGCCTGACAACAACGACCTGGTTCCAGGGAGCGCGTTTGAGGGGAACCGTTCCAGCTCCGTGGTCGGTATCCAAACTCCGACCAGCCTTACCGACTTTCCTCGATTTACCGGCGACCTTGATATCCCGTTCCGGCAGGAAAGCTTTGGGTTAGCGGTGCCTCAATTTGGTGGTGCCCAAACGGTAGCCAACTTTGGGTTCGCCATTCTTAGCGATATCGAGGCGTACTTCCTGATCGAAGCCTCCCAAGGCGATCGGCGAAGTAATGTCCTCAACGCTCCGAAGGTAACGCTCTTCAACGGCCAGCAGGCGTTCGTTGCCGACACGCAGCAAACTCCGTTCGTGATCAGCGTGATCCCAGTCGTCGGCGAGTTTGCAGCGGCACAGCAGCCAGTGATTGTTGTCCTCTCCGAAGGGACACTCATGACGATCCAAGCGGTCGTCTCCGATGATCGGCGATACGTCCGACTGACGGTGGTGCCGTTCTTCAGCGAGATTGGCGACGTGCAGGAGTTTACGTTTGAAGGCTCGACCACGACCAGCTCCTCCAGCAGCGTGGTCGACGACGACGACGACGGCAACAACAATTCGGTAGACAATGCCGACAACGTCATTCGCAGCGGTACCACGGTGCAGTTGCCGACGTTCCAATTCGTCTCGGTCACGACGACCGTGAGCGTGCCCGACGGCGGTACGGTACTGCTGGGTGGTATCAAGCGGCTCAGCGAAGGCCGCAACGAATTCGGTGTGCCACTCCTCTCGAAGGTCCCCTACATCAATCGGCTTTTCCGCAACGTCGGCATCGGCCGCGAATCGGATAGCCTGATGATGATGGTCACTCCCCGAATCATCATCCAAGAAGAGGAAGAAGCCCGATTACTAGGAACGCCGATCCCTTAGAGCAGTGATCACTCGGATGTTCCGCTAAGGCAATCGTTTGACGCTGGAATAGCAGCGCCGTGACCGGAACATGCGTGTGCGGCTCGCTCTAGCGGTCGGTGAAACCCTAACGCGTTCGGCTCCAGCCCGATAGAATAGCGGGATGAATCGATCTTCCCGCTGCTGGATAGGAACCGCGTCTGTATTGGGCGCGTTGGCTGTTGCTTTTGGTGCGTTTGGGGCGCATGCCGTACCAGGTTATCTCGAAGGTGCCGGATTCGATCCGCCGGCGGTCGCTAAGCGACTGGGTGATTTTGAAACCGCCGTACGCTATCAGATGTACGGCGCACTCTTCCTGTTGGGTATCGGCCTCGCGATGGATCGGCTGCCTGGCCGAGCCCTCTCGTTCGCCGCTTGGGCCATGCTTTTGGGCGTCGTGTTGTTTGGCGTGTCGCTCTACGCGGTCGCCCTCGTTCCCGACACCCTGCGAGGCACCTTTGGCCGAATCGCCCCCCTCGGCGGGAGCTTGATGATCGCCGCATGGATCGCTAAAAAAATAGCCCCGACCAAATTTGGTCGGGGCTACGCTGAAGTGGACCCCAAAAGCTGGACCACCTGATAGTATGCAGTTCCGCTGTTGGCGGGGCCGTCCTGAGGAGGTCCGATCATGGGCAGGAAGCGACGCATTTTTCGGCAGGCTTCAAGCAGAGGTGGCCCTGGCGGCAGCCAAAGGAGACAAGACGCTGGCCGAGCTAGCGAGCCAGCATGGGGTCTATCCGCATCAGATCTCGGCCTGGAAGAAGCAGTTGCTCGACCAAGTGGCGGAGCTGTTCGAGGATGGCCGGAAGCGAACGAAGCCGGAGGACGAAGCCCAAACGTCGGAGCTGTACGAGCAGATTGGGCGTCTGAAGGTACAGCTCGACTGGGTTAAAAAAAAGTCTGCCGAGTTCGGCGATGGCTAAGCGGAAGTGGAATGAATCGGGGCATGCCGAACTGAGCGTTCGACAGCAATGCAAGTTGCTCGACTTGGCTCGATCGAGTTGCTACTACCCTTCGCATGGTGAGAGCGAATCGAAGGTAGCGTCCGTCAAGATGCGCACATTTGATTTTGGGTTTGCCCTAGCTTGGTAGTCAGTAGGCCCGCGGCCCCCTTCCCAGGGCCGCGCGGCCGGCTTTCGTCAGTACGTTTTCGAATCAATTATTTTCGTATTTTTTCTCCCGCTGCTGATCACGAAGCCGCGACATGTCGAGGTATTTTCGTGTTCCCCACTTGCTTCCGGCCACATGCCGCAGCCTAGCTGCCACGAGCATCAGCGCACTGTTGCCATCAGGAAACGCGCCCACCACACGTGTTCGACGCCGAATCTCACGCATGATCCGTTCCAACGGATTGTTCGTTCGTAAGCGAACCCAATGCTCGCGTGGGAACGCCATGTAACTGAGCGTCTCGCCGGCTCCTTCCGCAACCGCCCTCGACGCTTTGCCAAGCTTTATCGATTCCAGCTTCGCCACCACGTCGACCGATTTCTTCTCGGCTGCCTCACGGTCTTCCTGAGCATGAATGGCCTTGAGCATCGCCATCACCTCCTTCATTTTCGTTTTCGGCACCGAGGAGCCAACATTGTACCAGTGCACCATGCAGCGTTGCCAAGCCGCCTCAGGGTAAAATTCGCCCAACACCTCGACCAGACCAAGGCACTTGTCGCTGGTCACCAACTGGACCCCCGTAAGGCCTCGCTCCTTCAAGTGACGTAAAAATCTCGCCAGCTCTCCTTGTCTTCCTTCGTGCCTTCACACACGCCCAACACCTGCCGATAGCCGTCCTGATCGACCTCTATCGCCACCAGGACCGCCACATTCTTCACCTCGCCGCCCCACGAACGCTTCAGCCAGATACCATCCAGCGAAACGTAGGCAAACTCGCCTTCGATCGGTTGGTTTCGCCATGCCTCGATCCGTTCATACAGCTTCTGGTTCAATCCGCTTACCGTGCTGGGCGACACACGCGTGCCCCACAACGCCTCGGTAATATCCTCCTACATCTCCATGAGGGCCTCTTCCACCGACGACTCACGTCGTCGGTAACGCTCGATAATCTGTGTCTCGAATGGCAGCGACCGCAATCGAGGAATTTTTAATGTGACCTCGCCTGCTTTCGTCTGAAGCTTGCGGTCGTAGCTGCCGGCCCGACCGTCGACGCGGTCCGCCGATCGTTCGTAACGCTTCGCACCGCACAGCTGTCGGTTCTGCGCCCAGCAGCCCGTAGCAGCGTCGCCTCGACGCTGCTACGGACCACCTCGTCTACGTGACCGCGAATCTTCTCCTCATCGACATGAACGATACTTCCGTTTTCAAGGCTTCCTGATACACTCGACATCGTGGCAGTCTCCTAAGCTTGGTAAGGGAAATGTTTAGCAAAACAATTCTTACCAGGCTGGGGCTGCCCA